>NZ_CP119573.1:0-302960 GCF_029278605.1 Cupriavidus sp. WKF15
ATGAAGATCTCCCGCCTCCTGCCGGCCACCGTTGCCGCCCTGTTTGCTTCGCTGGCGCTGCTGCCGGCCGTCCATGCCGCGCCGTTGCGCATCGGCGTCACACCGGGTGCGCTCGCTGACTCAGTCGAAGTAGCAGCCGCCGAAGCGCGCAAGCAGGGCCTCGATGTAAAGGTCGTCGAGTTCACGGACTGGACCACGCCCAATGTCGCGCTGTCGTCCGGCGACCTCGACGTGAACTACTTCCAGCACCAGGCGTTCCTCGACAACGCCGTCAAGGAACGCGGCTACAAGTTCCGCAGCGTGGCGCTCGGCGTACTGCCGAACATCGGCTTGTATTCGAGCCACGTGAAGCGCTTCGACGAGCTGAAGGAAGGCGCGCGCGTCGGCGTGGCGAGCGATCCGGTCAACCAGGGCCGCGGCCTGTTGCTGCTGCAGAAGGCTGGCCTCGTCAAGCTGCGCGACGGCGTGGGCGCAAAAGGCAGCGTCAACGACATCGTCGCGAATCCGAAGAAGCTCAAGCTGATCGAGATAGAGGGACCGCAACTGGTCCGCGCGCTGGACGACGTAGACCTGGCGCAGGGCTACCCCGCGCACTTCGTCAACGCCGGCAAGGCCCAGGTGGCCGGTGCCGGGTTGCTGTACTCGGGCATCGACGATACGTATTTCGCGATCCGCTTCGTCACGCGCGAAGACAACGCCGCCGATCCGCGCGTGGCGCGCTTCGTGAAGATCTACCAGGACTCGCCAGCGGTCCGCAAGCAGCTCGGCACGTCCTACGCCAACAACGACAAGCTGTACAGCCTGCCGTGGCTCAAGGCGCAGCCGTGACAGACAAGGGACTGCCATGAGCATGACCACTGCATTGCTGCGCCGCGGGCTCCTGCCCGTCGCGACACGCTCCGACGCCGCCACCGCCACGTGTGAGGGCCATGCGCGGACTGCGACCGGCGCCGTTCGCTTCGAACGCATGAGCAAGCGTTATGCGAGCGGCGCCGGTGTCGTCCAGGCACTCAGCAACATCGATCTTGAAATACCGCGCGGCGGCATCTTCGGCATTATCGGGCGCAGCGGCGCCGGAAAATCCACGCTGCTGCGCACGATCAACCGGCTCGAGGCTCCGACGGATGGACGCGTGCTGGTCGACGGGCAGGATATCGCGACGCTCGACGAAAACGGACTCGTGGCACTGCGCCGCCGTATCGGCATGATCTTCCAGCATTTCAACCTGCTTTCGGCCAAGACGGTGCGCGAAAACGTGGCGCTGCCGCTGAAGGTAGCCGGCGTGCCGCGCGACGCCATTGCGCGGCGCGTGGACGAGGTGCTCGCCTTGGTTGGCCTCGAAGGCAAGCACGATACCTATCCCGGCCGCCTGTCGGGCGGACAGAAGCAGCGTGTCGGCATTGCGCGCGCGCTCGTACACCACCCCGAGATCCTGCTGTGCGATGAAGCCACATCCGCGCTGGATCCTGAAACCACGCAATCGATCCTGCAGTTGCTGCGCGACATCAACCGGCGCCTCGGGCTCACCATCGTGCTGATCACGCACGAGATGCGCGTGATCCGCGAAATCTGCGACCAGGTGCTGGTGCTGGAGTGCGGCGCCATTGCCGAAGCTGGGCCCGTATGGCAGGTATTCGGCCAGCCGCAACACGCGGCGACGCAGGCGCTGCTGGCGCCGCTGACACCGGAACTGCCGCAAGACATCGTCGCGCGGCTGCTGCCCGAGCCGCCGGCGGGGCCGCACCGGCGCATCGCCGAACTGCACTATGCCAGCAGCGGCGAGCACGTGCCGGATCTCGCCAGCCTGGCCGCCGGACTCGGCACGGGCGCACAGCTGCTGCACGGCAGCCTGGACCGCATCCAGGGCCACACGCAAGGCCGCCTGCTGTGGTCGCTGGCGGGCGCCGGCACGGATCCGGATTCGCTGCGCTCTCCCCTTTCCCCACACGTGAAAACACTAGGCTATGTCGCCGATTCTTATTGAACGCCTCTGGCAAGGGTTTCTCGATACGCTGACAATGGTCGGCGCATCGGCCGCCATTGCCGTGCTGGCGGGTGTGCCGCTCGCGCTAGTGCTCATGGTCACCGCTCCCGATGGCATGCGGCCGGCGCCGCGCCTGCATCGCGTGCTCGGCAGCGTGGTCAACAGCTTCCGCGCCACGCCGTTCATCGTGCTGCTGGTGGCGCTGCTGCCGTTCACGCGTCTGGTCGTCGGTGCGACCATCGGCGTCTGGGCCGCGGTGGTGCCGCTGGCGGTCAGCGCCACGCCGTTCTTTGCACGCATTGCGGAAATCAGCCTGCGCCAGGTCGATACGGGCCTGGTCGAGGCCGCGCAGGCCATGGGCTGCCGACGCCGGCATATCCTGCTGCACGTGCTGCTGCCGGAAGCGCTGCCTGGCATCGTTGGCGGCGTTACCATCACCGTCGTTTCTCTGATTGGTGCCTCAGCCATGGCCGGCGCGGTTGGCGCGGGCGGACTTGGCGATCTTGCGATCCGGTATGGCTACCAACGTTTCGATACCACCGTGATGGCGGTCGTCATCGTGATCCTCATTGCGCTGGTCACGGTCGTCCAGGCAAGTGGCGACCGCCTGGTGCATCGGCTGCGAGAGCGCTAGAAACCGGTCGCAAGAGAAGGCCCTTGTTCAGCCCCACACGTCTCCGAAGCCCGGCCATCCCTCACTTTGGCGCGGTCTCCTTTCAGCCCGCAGCCAACGTCCTGAACCCGTGTGGATTCCGCGCCTGCCACCGCCACGAGTCCTCGCACATCCGGTCCAGCCCGTATCGCGCACGCCACCCGAGCAGCTTTGTGGCAAGCGACGGGTCGGCATAGCAGGCGGCAATATCGCCTGGCCGGCGCGCCACGATCTCGTAGGGCACCGGACGCCCGCTCGCTTGCCGGTACGCCTTGACCACTTCCAGCACGCTGTAGCCCTGTCCGGTCCCGAGGTTGACCGTCAGCCCACCGTTCTCGCGGCGCAGGTAGGCCAGCGCTGCCACGTGGCCCTCAGCGAGGTCGCAGACGTGGAGGTAGTCGCGCACACCGGTGCCATCCGGCGTCGGGTAGTCGCCGCCGAAGACCAGCAGCTGTGCGCGGCGGCCCGCTGCGACTTGGGCAACATAAGGGACGAGATTGTTGGGGATGCCGTCGGGGTCTTCGCCGATCAAACCGCTCGGATGAGCGCCGATCGGGTTGAAGTAACGCAGATAGGCGATTTGCCACGAGGAATCTGAGCGCTCCAGGTCGCGCAGGATCTGCTCGCCGGCGAGCTTGGTCTGGCCGTAGGGATTGGTCGCCGACAGCGGGAAAGACTCGGCAATGGGCACGCTCGCCGGATCCCCGTAAACGGTCGCGGATGAACTGAACACCAGCCGGCGCACCTGCGCCTCCCGCATTGCCGCGCAGACAGTAAGCAGGCCGCTCAGGTTGTTGTCGTAGTAGGCAAGCGGGTCGGCCACCGACTCGCCCACCGCCTTGAGCGCGGCGAAATGGATCGTGCCGGCAATGGGCAGCCGATCGAACAGCCGCGCCAGCAGCGCGCGGTCGCGCACATCACCCTCGATGAAATGCGGCCTGCGTCCGGTGATCGCGCCGATACGCCCGACCACCTCGCGGCAGCTGTTACTCAGATTGTCGAGACCGATCACGTCATATCCGGCATCAAGCAGCGCCACCCAGGTGTGCGAGCCGATATAGCCGGTGGCGCCGGTCAGCAGCAGGGTCTCAGCCATGGCGCGCCTCCCGGGAGCGCATCTCTGCCGGGCGGCCCTCGGCCCCTGGTGCCTTGGCAAAGCAGACGGACAGCGCCACGCCTGCGGCAAAGCCCGCCATGTCAATGCCGATGTCGAGCAGGCGCGGATGCCGGTTGATGGCGAATATCTGCAGCACCTCGGTCAGTACCGCCAGCCCCAGCATGCAGGCGCCGATGCGCCGCGGCGGCCACCGGATCGGTCGCACGGCCAACAGGCACGACATGCCGGTGAACAACACGAAATGCGCCAGCGACGACAGCGGGATCGGCGCGTGCAGGCTGCGCTCGATATGATCTCGCAGGCCGCCCGGCATCTGGGTGCCGATCATCAGTACCAACACCAGCCCGAGCATGAGCGCCCAGGCATGACTTCGCTTCATTGCTTTTCTCCCGCCACTGTTGATATCCTTCACCCGCGCCGCGATTCCATCTCGCGACCGCTTCACGGCTGCGGTGCTACCTGCACGGCCCCGCTGGCGCGCATCAGCCGTCGCGCTTCCTCGCAATGCACGCGGCCCGCGGCCCGTTCGCTGACGCCGTTGAGTATGCTGCCCACCACGTGCGCGCCTGCCCGGCCGAGCTGGCGCAGGGCCTCGGCGGCGTCGGACTCGGACGTCTGGCCCGCGCGCAGGAACAGAAGCGTGGCGGACGCCACGTTGCAAACGAGCATCGCATCCGACACCGACAGCACGGCAGGTGTGTCGACCAGCACAAGGTCGAAGCGTCCCGCGCCGGCAGTCATCATTTCGCGCAGGCGCGGGCTCGTCAGCAGTTCGGACGGATTCGATGGCGGCGTGCCGGCCACCAGCAGCCACAGGCCAGGCGTACCGCCGGGGCAAACCGCATCGGCGACGCTCGCCCGGCCAGCCAGCACGTCCGACAACCCCGGCGCGCCAGCAACGCCGAAATGGCGCGCCACCGCGCCGCGGCGCAGGTCGGCATCGACCAGCAGCACGCGCATGCCGGCATCAGCGGCAAGCACGGCCAGGTTGACCGCCCCGAACGTCTTGCCGGCTCCGGCGCCTGGGCTGGTTACGGCCACCGTGCGGCGCCCCTCGGCCAGCAGGCCGAGACGCAGCGCCGTGCGCAGCGTGCGCAGGCATTCGACGGCAAGCGCGGTGGGATGCTGCCGTGCCAGCAGGAACTGGTCGTATCCACACGCCTGGGCCCCTCCATCGGCCTGGCCGTCCGGCTCCGTCCGGCGCTTCGCCGCAGCGTCGACCAGCGCCGGCAAATGCCGTGGCGTGCCCGTTCGCAGGTCCAGGCTGCGCTGCTCGCGACTGAAGAGAACTTCGCAGACCACCGGCAGCGCCAATCCCGCCTCTACCGTTGCCGCGCTCGACACGCCCGTGGCCAGCCTGCGCCGCACCGTCGCCACCGCCAGCCCGAGCAGAAGGCCGATTGCCGCGCCACCGGCCGTGATCGCCGCGCGCGGCGGCCCCGCCGGCACCATCGGCGGCACGGCGCGGTCGAGAAGCTGGACGTTGCTGACCGCGTCGCTCTCGGCCAGCCCGAGCCACTGGGCCTGCCGGCGCAGCGTCATATAGGTTTCCTCGGCCACCCTGACGTCGCGCGCCAGCGCGACCTGGTCGCGCTCCGCTTCCGACAGGTTCTGCAAACGGCCATCGAGGCCGCGCCGGTCCTGCCGAAGTTGCTCGATCTGATCGTCGATCGCGCGCACTTCCTGGTTCTCGGGCGTATAGCGGCGCAGCAGGCGCGCGCGCTCCATGCGCAGCGCCGTGATCTGGCGCTGGTACTCGATGCTGCCGCTCAGGTAGGACTGCGCCTCCTGGCTCGGCGCCAGCGAGCCGGCCCGTGCGCGGTGGCGGGCAAGCGCACGTTCGGCCTGCTCCAGCTCGGCGCGTACGCGCGGCAGCTCGCTTTCGACGAACGCCAGCGTGCGCGATGCTTGCTCGTTGCGCTGGCGCACCAGCGCGGCAATGAAGGCGTCGGCCACCGCGTTGACCACAGTGCTGGCGCGACGCGGGTCGGCATCGCGCCAGGCAATACGCAGTTCGTCGCCGGCAACGCCGGCAGAACCGGAGGACGAAGCGGCAGCCGTGCCGGGGGCCATGTCGCGCCTTTCCGACACGACGGTCAGCGCACGGACCAGCTCCGCAACCGCGCCCGCCGCGTCGCGGCGCACGAGCGTGAAACGCGTGCCAGGACGCGCCACGAGCCGCCCGACATGGATCGACACGCCCGCGGTCTGGACGGTCTCGCCGATACGCCCGTGCAGCAGCACGGCCCCGTCCGGCCCCAACAAACGGAAATGACCGGCGCCGTCGACTTCGACGATGAATGGCTGGTTGAGCATGGCCTCCGGCACATCGAAGCGATCTACGGCAATGTCCTCCCCGCCCCACGCGAAACCAGCCGGGGCCACCCCGGGCGCCGGCACCAGACCGGCGGCCCCGGGCCGGGCAACCAGGGACCAGGCGCTCGCCAGCCACGGCATCCTGAGCGGTGCGGCCTCGATGTCGAGGCGTTGCGCCCGCACCACTGGCGCCAGCATGGAGCGGCTGGTCAACAGACGCGGTTCCAGCGTGACGGCCCCGCCGGCGCTGTCGCGCCAGGGGACCGTGTCGGCGCCCAGCAAGCGTACGCGGGCGTCCGCCTCATACACCGATGGCAGCGACCACGCGTACAGAGCAGCCGCCAGCGCGCCCGTGGCGGCCAGCGCGGCGCACATCGCGACGGCTCCAGCATCCTGGCCGCGCCACCGCAGGGCACGGAATGGCGTGGCAATCCTTGAGACGGCGTGCATCAGCAACTCCCCGAATCGGCTAGATGAACGAACCGGGCAAGCGGATCTCCCCGGTCCTCACCGGCACCCGGCAGATCGTACTGGCGCAAGCTGTCCGTCATGTCCTGCGCCGCGGGCGGCAGCAGGCGCTCATATTCGCTGCGCACTTGCCGATAGCAGTCGCAGGCGAGCCGCTCCAGCCCCTGGCGGTCGAATTCCGCAATGCGCCCTCGGCTATGGCGGATCAGCCCGAGATCGGAAAGCCGCCCCATCGCCACGGCCACCGCCTCGCGGCGCACGCCCAGCGCGTACGCGATCTGTTGCTGTGTAATGGCCAGTTCGTTCACTGTCATCCGGTCCAGCGTCAGCAGCAGCCAGCGGCACAGCTGTTCCTGCAGGCTGTGATGGCGGTTGCAGACAGCCGTCTGCGCAACCTGGGTCAGCAGTGCCTGCACAAAGAGCAGGCACTGCCGCCGCAGCACCGGCAAGCGGCGAAAGGCCTCGCGCATATCATGCGCGGGTAGCCGGTAAGCGAAGCCGGTGCAGCGCACTTCGATACGGTAGGGCATGGTGTCTCCTCCGGTAAGTACCGGCAGACCAACCAGTCCTTCGTGCCCCACCACCGCCACCTCGATGCCCTCGCCATCCGGCGTCAGCGACGACACCGCCACCACGGCCGATTTCGGGAAGTAGACATGCCGGATGCGCTGGCCAGCATCGCTCAGCAATTGCCCGGCACGCAGCCGCACCAGTTCGAGGCCGGGAGACAGCACTTCCCAGTCGGATGGCCCCAGTGGTGCCAGTATCAGGCTTACCTGTGATGTGATTCCCTGCAGGTTCATGTCGGCTCCCCGTCAGACAAACAATGAATGTGGCGAATGTTCTTCAGCGCGCCAGTTCCTTCGTGAAGAACAGCGTCTGGATGGTCGGTGTGATCTGCTCCAGCACGCGGTTGAAGCGCACCGCGTCGGACGTGCCGACATACACCACGTCGAGCGGCTCCAGCCGGAATTGCGTCGACAGGAGCAGCGCGTCAACCTGGCTCATGTCGAGCCGGTAGACTTCGGGCCGGGTCGGGTTGTCGCGCATGCCGCGCACCACGAAGACCTGCCGCGGGTCGGCGTAGCGTACGTCGATGCTGTTGACCCCGGTGAGCGCGTCGGCCAGCGTCAGGCGGCCGCGCGTCATCAGCAGCGAAGTTGGCTTGGCCACTTCGCCCAGCACGAAGATGCGGCTGCCGAGGCGATCGGGCACGCTGACCACGTCGCCGGCCTGCAGCAGGAAATCGCTCTCGCCTTCGCGCCGCGCGATGAGGTTCTCCAGATCCATCTCATACACCTGCTGGCCGCGCGTGAGCCGCACGCGTTGCACGTCGGCCTCAGGCAGCGTGCCGCCGCTGCGCGCGATGGCGTTGATCATCGTCAGCGGCACGTCGGTCATCGATAGCGAACCAGGATTACGCACCATGCCGGTCACGTCGACGCGTCCATTGCGGAACGACAGCACGCGCACATCCACGCGCGGATCCCGGATATCGCGCGACAGCGCCCTGACAATCATCGCGCGCACCTCTTCCACGGTGCACCCGCCCACACGCATCACGCCCACCGGCGGGTAGTACATCTCGCCGCTGCGCGACACGCGAAAGCCGTTCTGGTCGAGCGGCACTGCCGGCTGCGCCGCCTCCGCCGTCTGCACCGCGGCCACGGCGGCCCCCGGCGGTGGCGCGTTGGAACTGAGTTGCGGGTTGTACAGCACCATCACGCCGACCATGTCCTGGGGGCCGATGCGGTACTCGTACCGCTCGATGCTGGCCCGCAGGTCGACGCCGCGTGCGGGCGACTGCTTGCTGTTGGTTTCCGCCACCGCGTCGACCTGTGCGCGCACCACGTCAGCGGTGATAAGCCTGACCGGGTAGGTCTCGGCGCCGGTCTTGGCGCGCATGTTGTCTTCCAGCCGGCTGCCGTCGAGCGCCGGTCCCGGCGCCCACGAACAGGCGGCCAGCAGCGTGGCCGACAGCAGTACCGCAAGCATCCTCGTGGTCATGGGACTGTGCTCCTTGTGATGAAATCAGGCGGGATCCCGCTCGGCAACGGAAGCGGGCTCGGCGAACGCCAGGACCTGCGCTTCCTGTCGGTCCGTGACGCGCGCGGGCATGGCGGTGCGGCCCGGGCCGTCGCCCGCCGTGCCAAGGCGTGCAACCAGGTGGTCGACCAGTCGCAGCGCCAGCGCCGCGATGGTGATGGTCGGGAAATTGGCGCCCACGGTGGGAAACACCGAGCTGCCGCCGATATAGAGATTGCCGATGCCGTGCACGCGACAGTCCGGATCGACCACGCCCTGTCGCGGCGACACGTGCATGCGCGTGGTGCCCATGTGGTGCCACGTGCCTTCGAGCTGCGCCGGCCACGCGTGGCCCTCGATGGGCGGATCAAGCGTGACGTCGGCCACTCCGCTGCGCTCCAGCTCCTCGGCCAGCAGCGCGAAGGTGCGGTCGAAGGTGCGCTGCACGCGTGCGCCGAGCCTCCACGACACGCGCACGCGCGGCAGGCCGAGTGCATCGCGCTGGTCCGACAGCGTGACCCGGCTTTCCGGGTCCGGCTCGGCCTCGACGATTGCCTGCATGCGCACGCCCGCGATCAGCGCGCGCGGCTGCAGCAGGCGCGTGAGCCCGAAGCCGGCCGTGTCGACCGGATGTCGAAGCATGGTGAGTATGTCGCGCGCCGGGCGGTAGCCGGGCTGGTCTTTCTTCAGCAGCGCCTGCTTGGCGCGGATCAGCGCCTCGGCACCGGCGCTGCCCTCGCCGTAGAACGTCGAGAAGAACCACACGCGCGAGTTGAGCAGGCCCTCGCGGCGCAGCACCTCGGGTTGCAGCGCAAACTGCGACGAGATGTGCTGGCCGTGCGCGCTGACCGCCGCGTTCTGGTAGTGGTACTTGATGTCGTAGAGCTTGTTGCGCGCCCAATCCCGCCGGAAGCGTACGTCGCCGGACATCAGCCGCGGGTGGTCCATGAAGTAGCGTCCCACCAGGTCGTTGCCGTTGCCGAGGCCGACAGGCTGGGTGTGGTTCGACGCAAGCAGCAGGCGCGCGTTCTCGATGCCGCCGGCAGCCAGCACGAAAACATGTGCGGCCACTTTCATGCTGCGCCCGCTGAGCGTGCGCACCGCGACCTGCGTGACGGCGGTGGCGTCGGGATTGGTATCGATCGACACCACGTTGGCGTACAGATAGACGCGCACACGGTGCGCCTGCGACAGCGCCTCCCGGTACAGCTTGCCGAAGCGCGCCGGCGGGCTGAACTGGGAAATGGTGTCGCGGATCTTCCCTCCGGTGAGCGGCAGGCGCCGCACGTCGGTGCGGCCAATGGCAGCCTCCCACCAGGCCGGGTCGAAGTTGTCGGGACCCAGCTTCAGCACATCGTGGGTGCGCTGGTAGTACGGCGTCAGTGTGTCGAGCCCGAACGGCCAGCCGCTGTTTGGCACCCAGTCGCGCCGCTCCAGGTCCCACGGGTCGAGCGGCCGGCACCAGCCGCCCCAGCAGTTGCTGCTGCCGCCGAGGTAGCGGCTGCGGCTGCCGTCGGCGAAAGTGTACGGCAGGCCGATGTTTTCGCCCCGGTACAGGTCGCGCGTCTCGTCGTCAGGCTTGAAGCCACCGCTCTCCAGCAGGCATGTGGCAATGCCCGCACGCTGCAGTTCCAGCGCGAGCGTGATGCCGGCCACGCCGGCACCAATGATGCAGACCGTTGTTTGGACAATACTGTCCGACTCGACTTTTCTTGTATCGATGAACATTACCGCTCCCGCTTGCCCAGGCTCTGAAGGTGAAGGCCCGCCGCCGTGGCCGGGCCGCTGCCGGCGAAAGGCACCGGCCCGCCCTGCACCACGCGCAGGACGTCGGCCGCCATCGCTTCGACGGTGAAATGCCGCGCGAAGGCCACGCGGGCCCGCACACGCATGCCCTCGCGCTCGGCCGGCTCGGTGGCCAGCCAGCGCCGCAGCATCGATTCGGTGCCATCCACGGTGTCGATCGCGGTCATGCCCGCGCCGTTGCGCACCAGCTCGCGCCAGATGTTGACCCGCGTCGACACCAGCGCCGGCACGCCGCAGCCAAGTGCCTCGGCCACGGCAATGCCGAAGTTCTCCTGGTGCGAGGGCAGCACGAAGGCGTCGCTGGCATGAAACGCACCCCACTTCATGTCGTCGCGCAGCATGCCTGGCCAGCTCACGCGCGCGCCCACGCCAAGTGCCTCCGCGCGTGCCCGTAGCGAGGGCCCCCATTGGGCCGCGCCGTGGCCGTCCGGGCCGGCCATGACAAGATGCAGGAAGGGATCGGTACCGGCCACGCGGGCGAAGGCCTCGATCAGCAGGTCGCAACCCTTCTTGGGATGAATGCGGCCAAGGAACAGCAGCAGCCGTTTTCCCCGCAGCTCCGGGCAGGCAGCAAGAAAGGCCTCGCGCAGCCTGCCGTCGTCCAGCGGCGGCCAGGCCGTGCCGAAGTTCACCACGGCCTCGCGCACGCGGTACAGCCAGAATGACTCGCGCGCGCGCAGCCGCTCCTCCTCGGCGGTGAACATCACCGTGCGTGCGTCGCGCAGTACCCGGTACTCGGCCCACGGCCAATACAGCCACTTTTTCAGGTGCTTGAGCGGATGTTGCGTGCGGAACCACGGGTCGAGCATGCCGTGCGGGAAAACGTAGTACGGCACACCGGAGCCGCGCAGGGCCATCCACGCGGCAAAGCCGTGGTACTGCCACAGGCCGTTGACGATCACCGCGTCAAATCGCGCCGCATTTGCGCGCAGCCACGGCAGCAGCCGCGGCGCGTAGCGGTAGCCTCCGCGCGACGGCCCCAGCGCGTGCACGGCAGCACCTGCGTCCCGCAGCCATGGCGCGTCCTGCGGATCGAGCGTAACCAGTTCCACGTGATGGCCGAGCGCGGCCAGCCGCCGCGACATCTGCCGCACGCATTCGGTAGTACCGCCCTGTTGCGGGTCGAGCGAGGGAAGGAGCTGGAGCAGCTTCATGGGCGTTGTCCTTGCAAGGGAAGCGACGGCATGGCCTGTGCCGGCTGCACGTTGCCGGGCACGGTGCGCCGCACCGCCATGCGCTCCAGCCGGAGCTGCGTGGCCACTAGCAGTCCGAGCGCCACGCCGTACACGAGTCCCGAGAAACGCGGCCCGAGCGGGTTGCCGCCGATCGACGTGGCCGGGAGTGCCGCCAGCACCAGCAGCGAGCGGCCGAGCACCGCGAGAAAGGGCGCATCCGGGGCGGCGCGCCGCCAGCGCCGGTAGAACAGGCTGCCGCGCACCAGCGCGTAAAGCACGATCAGCGGCAGTGCCAGCCCGAACACGAGTCCGCCCGCGAACAGCTGGTAGACCCAGAAGTTGTGCCCCGCGGCCCATTCGTTGATGGCGTAGAACTCCTCCTTCGTCATCTGGTCGGCAAGCGCAGGCAGGTAGTCGGGCGAATAGCGGTAGTTGTGCCCGTAGCCCCGGCCAAGCAGCAGCGACAGGTGGCTCGAGCGCACCTGGTCGAGCTGGTCCTTGATCTCCGCAAGACGAGTGGCCGTGGTAGGATCCATGCCCGCGGCCGTGGCCTTGGCGGCCTGGAGGCGCTGCGTCCAGTGCGCCGCGACGCTCGGGAACAGCGCCGAGCCGATCACCACCGTCCCGCCCACCAGCGCCACCGCGATCACCACCGTGCGCGCCAGCGAACGCAGCAACTGCTGCAGCGACGGTGCCGCCAGCCACGTTGCCAGGCAGAACAACAGCGCAGTGCCCACCAGCAGGCTGCGGGTGACGCTCAGCAGTTCGATAGCCAGCGAGACGAGGAACAGCAGCAGCTTGAAGCGCGTGATGCGGCGCGCCACCACGATCTCGTGCAACAGCAAGCCTTGCAGCGCAAGGAACACCACGGAAACGATGCGAAAGCGCACTGTCTCCAGACCGCCGCCCACCGCCATGCCGTAACCGAAGGCGAACAGCAGCGAAACCACCATGCCGCTGAACATTGCCAGCTCGATCTGCTCGACCCGCTTCACATGCCACGGTCTGCAGGTGGCAAGGTAGCCGGCCATCAGCAGCATGAACGGCAGTAGCACGCGCAGGTAGTTACCCATGTCGTTGCCCTGCAGCACGTGCGGCACCACGCTGCACGGCACGGTCAGCAGCAGCGCGGCCATGACCAGCGCGCTGAAGCGGTTGCCGGCCGCGAAGCGCGGCGCGATCAGCGCGAGCACCAGGGCCGCGCCCAGCGCCGGTACCGTCAGCAGGATCTGCGTGAGACGGCTGCCGTTCTCGTCGACGCTCTTGAAGTCGACCGCCAGCGGGCACAGCGCCAGCCAGATCCAGAAGGTTGCGTAGCGGTTGTTCACGGTGTCGGCTCCCCTTGCGTGGCCCTAGCCGTGCGCCACGACGGCGAGTGACGGAGTGGCGGGCGCCAGCCGCCGGCGCAGGCGGCGGCGCAGCGGCTCCTCGTAGCCACGAAACACCAGCACGCTGATCCCCACGACGGCAGCCAGGGCTGGCCAGCCGGCGGCGGCCGGCACGTCGGCCAGGCGCAGCAGCCGGCCGAGCGGCACGTGCAGCAGGTAAAGCGCGAAGCTCGCCTCGCCGAGCGTGACCAGCCATCGCCACGACAGGAACGCCGGACCGCCGGACAGCGCCATTCCCACAATCAGGGCGCCGAATAGCGGCGACTGCATATAAAACGCCGGCGCCAGCGGTTGCAGCACTGACAGTGCGACGATGCCCGCCAGCGCAATCACCGCCAGCACGTGCCCGACCCGCACACGTACCGCGCCGGCCGCTGCATGCCGGGCATGGACCAGTGCGGCGCAGATGCCGAGCACGAATTCGAACAGGTGCGTCGGCGGGAACTGCGCGACGAGGAAGCCGTGGCGCGACACCGGCAGCGCATGCTGCAGCCACGCGATCCATGCCCCCTGCGCCAGCCACAATGCCACGCACCATGCCGCCAGCCCGCGGTTGCCGCAGGCGCCCAGGCGCGCCAGCAGCCATGGGAAGAGCGCGTAGAAGAACGCCTCGCACGAGATGCTCCAGGCCGGACCGTTCCACGGCTGGTTGAGCGCGGCAAACGGCGTCCACGCGGTCAGCGCCAGCAACTGCAGCACGAGGCTGGCGCAGAGCGCACGCAAGTTGGCGCCGTCGCTGCCGGAAAGGCCGTACCACTCGCGCAGCAGCGCGGCGTCGCCGTCATGCAGCAGCCACGCAGTGACCGGCAGCGCCAGCACGAGCGACAGCACCAGCACCGGATAGATGCGCGCGAAGCGGGCCGAGTAGAAGGTGCGTCGGGCCGGCGCGCCGCCAGTGGCCAGCGGGCGGCGGTAGTTCCACGTCAGGATGAAGCCCGACAGCACGAAAAAGAACGACACCGCGGGGCGGCCACCGTCGACCGCGCGCTGCACGGCCTGCGGCACGGCCAGCAGCCCGATCTGCGCAAAGTGGCTGCATACCACCACCAGCGCCGCGAAGAATCGCAGGCTGGTCAGCGCGGGCAGTGCCGCTGGTCCCGCCGGCACCGCCACGCCCGGGGTGGCACGCGGCCTCAGCCGCGACGGCGCCTGTGCGCCCGGCTCGCCTGTAAACATGAGCGTCCTCCCGTGTACGGCAGCGCGCCCGCGCCGGCCGTGATGCCAATGAATGCCGCCACCAGCGGAATCAGCGTGCCGGGGCGATGGCGGCGGCGCTGTGCGCGTTGCTTGGTCCGGATCATGGATGGCCTCCGTCATGTCGCATGGCGCTCTCGCACCGCCTTTATTCGGCTTCCTCGGCGCGCAGCGGCGCCGGGGCCAGGTCCGCGCCGGCCGGCCGCGCGGTGTCATTCGGGCACAAGGCACGCAACCGTGCGTCGAGCGGGCCCAGCACTGCGGGCGCCGACAGGTTGCCGACCGCATAGGCACGCGCCGATGCGCCCAGGGCCGCGCACAGCTCGGCATCGGCCGCCAGGCGGCGGATGGCGCCGGCCAGCGCGTCGACGTCTTCCGGCGGCACCGCCACGCCGCGCCCTCGCAGCGCCGCGAACAGCTCGGTGCCGGGCTCGGCCATCGCCACGATCGCGCGGCCACTGGCGAGCATGCCGGTCAGCTTGGACGGCATCACAAGATCGGCGGCGCCGCCGCGCTGCGGCAATACGTGGATGTCGGCGAGGTTGAGCAGCTCGTTGAGCGCATCGGCCGGCTGCAGTGGCAGGAAGCGGCAGTTGTCGAGCCCGGCGCAGTGCAGTTCCAGTTCGGCGCGCGCCGGCCCGTTGCCGCAGAAGACGAAGGTGATGCCCCGCTCGCCGGCCAGCGCGGCGGCCGTGCACATCAGCACGTCGAGCCCCTGCTTGTTGCCCATGTTGCCGGCGTACAGCACCACCTTCTGCTCCTTCCCGATACCAAGCGACTGCCGCAGCGCGCTAGGCCGGTCGAGCGGACGAATGGCGTCGGTGTCGACCCAGTTCGGCAGCAGGAACAGGCGCGGCGCCAGCACGCCCTTCCTGGCGGCGGTCTCCACCATCTTCGACGTGATGCTCGACACCACGTCGAAGCGGCGCAACAGCAGTCGCTCCACGGCAAGCGCGAAGCGGCGCATTCGCCCCCCATGCAGCAGGCCCAGCTCGAACGCGGCGTCGACCTCGTAGTCCTGCACGTGGAGCCAGCAGCGCGCGCCGGCGAGACGGCCGGCCAGCCATGCGACCGGTGCGCCCATCAGCCCCGGCGCGATGCCCATGACCACGTCCGGACGCCAGAATGCCTGCTGCACCATTGCCGGCAGCGCCGCCACCGCAAAGCTCGCCAGGTGCAGCAGGCGCTTGGCCGCGCCGGGCTGGCCCGGCACCCACAACGGCACGCGCACCACCCGCACGCCGCGCAGTGTCTCGGCGCGATAGCGGCTGCCGGAATAACCTGGCTCGATCCGCCACGCGGGGTAGTACGGCGGCCCGCACACCACGCGTACCTCGTGGCCGGCCTCCGCCAGCGCCTCGGCCATTTCGGCGGTGTACTTGCCAGTGCCCGTCAGTTCGGGGGCGTAGTTCTGCCCGCAGATCAGGATTTTCATCTTCCGCTCCGGGTCACTTCGGCTGGGGCCGGCGCAGCGGGTCCGTCGGCGGCTTCGGGCCGGCTGCGCACACGGCGCCCGGCCAGCAGCATCGCGCAGCCTCGGGCAATGTGGCTCGCCGCTGCCGCGGGATCGAAGCGGCGCATCACGGCGAGACAGCGCGCGGCGGTGGCGGGCGCGTCGGCAAAGGTGGTCAGCGCGCGCGTCATCGCGCTTTGCAGCGCGGCGGCATCGCGCGCCGGAACCACGAAGCCGGTCTCGCCGTCGTGGACGAGTTCCGGCACGCAGCCGCAGTTGTCGCTGGCGACAGTCGGGCAGCCGTGGTTGAGCGCTTCGTTGACCACCAGTCCCCACGGCTCGCTGGAGCTCGGCAACACCAGACAGGCGGCCCGGTAGTACTCCGCGGACAGCGCATCGCCCTGGAGGCTGCCGACCAGCACCACCGAGTCGCCCAGGCCCAGCTCGGTGCAGCGCGCGCGCAGCGTTGCTTCCATCGGACCGGAGCCAACCAGGCGCAGGCGCGCGTCAGACAACTCGCGGCGCAGGCCTGCGAAGGCATCGATCAGCGTGTCCAGGCCCTTCTCGGGCGAGAGGCGGCCCACGTAGAGGAAGACCGGCTCGCCCTCCGTGCGTGCCTGCGCACGTGCTGCGAGGGCGGCGTCGGCACTATAGCCGGGCGGCAGCGCGGCAGCCTGGCACGGGATGAATACCTGCGCGGGTGCGGCGCCCAATGACACCAGGTATTCGCGGCTGCGCTCGCCGAAGCCGAAAAAGCCATGGCACAGGCCGAAGAAGACCCGCTTGGGGATCGACGTCAGCAGCCGGCGCGGGCGGTCGCGGCCAGTGGAGTCGCAGAACACCGCGCGGCGCCTGCCGGTGACGATGCAAGCCAGCAGCATCGCCCAGTATTCGGGGCGGTGGTAGCCGGGCAGCACGATCAGGTCGCTGCCGGAGCGCAGCACCTCCGACACGAGCCGCGCCGTGAGCTTCCACACCGGCACGTCCTCGTAGCAGCCGTGATAGAGGCATTGCATTGGATAGCGGTGGGCGCTGTAGTCCACGTCGGAGAAGCCCAGGCGGTAGTACTCGGTTTCGGTGATCTGGATGAACCGGTAGCGAATGGGGCCGCCGGCGGTGTCGCGGTGCAGTGCCGAGAAGACCTCGCCCTTGTGGCGCGACCAGACGACGTTGTGGAAGATGGTGACGGTATGTGGCATGGCGAACCTCCCCGTTTGCGTGCCTGTCAGACGTGTGTTGCCGCCGCGGCTGGCTCCGCAAGCGACCTGACGCGATTCCTGTACTCGCAATATGTGGCCGTGATGCCGGCCTCCAGCCCGATGCGCGGCTGCCAGCCCATGCGCGCCAGGCGGCTGACGTCGAGCAGCTTGCGCGGCGTGCCATCCGGCTTGCTGGTATCGAACACGAGCTCCCCCTGAAATCCGGCGATGCCCGCAACCATCGCGGCCAGCTCGGCGATCGGCAGGTCCTTGCCCACACCGACGTTGAACACGCCCTCGGCGTGCTCATGGCGCAACAGGAACAGCGTCGCGGCGGCGAGGTCGTCGACGTGCAGGAACTCGCGGCGCGGCGTGCCAGTGCCCCACACCGCCAGCGTGCCCGCGCCCTCCTCTACCGCCGCGTGCGCCTTGCGGATCAGCGCCGGCAGCACGTGGCTGTTGGTCAGGTCATAGTTGTCGTTGGGGCCGTACAGATTGGTCGGCATCACTGACAGGTAGCGCGTGCCGTACTGGCGGTTGTAGGCCTCGCACAGCTTGAGCCCGGCAATCTTGGCAATGGCGTAGGCCTCGTTGGTTGGCTCCAGCGGGCCGGTCAGCAGGTACTCCTCGCGAATCGGCTGCGGGCAGGCGCGCGGATAGATGCATGACGAGCCGAAGAACACCAGCCGCTGCACGCCAGAGTCGAACGCGGCGTCGATCACGTTGGTCTCGATGGCCAGGTTCTCATAGAGGAAAGAGGCCGGGCGCGAGGCATTGGCGACAATGCCGCCCACGCGCGCGGCCGCCAGCAGCACCACGTCGATCGAGCCGGTGGCGAAGAAGCGGCGCACCGCAGCCTGGTCGGTCAGGTCCAGCTCGGCATGGGTGCGCGTGATGATGTGGCGGTAGCCGTCGGCCTGCAGCGCCCGGACCAGCGCAGAGCCGACCATGCCACGGTGCCCGGCCACGAAGATGTTGGCGTCCTTGTCCATGGCCGTCACTCGTGGTGTTCCAGGGCCTTGAAGCCGGCCAGCGTGACCATCGCGTCGCGGCGCGCGATCTGGTAGTCCGCGCGCACCATCTCCTTGACCAGCGCGGGGAATGGCGTGGTGGGGCGCCAACCGAGCTTCTCGTGGGCCTTGGAGGCATCGCCCAGCAAGGTCTCGACCTCGGTCGGACGGAAGTACGCGGGATCGACGCGCACGATCACTTGCCCCGGCTGCAGCCGCGTTTCCTTGCCGTGTATGTGCTCGACGACGCCGATCTCATCCACGCCCTCGCCTTCGAAGCGCACCGTCACGCCCAGCTCGTTGGCGGCCTGCTGCACGAAGTCGCGCACGCTGTACTGCTCGCCAGTAGCGATCACGAAGTCCTCGGGCTGCGCTTGCTGGAGCATCATCCACTGCATCTCGACATAGTCGCGTGCATGGCCCCAGTCGCGCAGCGCCGACAGGTTGCCCAGGTAGAGGCAGTCCTGCAGCCCAACGGCGATGCGCGCGATGGCCCGCGTGATCTTGCGCGTGACGAACGTCTCGCCGCGAACCGGCGACTCGTGGTTGAACAGGATGCCGTTGCACGCATACATGCCGTAGGCCTCGCGGTAGTTCACGGTGATCCAGTAGGCATAGAGCTTCGCCACGGCGTACGGGCTGCGCGGGTAGAAGGGGGTGGTCTCCTTCTGCGGGATCTCCTGCACCAGACCGTACAGCTCGGAGGTCGACGCCTGGTAGAAGCGCGTCTGCTTCGCCAGGCCGAGGATACGGATCGCCTCGAGGATGCGAAGCGTGCCGATGCCATCGGCGTTGGCGGTGTACTCCGGCTCCTCGAACGACACCGCCACGTGACTCTGCGCGGCAAGGTTGTAGATCTCGTCCGGCTCGATGCGCTGGATCACGCGCAGGAGGCTGGTGGCGTCGATCAGGTCGCCGTGGTGCAGGAAGAAGCGCAGGTCCTGCTCGTGCCGCTCACGGTACAGGTGGTCGATGCGGTCGGTATTGAACAGCGACGTGCGCCGCTTGATGCCATGCACTTCATAGCCCTTGTCGAGCAGCAGTTCGGCAAGATAGGAGCCGTCCTGGCCGGTGATTCCCGTAATCAGAGCAACCTTGCGCTTCATCGTCTTTCTCCCTGTGAATTGGAGTTCGGTTGGAGCTCGCCCCGGTTGGGGCCGGCGTGGCGGCGGGACCTGTTGCCGCATCCTTACCCCTGCCCTCCCTGCCCTCCCTGCCCTCCCCGCGCGCCGTAGTCCGCGCCATACGGCGCTCCGAGCTGCAACGGCGGCCGCGGAACATCGGTCAGCAGCACGCCCTGCAGGGCAACGCCGCCGTTGGCAAGCCGCCGCGCCGCCTCGCCGATCTCGGCGGCCGGATGGCGGCCGTGACGCACCACCAGCAGGGTGGTGGCGGCGTGCCGGCCGAGCAGCGTGGCATCGGTCACGGCGAGCACCGGCGGGGTGTCGAGGATCACCATGTCGTAGCACGTGGCGAAGTGGTCGAGCATGGTGCGAAAGCGCTCGCTCATCAGCAGGTCCGCCGGGTCTTCTGGCAGGCTGCCGCGCGGCAGCACGTCCAGGCCCGGCAGCACGTCGCGCACGACGGCGGCGTCGAAGTCCATGCCCGCCAGCGCGTCGGAGAGCCCCGGCCGGTGGCGCAGGCCGAAGTGCAAATGGACCTCGCCGCGCCGCATGTCGCCGTCGATCACCAGCACGCGGCGGTGGCCCGACGCCACCAGCGCGGCAAGATTCACCGACAGGAATGACTTGCCTGCGTCCTGGCGCGAGCCGGTCAGCATGACCACGTTGTTGCGGGCATCGCGCAGCGCGTACTGCAACGTGGTGCGAAGGCTGCGCACGCCCTCGATGGCGACGTCTTCCGGCGCGCTCGCGGCCAGCAGGCGAGGCCCCCCCGCGCCCCGGCCGGCGCGGAGGTCGCGCTGCAGCCGGGCCTGCACGCGGCTGCGCGGCACCACGGCGCAGACCGGCACGCCGAGCAGGCGCTCGATGTCCTCCGGATGCTCCACGCCGCCATAGAGCGCCTTGCGCACGAACACCAGCACGACGGCCGCCAGCATGCCAAGGCCGCCGCTGATCAGCACCAGCATCACGCGCTGCGGGCGCACCGGCTCGTCGGCCGGCGCCGCGAAGTCCACCACCCGCACGCTGCCGACCTGGCCGGCCTTGATCACGCGCAGCTGCTGGGCGTTGTTGAGCAGGCTGGTGTACAGCTCGGTGTCGACGCGCACGTCGCGCATCAGCCGCAGCACGGTCTGCTCGGTATCGGGAAGCACCGACACGCTGCGCCGCAACGCGCCCTGCTGCTGCGTGAGCGCCGCAATCTGGGCGTTGATGGCGACCATGGCGGGGTTCGTATCGGTGTAGCGCGTCATCATCTCGGCGCGCTGGGCCTGCAGCGTGGCAAGCCGGGTCTTGTTATCGACCACCTGCTGCAGCAGCAGCCGGCTTTCCTCGTCCAGGTTCACCGTGCCGGTGCGATTGCGGTAGGAGTTGTAGCGCTCCTCGGCATGGTCCAACTCCTTGCGCAGCACCGGCAGCTGCTGGTCGAGGAAGGCCAGCGTGTGTTCCGCCTCAGCCGAGCGGCGGCCGATGTCCTGCTGCACGAACTGTCGCGCAATGGTGTTGACGATGTCGGCGGTGAGCTTCGCGTCGGGGCCTTCCAGGCTGGCGCGGATGATGCCTGACTGCAGCGAGGTCTCGCCCACGGCGAGCTGGCGTTGCACGCGCTCCACGGTGGCGAGCGTCGACGCGCGCACCAGCTCGAACTCGGTGCCGGGGCGCCCGGCGATCTCGTCGATGCGCACCCGCACCGGACCCAGCGCGCTGTTGCCGCCGACCTCCTCGCCCACCTTGCCATTAAGCACCGGGTTGCCGTCGGGGTCGCGCAGCGTGAACGCGCGCTCGCCAGTGATGGTCAGGACGAACGGCTTGTTGTAGTACCTGGAAGGCGTGTCAAACACTGACATCGTGATCGACTCGCCGCCCCATGCGTACTGCGGCAGGCCGAAGCGCGCCGGTGCCGGCGCGGTGCCGGCATAGCGCCCAGCCAGCCAGCCGCCAACCAGGGGGAACGTGCGTGGCCGCGCGGCCATGTCGAGATGGAGCGTGCGCACGGCCTCCTCCACCACCAGCCGCGAACGGATCAGCTCGATCTCCGCCGCCGTGGACGACTTCGAGTCGAAGATCGATGCGATCGAGCCCAGCGAATTCTGGTTGGCGTTGGCGTCGGCGCCCTTGCTGTCCTCCACCTGGATCATCGCGTCGGCGCGGTAGACCGGCTTGGCGATCGCCGCGTAGATCACGCCGATGACCAGCGCTGCCGCCGTGATCAGGGCGATCAGCCGCCAGCTCCCCAGCAGGGTCGCCAGGTAGTCCGACAGGCGCAGCTCCTGCGCCGGCGGGGCCTCGGTGTATTGCGTGTCGAGTACGGTTGGCATGGCTTGTCCTTGCGCTCCGTGTGCTTTCGCGTTCTTGGTGAGCCCGCCACGGCGACCGTCGCCGGGGTCAGTAGGCGTTGCGGTGGACCAGTCCCTTGAAGATCGTCGCGACGATGATTCGCATGTCGAGCGCGAAGGACCAGTTGCCGAGGTAGTAGAGGTCGCAGGCAATGCGTCCTTCCATCTTCTCCAGCCGGTCGGTCTCGCCGCGGTAGCCGTTGACCTGGGCCCAGCCGGTGATGCCCGGCTTGATGCGGTAACGCTGCATGTAGCCGCTCACCAGCTTGCTGTACTGGTCGTCATGCTCCAGCGCGTGGGGGCGCGGGCCGACCACCGACATGTCGCCGCGCAGCACGTTGAAGAACTGTGGCAGCTCGTCCAGGCTGCTGCGGCGCAGGAAGGCGCCTACGCGGGTGACGCGCGGGTCCAGACGCCTGGCCTGCGTCAGCGTACCGGCCTGCTCTGCATGCACGCGCATCGAGCGGAACTTGTAGATGGTGAAGACGCGGCCGTCGGCGCCCTTGCGCTTCTGGCGGAACAGCACCGGCCCCGGCGACGACAGCTTCACCGCGACGGCCACCGCCAGCAGCACCGGCGCCAGGCCGATCAGCGCGGCGACGGCGAACAGGCGGTCGAAGATGTCCTTCTGCAGCACTGCGTGTTGCGGCAACGGCGAGGCAGCGAGGTTGATGGCATGCATGCCGATCAGGTCGATCATGCCGCTGTCGAACAGCGCCACCGAGCGAAGGTCCGGCATGAAGCGGATATTGATCAGCTCGTCGCGGAACTCGTTGACGAGGTCAAGGATCAACCGCTCCTGCGACAATGGCAGCGCAAGCCAGAGTTCGTGGATCTGCTGCGTGCGGATGTAGCGCTGGAACGCGGCGCGGTCAGCAAAGGTCGGCACGCGCGAGCTGAGACTGCCGGACGTTGGCAGCACGTTGAACGCCGCCGCCACGCGGAAGCCCGATGCCGGCGACGCCGCCACGCGGCGGATCACCGCGTTGCAGTGTGGCCCGCCGCCGACGATGGCGACCTGGTGCAGGTTCATGCCGGCACTGCGCACGTGGCCGAGCACGAAATGGGTGACCAGCCTGGAAACGATCAGCAGCGCACCGCTGACGGCGGTCCAGTAGGCGAACCAGAGCCGCGAGACGATGTCGAGGCGGTGCATGGAGAACATCACCATGACACCGCACAGCTGCACCAGCAGCCAGGCCAGCGCGACCTGGCCTGCGAGGCCGAGCTTGGAACGCCCGCGCCACGATTCGTAGATGCCGAACGCGGGGAACAATGCCAGCGTGAACGCCGCCGACAGCACGATGAAGAGGTCATAGAAGTCCTCCTGCATCACCGCGTCGAAGCGGATCTGCGAGGCCGCCACGGCCCCCGCGAACACCAGCGCAACGTCCAGCGTGCGCGCCAGTAACCCCTCCAGCCTGAGCATAGCGCCCCCCGTACCACCCGTAAGCAACCACTGCCTTGCCACGCCGGCTCCCCGTTGCCGGACTCCCCTTGCAAACCGCCCGGCGCCAGCCCGGCGCCGGTCATTCGCAGCGCTAGCCCTCTCTGTCGCAGCGCCCGAAGGCGTCGTCGAGCCGCACGATGTCGTCTTCGCCCAGGTAGCCACCGGACTGCACCTCGATGATCTCGAGCGGCAACTTGCCAGGGTTCTCCAGCCGGTGCGTCACACCCAGCGGTATGTAGGTCGACTGGTTCTCGCCGAGCAGGAATTTCTCTTCGCCACGCTGCACGAGCGCCGTACCGCTCACCACCACCCAGTGCTCGGCGCGGTGGTGGTGCAACTGGAGCGACAGCCGCGCGCCAGGCGCTACCACGATGCGCTTGACCTGGAAGCGCGGACCGTGGTCCACCGAGTCGTAGAAGCCCCAGGGCCGGCGCACCTTGCGGTGCGTCTCGGCCTCGGGTGCGTGCTGGGCCTTGATGCGCTCGACCAGGGTCTTGACGTCCTGCACATGCGAGCGGTCGGCAACCAGCACCGCGTCCGCGGTCTCGATGACGACGATGTTGTGCGTGCCGACACAGGCCACCAGGCGGCCATCGGAATGCGCATAGCTGTGACTGGCGCCCTCGAATACCACGCGGCCGCGCGCCGCATTGCCAGCGGTGTCCTTTTCGGTAGCGTCCCAGACGGCGTCCCACGAGCCAAGGTCGGACCAGCCTGCCGCCAGCGGCACCACCACGCCGCGGCACGGCGACTCCGGCAGTTCCAGCCGCTCCATCACCGCGTAGTCGATGGAATCGGACGGGCAGGTCAGGAAAGCCTTCGGCGCGGGACGGAAGAAGGCGCCATCGAGCTTGCCCTCGATCACGGCATGCATGCAGCTCTCGTACATGTCGGGCTGCAACGTCTGCACGGCCTGCAGCCACACGTTGGCGCGTACGATGAAGATGCCGCTGTTCCACCAGTACTGGCCGCTCTGCACGTACTGTGCCGCCAGTTCGAGCGCGGGCTTCTCGACGAAGCGCGCGATCTCGTGCACGCCGTCGGGCAGCGCGGCGCCTAGGCGGATGTAACCGTAACCGGTTTCGGCGCGCGTGGGCGGCACACCGAGCGTGACCATCGCACCGCGTTCGGCGTGATCGGCGGCCGTGGCCAGCGCGGCGCGGAAGGCGTCCGTATCGAGCATGGCGTGATCGGCCGGCATCACCACGAGGATCACGTCCTCGCCCTGCGCCTGGGCCAGCCACGCGGCGATGGTCAGCGCGGGCGCGGTGTTGCGGCGGCCCGGTTCCACCAGCAGGCGCGCCTGGATGCCGCTGGCGCGCAATTGCTCGGCGGTGACGAAACGGTGCTCTTCGCCGCAGGCGACGATGGGCGCCGGCACCACCTCGCGCCCACCGGGTACGCCCTCAAAGCCTTCGAGACGGCGCAACGTGGCCTGCAGTAATGAGTCGGGCCCGATCAGGTCGATCAGTTGCTTGGGATAGTGCTCGCGCGACAGCGGCCACAGCCGGGTGCCCGCGCCGCCCGCCAGGACTACCGGCGCGATGCGCAGGCGCTGGCCGTGTGCCGGGGTCGTCGATGCCGCGGTGGCTGTGCCGTCGGCGCTGTCTGTGTTTGTCATGATCGGCCCTCCTTGTTCTCGTTTGCGTTCGGGCAATGCGAAGCCACGGTGTCGGGACGAGCGCTCCCCGCCGCCCCGCGCGGCTTGCATTCCTCGTGGCTTTCTGATTGACTGGCGCGCGGCGTAGGCGCCGCGTCCGCGGACTAGCCGTCGACGGTCAGCCGGGATCGCTGTCGGAACTCGGTCGGCGAGATCGACAGGCGCTTGCGGAAAATCTTGGCAAGACGGTCGCCATTGCCCATGCCGCTGCGGCGCGCCACCTTGTCGACCGGCAGTTCGGTCTCGGCAAGGAAGCCGCAGGCCGTGTCGAGCCGCGCCTGAAGCAGGAAGTCCGAAGGCGTGATGCCCATTTCCAGCTTGAAGCGGCGCAGGAAGTTGCGCTCGCTCATGGCAGCCACCTCGGCGGCGTCGGCAATCGAGATGTCCTGTTCGCAATGCTGGCGCAGCCAGCGGGCCGCGGCGCGGATCTTCTCGCCGGGGCCCGTCATGCCGGGGTCGCCGATGCACGGCAGCAGCCGGCTGCCCCACGAAGGCATCACGCGGCCCGCCACGGCGCGCGCGGCATCGACACCCTGCTCGTGCCGGATCAGCGTCAGCGCGGCCTTCATGGATTCGAACTGGTCGTCGGCGGCGTCGAGCGCCAGCGGCTGGCTGGCCGACTGCGTGTCAGGCAACGTGGCCAATGGAGAGATTCCTGCCGCATCGAGCACGGCGCGGCCCTGGGCGATGGGCCGGACCGTGGCGGTCTTGCGGTGCGCGGCCGCACGCAGCCAGCCCACCACGCGCTCGTCGATGCTGCAGCCATGGGCGTCCTCGCCGGCGGCGACGAAGAGCATGTCGAAGCCGGGCGGCTGGCCGGGGTCGATTTCATCGGTCCAGACATGCACGGAGGCCGAACAGGCGATGTTGCCGCCCGTCAGTGACAGGAAGCGCACTTCATAGCGGGCCTGCCCCGCCAGGTCCGGTACATCCTCGGACAGTGCGTTGGCGGTGTGGAATACCTCCGCAATCATTCCGGCGCCGAGCAGCGAAAATCCGTCGAACAGCAGGATTCCGATACGCCGCGCGGCGTCCCTGCGAGGCCGGGCTGACAAAGACAACCAGCTCACTGAAGGCTTGAGTTGCGCATAGCTCATGATTACTCCCCATTTCATTCGCTTCTTGCTTCTTTGTTCCGTGCAGCGCCGGACTTCTGGTCTGTTGCATTGCATCATATACAACAATGAAAACGTGGCTACGTTGATGTCGGAAACTGACGGCCTCTTGGCGGGATCTTGCCGGTCGGATCACTGAATTCGCCACATTTCATTGTAAATAAACGAATTTATTCAATACATGTGATTCATGCCACAGATTATTCGGCCCGCCGGAACCAGAAAAGAAGCGAGTAAAAATCACTCTATACAAAATGTTGCAATGCGGCACAACTGCACCAAAGCAAGCGCGGTGTAAATCGCACTAATATCAGATATGGTGCATTTTCCCGATGTTTTTTTGCACTTGTTTCAGCCATGATACGGATTGAAACCCCGACATAATGCGAAAGGACATGACGAAAGAAACACATGAAGCGTGAAAATAAAAAAGAATATAATAATTAATTCCGGCATTAATACGCCGCTGTCCCTTCGCCAAGGGGGCGGGCCCTTCGGAATGATTGGACCACTCGTCCCGCATGCCCCATCGGCGCGTCCTGCCTCGCTTCTGGCACCGTCAACAAGGAGCCATTCCCGCGTTCGCGGGAATGGCGGTGGAATTCCTGGGAAGCCCTGTCGGAGGAGGCAGGGCCGAAGGCGGTTGCCGGGCGGGAAGCGGCTAAGGCAAGCGGAAGGCAGCCTCAGGCGAGGCCTGTCACGGTGCGCGCGATGGCGCGGTAGTGCCGCACGGTGTCCTGCAGCGTCAGGCCGTCGAGCGGCCGTGCGGCGCGGGGCTGTGCCACCGCCCGCGCGAGCGCGTTCGCGTAGGCGGCGATGTCGCCCGTGTCGAGCAACTGGACTGCCGGGAAGCCGCCTGAAAAGCGAAAGGCGGGGATCGCGCTGGCCACGACGGGCACGCCCGTCGCCAGTGCTTCCAGGAAGGCAATGCTGTGCGCCTCGGAGGCCGACGGCATGGCAAAGGCGCTCGCCAGCGCCAGCAGTTGCGGGATATCGCCGCGCGGGCCGTTGACGCTGACCTGCGCCCCCAGCCCGAGCGCATCGACCAGTGCCTGCACGGCGGCATGGTATGAGGGATCCTCGATCACGCCGTACAGCGCGAGGCGCGCCCCGGGCACCATTGGCAGCATCTGCGCGAAGGCACGTACCGTGTGCAGCTGGTTCTTTACCGCCGCATAGCGGCCAAGCTGGACGACAAGGGGACTATCCGTCCCGTTCACCGCCTTGGTGGCCGATGCGGCAAAGCGGCGCGTGTCGACGCCGTTCGGGATCAGCATCAGTGCCGGATGGCTGCCCACCGCCGCGCGATAGTCGCGGATATTGCTCTGCGCCACAGCCACCACTGCGCGTGCGCGCCGCGATAGCATGCGCTCCGCAAAGCGGAATAGCGGCCGTTCGAAATCATTGACGGCCGAATGCATCACGTAGACGACCGGCGCCGGCCACGGCAGCGCGCGCGCGTAGAACGCCGGGATGGTGGCGTGGGCGAATACCACGTCGGGACGGAAGCGCCGCAGCGCGCCTAGCAGGTGCCACAGCCGGCCCGGCGCGCGCGTCGGCCGCGCCGGGAAGTGGCACGGCACGCCCGCGCGATCCAGATCGACTCGCAGCGCGGCGAAGTCGGCATGGGCCGGCAGCAGCGAGGCCAGGCCGACGACTTCCCCCTCTTCCTGCTGGGCGATGGCAAGGTCCCGAGCCAGGACTTCAGCGCCCGACAGCCGCGGCGCCAGCACAAGATGGAGTATCCGCATCACGCCCTCCTGAATATGCGAAAGAGCATCCACGCCGCCGCAGACGCCAGCCCGACGGTCATCGACCATGCAATACCGATAGCGCCGGAGTGCTGCGTGGCCGGCGGCACCAGCAAGAGCAGCACGCCAACCTGGATCACCGACGCCTCAGTGGCCGCGCGCGGCAGACCCACGGCGCGCAGGTAGGCCACCAGCAACGCGATCAGCGCGCCGATGGCCATGTTGACCGCAAACACGCGAAAGAGCGGCACGGCCTCGAGCCAGCGCGGCCCGAGCAGCAGCAGGAAGAGCGGTTCGGCCACCACGGCCAGAACGGTGACAGCCGCAGCCAGCAGCAACACGCCCAGCAGGAGCAGGCGGCGCGCCAGCCGCAGCGCGGAACCGTCCTGCTGGCGATGGCGCGCGGCGAAGGTCGGGAACAGGTATTGCGACAGCGCGATGCCCGCATCGGCCAGCAGCATCTGCGCGAGCTTGGACGCCATCTGGTACGCGCCGAGTTGCGCCGGGCCGAGCAGCCTGCCCACCATCACCTTGTCGAACTGGTTCAGGATCAGGTTGACCACACTGCCGGCCCAGATCCAGCGGCTGAAGCCGATGTAATGCCCGATGCCGGTCCAGCGCAGCCGCAGCAGCGGGCGCGGGCGCAGCACCGCCCACGTCAGCACGCTCTTGCATGCCTCGCCTGCCAGCAGGCCAATGACGATGCTGTACGCACCCACACCGGCCAGCGCGCAGGCAAGGCTCACGGCGCAGTCGGTGCAGGCGTTCGCCACTTCCACGCCCGCGATCTGCTGGAAGCCGCGCTCGCGCATGACCACGTAGTAGGCGGGCGAGGCCAGCCCGCGCAGGAACGGCAGCATGGCGGCCATCCACAACAACGGCACCGCGCCGGCAAGATGGAACTGCGCGGCGAGGAACGGCGCGAGCGCTGCCAGCAGCAGTCCTACCAGCACGCCGCGGCAGCTCAGTGCCATCCACAGTGCCGATAATTCATGCGGCGCCGGTTCCTGGCGGCCCTGCACCACGGCCTGCGGCAGGCCGGTATCGCTGAGTGCCTCGGCAATCGCCACCGCCAGCAGCGCAACGCCCGCGACGCCGAGCGCCTCCGGGCCCAGCATGCGCCCGACCAGCAGGAACTTGACCGCCACCAGCCCTCGCGCCAGCGCCTGCTGGACCAGCACCCAGACGGCGGAATGGGCCGGCGGCCAGCTGCGCGGCAATCCCGCCATGATCTTCAATGCCTTGTTCATGGCCCTCCGGCTGTTTGTTGGTGTGTGTGGAGCGCGCGCCTGGCGTCAGTGGCCTGCATGGCCCTGTGCACCGACCATAGCGCGCCACCTGCATGGGCGGCACGCCATCTTCCAGTCGTTTTCGGTCAGCCGTGCCGCCCACGCGACATGTGCCGGACGACTTGCCGTTCCGCTGCCGCGGCGCGCTTGCTTTTGGCGGCAGCGGACTGGCACGCGCTGCTAGGGTGATGACATCAGGAAGCCGGCCCCGGCAGTTCTCTCGCCCGGGAGCGGGCTGCGGCATGAATTCCAGACACGTGCGACGACAACCATGACCGCGATGCCGGCTACCACCTCCGCCCCTGCGCTGCTGATCATCGAGCCCGATTTCACCGGCCACCGCTGGCGCTATGTCGAATGGACCATGCAGGCCTTCGCCGAGGCCGGCCACCGCTGCCTGGTGGTGACGGACGTCGCCAACCGCGATCACCAGCTCGCGCAGGCACTGGCCGCCGGGCGCCACCCAGGTTGCGAGCTGCTGCCGGTAGCACTGCCGGCCCACGCCGGTCGTGGCGCGGGCCGGCTGTCGCATATCCGCTTCTGGCGGGTTTTCCGCCATCTGCACCGGCAAGCCTGCGCGACGCTGCAGCCGGCGTTGGTGGTGGTGCCCTACGCCGACTATTTCCTGTACGCGCTGCCGCTGCTCGGCTCGCCCTTCGGCCCGACGTCATGGCTTGGCATTACCATGCGCGCCAGTTTCCACCATGCCAGCGTGGGCGTGCGCGCGCCGCGCCAGCCGTTCGTCAACGCCTTGAAGGCGCTGCTGTTCCGCGCTGCGATGCGCTGCGATGGCCTGCACACGCTGCTGTCGATCGACCCCACCCTGCCGCAGTGGCATGCGGGGCGCCACGGCGGCGCTGCGCTCGCCTACCTCGCGGACCCGAGCCCGGAAATCACCGGCGCATGCGGCACCAGCCCCGACGCCGCGCGCTTGCGCCTGCGGCTGGGTGCCGGTCCGCACCTGCTCGTGTATGGCGACGTCAGCGCGCGCAAGGGCATCCGCGAGCTGGTGCAGGCGCTGTCCGGGCATGCGCGCGCGCCGACGCTGGTCGTCGCCGGCATGCAGGACGCCGAGACGCGTGACTACCTGCAGGCCGCCGCGCCAGCGCTCAGGCCGCAGCCGCTCATCCTGGACCGCTTCATCACCGAGGCCGAGGAGGCCGACCTCTTCGCTGCATGCGATGCGGTGTGGCTCGGCTACAAGGGCCACTACGGCATGAGCGGCGTGCTGGTGCAGGCCTATCGCAGCGGCAAGCCGGTGATCGCCACCGCGGACGGGCTGATCGGCTGGTTCTGCAACGGGCGCGAACTCGGACCCGTGCTCGACGACTTGTCGACGCCGGCCATCCGCCACGCCCTGAACCAGCTCTGGCCGCCGCCCGCCACCACGACGCCGCACGCGCGGGCGCCGGGAGACATCGCCCGCGCGCACCTGCTGGCGCGCCACACGGTCGCAGAGTTCAAGCGCACCTTGCGCTGCGCGGCCGCGTGAGGGCTGGCCAGGGCGCAATCCTACCTGGCCACGCCGCCGCAAGCCAGCCATGCAGGACCGGCGGCATCGCCAGGAATGTGGTGCCACCATCTTTATCTTTTCAGCTTTCGAAGCACCGCCAAGATGGTGCCGCCCACCGGCAGGGTAGCGGGTCCCTGCCGGCCGGAGGACCGTTCACATGATTGCGCACCAGCAAGACGCGGCATCATCGCCCAACGAACGCCTGCGCCAGCTCGACTTCATCCGTGGCATCGCCATCATTGCCGTGATGGGCATCCACTTCTTCACGGTTGACACCGGCAGCACGCTGGTGTGGCTGGTCGAATATCCGCTCAAGCACTTCGGGCGCGAGGGCGTGACATTGTTCTTCACGCTGAGCGGCTTCCTGGTGGGCGGCCTGCTGCTGCGCGAGTACGTCGGCACCGGCACGATCGACGCGCGGCGTTTCATCGTGCGCCGCATGTTCAAGATCTGGCCCGCGTACTACGCGCTGGTCCTGTTCCACGCCGTGGCGGGAAGGCACCCGCGCGACACCTTCCTGGTCCAGAACACCTTTCACCTGCAGAACTACCTGGGTTCGTCCATCGCACAGACCTGGAGTCTTGCCGTGGAGGAACACTTCTACCTGCTGTTGCCGCTCGCGCTGCTCGGCGTGGCGCGCTGGCGCCCGTCGCCGCAGATGCTGCTGGTGTACCTGGCGGCGCTGTGCATGCTGGTGCTGGCCGGGCGCGTGGCGGCGGTAGCGGCTGGCGACCTCGACGGTGCCTACGTCTACACCCACTACCGCGTCGACAGCCTGCTCTATGGGGTGATGCTGGCCGTGGTCTACTGCCTGATGCCCGCCACCTACCGCGCGCTGGCCGCGCGGCGCGCCTTGCTGCTCGCAGCCGTGGCGGCGCTGCTGGCGTGGCTGCTGTGCGTGCAACGCACCGTCGCGCTACAGGAAGGCATCGGCTTTACCGTCCAGTCGATCGGCTTTTGCGCACTGATCGTGCTGGTGCTGGAGCATTCCGGCCGGCTGCGCGACACGCTCGCCTATCGTGCCGTAGCCTGGGTTGGCGTCTACTCATACGGCATCTACCTGTGGCACACGGTGGCGCGCGAGCCGGGGCGCGTTGCCATTCGCACCATGCTCGAATGGGGCTGGCCGCCACTGCTGGTGTGGGCGCTGGCAACCGTCCTGCAGTTTGCGATCGCCCTTGTGGCGGGCTACGTGACCACGCGCCTCGTCGAGCTCCCGTTCCTGCGCCTGCGCGAAGCGGTGATGCCCGTGCGCCGCGCGCCGCTGCCCGCGGCTGGCATGGCAAAAGACCTGGAAGACCGCCGCGGCATCCGGCCGACGCCCGGGCAACAGGGCGTAGTCGATTGACGCCAAAACTTCTCCGCCCATGGACAAGCGCGCCTCGATACGCCACCAGGCCGGCCGCAGCGTTCAATAATTCTTTTACCGAATTGGAAACGGTATGAACGTTGAAAAGGAAAGGCCTGCGACGACCAGGCCGGGAGGAACGGGACATGAAAGCTGAGGCGCTCGGGTCGGCCCGCCACGCGGGCAACGCCGTCATACCGCTCGACCGCGCGGGCAAGGGCAACTATGTCAGGCGCCGCAGCCTCCCACTCGAAGCCGTCTGGTTCGTGCTCGAAGCAACCATCATAAACAACCCGCTCATGCCCTTCTCCGCCCTGCGGGTCGGACTGCTGCGGCTGTTCGGCGCGCGCATCGGGCGCGGCTGCCGGATGGTCCATCCGATGCGCGTGAAGGCACCGTGGAACCTGGAGGTGGGCGATGCGTGCTGGTTCGGCGTCGACTGCTGGATCTACAACCAGGCGCCGATCCGCATTGGCTCGCACGTCTGCATCTCGCAGGGCGCCTTCCTCACTGCCGGCTCGCACGCGCTGGACACGAACATGGACTTGATGGTCGCCCCGATCGTGATCGAGGACGGCGCGTGGATCACTGCCGGGTGCGTGGTGCAGAAGGGCGTCACGATCGGACGCTCGACGGTGGTGACACCGCTGTCCGTGGTGCACCACTCGCTGCCAGCCGGCGGCGTCTACGGCGGAAATCCGTGCCGCTTCATCCGCCCGCGCTTTGCCGGCAGCGCCGTGCCGTCCTGGCGCGACTGCGGCATCTGAGGAGACCGTCATGGGCAACTTCGGAATTTCCGGCAAGCAGACCCATCAGGGCGCAAGCGCGGGCCGCGCGATCGAGCTCGACTTCGTGCGCGGGCTGGCCATCATCATGGTGATGGGCATGCATTTCCACACCGTCAGCGCGGGCCATCCGGTACTGGCATGGATCGAGTATCCGCTGAAGAATTTCGGCCGCGAGGGCGTCAACCTGTTCTTCACGCTGAGCGGCTTTCTCGTTGGCGGGCTGCTGCTGCGCCAGTATTCGCAGGAAGGCCGCATCGACGCGTGGCGCTTTATCGTGCGGCGCATCTTCAAGATCTGGCCGGCCTACTATGCGCTGATTGTCTTCCACGTCGTGGCCGGGCGGCACCCCACCAGCACCTTTCTCTACCAGAACCTGACGCATCTGCAGAACTACCTGGGCTCGTCCATCGCCCAGACATGGAGCCTGGCCGTCGAGGAACATTTCTACCTGCTGTTGCCGGCCCTGCTGCTCCTGCTGGCGCGCTGGCGCGCCGGTGCACCGGCGATCCTGTGGACGCTGGGACTGACCTGCGTCGTCGTGCTCGCCGCGCGTTGCGCCGCCGTCGCCCATGGCAACCTTGAAGCCGCGGCGGCCTACACGCAGTACCGCATCGACAGCCTGCTGATCGGCGTCATGCTCGCCACGGTCTACTGGATGCAGCCGGCCTACTACCGCGCGCTGGCCCGGCGGCGCGCACTGCTGGTGGCGCTGGTACTCGCGCTGGTGGTGTGGCTGGCCTGGCTGCAGCCGATCCTGCAGATGGAAGAGGGTATCGGCTACACGATCCAGGCAATCGGCTTCGCCGTGCTGATCGTGCTGGCGCTGGAGTATTCCGGCGACCTGCGCCGCTCTGCGGTGTACCGCGTCGTGGCGTGGATCGGCGTGTACTCGTACGGCATCTACCTGTGGCACTCGGTAGCGCTCGCGCCGGGCGAGCTGTTCATCCGCAAGGCCACCGGAATTGGGCTGCCAGTCGCGGTGACGTGGGCGGCGGCGCTGGCCATTCAGTTCGTCATTGCCATCGGTGCGGGCTACCTCACCACGCGGGCGATCGAATTCCCGTTCCTGCGGCTGCGCGAGGCGCTGTTCCCCGCACAGCGCAAGTTGCAGGCACCCGTGGCGCCGACGCTGCCCAACGAGCGTCCGGCCGCCTGAGCCGAAGGTCGCGGAGGAGGCGCGTGGCGAGATACCGGCAAGCGTTCAAGGACCGTGCCATCGCGCGCATGCTGCCGCCCGAGAGTGCCAGCGTGGAGCAGGTGGCGGCGGAAACCGGCATTTCGCCGGCGGCACTGGAGCGATGGCGGGCCTCTGCCCTGCACGCATTGGCGGGCGACCCGTCGGGCTCGGGCGCGGCGCGCCTCGACATGCTGGTGGCGGTCGGCGGGCTGGACGAACAGGAGCGGCTGGCATGGTGCCTCGGCAAGGGCGTGGAGCCGGCCGCGCTCGACCACTGGCGCCGGCTCGCGGCCGCGGCCCTCGCGGCGGATGCCGGGGGCCAGCCGTTCGACAGCCGGCACGAGCGCGATCAGCGGCGCATACGCGAACTGGAGCGCGAGCTGCGGCGCAAGGAACAGGCGCTGGCCGAGGCGGCGACGCTGCTGGTGCTGCCGGGCAAGCCGGTGCTGCGGCATGAGCCGGACGCAGGCTGAGCGCACGGCGAGTCAACGCGTTGATTGGGACGGATAGGGTGATGAGTCGGAGAAAGTCAGGCGGTATGGGAAGGGCTGTCGGAGCGAGCGCGTGCGCTGCCCTCCCCGGCGCCCTATTGCGCGACGTACCCCTCCGGCATCGTCGCGTTAGCCTGCATGATCGAGGCGTCGCTCGAGATCACGTACAGGGGCGTGGCCGTCAGGTGCAGCGTGACCACGCCATCGCTGTAGGCCTGGCTGGTGACGTTGCCCATCATGTCGATCACCGCAACCTGGCCGCTCGTGCCGGCGGCATCGATGCGCAGCGCATAGTCCACCGAACGGTTGGCGTCAAAGCCCGTGGCAGCGCTCCAGCTCGCGTTGTCATGCGTCCACAGCGCGGTCACCACCTTGCCGCCACCGAGCCGCTGGAAGGCGTAGCCGTACACGCCGGACGGCAGGTTCTTGAGCGGGCCGAGCGTATTGGTGCCATCGACCAGGCGCGTCATCGCCGCCACGCCGAGCGCCGCGGGCTTCGGGCTGACCAGGCCCGGCCCGTAGCTGCCCTGCGGGGACTGGAGATCGAAGAAGAGGCCATAGCCGGCCTGCGTCGGGAAGTCGTTCGAGTAGAACATGTACGTGACGTCAGCCCCCTCGCCGAGCAGGATCAGGTGCGTGCGCACCACCACGGCGCCATGCGCGTAGAGTACGTTGGGCGTCGGGTACGCGGGGCCGTAACTCGTGCCAAGGTCATAGCTGATGCCGGTCTCGGTCACGAACAGGCGAGCGCCGCGCTTGAGCTGCGACGCCACTGCGTGGCGCAGCCCGCGCATGGCGGCTGGCAGCGAATTGGCCGCCGTGGCGGCGTCAGTATTGCCCACCAGCCGCTCGGGCGGATGCGAGGGTGACGTGCCAGCGTCGTAGTAGCCATGGGCGGTCACGCCGTCGAGGTACTGGCCCAGCCCCTGCGGCACCAGCCGGTTCAGCCAGTTGGCGTTCTCACTCACCATCGCGTTGGTGGTGCCCATGACGACGGCGGCCGGGTCGGTCGCGTGTACGCCCAGCCAGACCGCGCGGTACATGGCGATGAAATTGGCGTCGGTGTCGAGCCACGGCAGGCCGCCGTTGTAGTCCGGCTCCCAGGTGACCTGGTAGTAGTTGCCCGTCTGCGCGGGAAAGTAACGCCGGCGGACGAGGTCGGCCTCCTGCCCCACGCGGCTCGCGTAGTCCTGGAACGCCGCGAGCGACTTGGGCGCGTAGCTGTGCGTGGCGGTTCCGGTGGGACTGGCCCACCCGGGAATGCCATCTAGCTGGATCAGGCGCATCAGGTCGCCCGCCTTGAGATACGGGGCGAGATTGTCGGCCTGCGGGTTGAAGGTATTGGGACCGTCCGGCTCCATCCTGGCCCAGCTGCGGTTGTCATTGACCCAGCTCAGGCCGAGCGCGGTATAGAGCGGCCGGTAGCCGTCGCCGCTGCAGCATGCCTGCCCGGGCAGCAGGTAGGCCGCGCCCTGGCCACCGAAGCGGTGCTGGTCCTGACGGGCATAAGTGACGGCCGGCAGCACCTGCGAGACGTCGGGCAGCACGCCGAATGTGGCGATGCCGTCTGGCCGCGTGCCGCGCGTGCGCAGCACGCTGCCTGAACTCAGCGAGGCCGACAGCGCAAAGTATCCGGCCAGCGACGACACGCACTGCAGCGTGGCGGCACGCCCGCCCGCCGCCACGGGGAAGGTACCATTCGCGCGTACGGTGCCCCACGCATCAGCGATCTGCCAGCTCACGGTGTCATTGGCGCTGGTACGCGTCGTCACGCCGATCTGGAACGGCGTACCGGCCGCCACCATGCGCGTGCCATCCCCGCCGGCGAGGTCGGCCTCGATGGCATCCCCCGAGCCCGCCACGTCGGTGCTCGTTGCGGGCGGCGTGCATTGCAGGGCCGCGGTACTTGGGCTGCCGATGCTGCCACTGCCGGCGGTGGCCGGGCTGGCGACCCAGCAGGCCTTGGCCGAACCCGGTGCGGGGTCGCCGAAGACACCGTTGTCGCAATTTACGCCATTGCTGAAGGTCTTGGTGACGAACAGGGTGGAGGTGCCATAACGGACCTGGCGCGTGCCGCTGAAGGTGCAGAACGCATTCTCGCTGGCACAGACGGTCCAGTTGCCGTCAGCGGTGACCGTGCCGGCGGGGGCGCCCGCTGTGCCCGCGTCATACCAGCAGCTTTTGGCCGATCCCGGCGCGGGATCGCCGAACACGCCATTGTCGCAGCCCACGCTGTTGGTGAAGGTGCGGATCACGTATTGCGTCTCGGTCCCGTACTTGACCTGGTGCGTGCCGGTGAACGTGCAGGTGTTGTACTCCGTTGCGCACAGGGTCCAGCCTTCCGCCGTCTCCACCTTGAGCGCCGTGCCGCCGGATCCGGCGCTGCGTTCGCCACCGCAGCCGCTTAAGGCAAACAGCACCAGGCCAAGGACGCACGCGCGCGCCAGCCATGAACGTGCACGCATGAAGATGGCCTGGCCTTGGTCTGGAATCATCGGGATCTTCATGGCTTCTCCATCGTTATCCACACGTGGTCGTCAGCACATGTCCGCGGCCGTGCCTGCCCGCGTGTGCCCGGCAATCCGGCGAAGTCCGGCCGGTAGGGGCACTTTATGTCCGGCCGCACGGATCGGTCGGCCAAAAGCCAGCGTCCTCCCGACGAGCGTGGGAGCAACCCCGACACGTGGCCGAATATGGCGAAGTGTTGGCAGACGGGCGCCCGTGCTGCGGAATACGCTCGATTCACCGGGCCGCGCACCGGTCGCCTTAGTCTCATTCCCAGACGCTCATTTCCAGACGATGGGGTTAGTCATGCTGAAAGTCAAGAAAGCGGTATTCCCGGTGGCGGGGCTCGGCACGCGGTTCCTGCCGGCCACCAAGGCCAGTCCGAAAGAAATGCTGCCAGTGGTGGACAAGCCGCTGATCCAGTACGCGGTAGAAGAGGCCGTAGCTGCCGGCATTACCGAGCTGATCTTTGTGACCGGCCGCGGCAAACGCGCCATCGAAGACCACTTCGACAAGTCGTGCGAGATCGAGGCCGAGCTCCAGGCACGGGGCAAGCAGCAGTTGCTGGATCTCGTGCGGGGCATCAAGCCTCCTCATGTGGAATGCTTCTACGTGCGCCAGACCGAGCCACTCGGGCTTGGCCACGCCGTGCGGTGCGCGGCCAAGCTAGTGGGCGATGAGCCGTTCGCCGTGATCCTTGCCGATGACCTGCTTGACGCACCGACGCCGGTGCTCAAACAGATGATCGACGTATTCGACCACTACCACAGCTCCGTGGTCGGTGTGGAAGAGATCGCACCGCACGAATCGCGCTCGTATGGCGTGGTCGCAGGCAAGGCGTGGGACCACCGGGTGGTCAAAATGACCGGCATCGTCGAGAAGCCCGCACCCGAAGACGCACCGTCCAACCTCGGCGTGGTGGGACGTTACGTGCTGATGCCCCGCATCTTCGACCACCTGCACACGATCCGGCCCGGCGCCGGGGGCGAGCTGCAGCTCACCGACGCCATTCAGGCCTTGCTCGCCGAGGAGCAGGCGCTTGCCTACCGCTACCACGGCCGCCGTTATGACTGCGGCAGCAAGCTTGGCTACGTGATGGCGACGGTGGAGTTCGCGCTTCGACACACGGAGACCGGCACTGCGTTCCGCGAATTCCTGCGCACAGAATACGCCGCCTTCCCGGCCGCCCTGGCCGGGGAACTGGCCACCCGCGCGCTGCCGGATGACCGCGGCGGCGGCGCAGAAGAGCCTGACAATGCAGTAGCCGCGTAAGGTCTTCTGCAGTGGGCGTGCGCCGCACCCTCCCTCTTGACCACCTCGCGCCAATTGCCGCGGGATCCCCGTTCGCGGCGGTGGTGCTGGCCCTTGGCCCGCTGCGGCGGGCCGTTTTTTCCGTTTGATAGCCTATCTGCGGGAGCAGGGCTTCGCTTGTATCGATGATTGGGGTCGTCTTGCTTGGCCGGCGCGGCCAGGCAAACCAGTTCGGTTCCCTGCACACGCTATACGGAGATATAGGCCTTGGTATTGTCGTGAACCGCATCGTCGGCCAGCAGCTCGGCCGGCTGCATCCACCGGTACCCGCTGTGCTGCGCCTGCTGCCGTGGCAATACGGCCTCACCCGCCATCACCCGGTAGCCGAACACAACGTAGTGCGTGCCAATGCCCTCTGCCCCGGCGAAATTGTCGTCGTAGAAGTGTTCGTAGACGCCGATCAGCGTGGCATCCGCGCGCTGGCCGGAAATGCCTGCAACGATGCCTGCGTGGTCCCCGAGCTCTTCCGTCACTATGCGGCGGAAAGCTTCATCCAGGCTTTCGCCCTTGCGAATTCGTCCCCCCGGCACGAACCAGCTGTCGCGCGCGGGCCGGTTGCGGCGACGGCCGACCAGCACCGCGCCGTTGGGGGCCGTCAGGATCAGGTCGATGGCGACCAGCGGCGCCAGCCGCACCACAGAAAGGAAATCCTCAGTGCTGAGCATCGGTCGTTCTCATGATGCGTGCCGGGACCCGCAGTGTAAACGGTCAGCGGGCGACAATCACGGACAAAGTCCTGTCTGCGCACGCCGGCCGCTCTCAGCGGCATTTGGCGCCCGCATGACGCCCTGCAACATGGCGACTGGATGCGAAATCTTGGCGCCGTGCCGCGGGGAGCCTCGTCCTAATCTCAAGGTAGTTTCGATCTCATGAACAAGAATAGCTGTTGAAGCAAACGGAGGAGACATGGAGTGTAAGCGCGTCTTTGTACTGAGTCCGCATGCCGACGATGCGGAACTGGGGGTGGGCGGCTACCTTGCCCGCGTGATCGACGCCGGTGGGGAAGTTATGGTAGCGCTGGGCACGGTGGGCGCGAGCACTTCGATTTGCCTGCGGCGCGAGATTGGCAAGGAGGAGCGCCTGAGTGAGTCCCGCGAATCGATGGCGGTGCTGGGTGTGCAATCCGTGGAAGTCCTGACCGAGGGGCTGGACGGCGCGCTTTCGAGCTATCCAGCCGTCGAGATGATCGGGCGCCTCGATCGCTTGCAGAATATGTTCGAGCCCGACGAGGTATTGATTCCGCTGCCTTCCTCGCATCAGGACCACCGCTATTGCTGGGAGGTCGGCATTGCCTCCACCCGTCCCAACCACACCAAGCATGTACCGAGGCTGGTCGCTGCCTATGAATATCCCGCCACCTTCTGGGGTGAGGGCGCCTTGCATAAGGGATTTGGCGGTGGGCTGTATATCGATATTACCCAGACCTGGACGCGCAAGCTGGACGCTTTACGCCGGCACCAGTCGCAAATGCTCGAAGACCCGGGTCGCCTGATTGGCATCGAGGGGGCGACCGCACTGGCTCAACTTAGGGGGGTGGAAGCAGGATTCGCCAAGGCTGAACTGTTGCATGTGTTGCGCCAGCGCTGGTCATGATTCGAGCACACAAAGCGATCCGGGACGAACTTTCAGAGCCAGCCATCATCGATGGTTTGCAATCGCGTCATCGCCTTTTGCCACCAAAACGACTTTGCCTGTAACACCCTGCTCTCCAAGCAACTCATGCGCCTGTCTTGCCTCGGCCAGAGGAAACCTTTCCGCGATCAGCGGCTTGATTCTCTTCTGTTGAAGCAAATCGAACAAGGCGATCAGATCCTGGCGAAACAATGCTGGCCGCATCCGCTTAAGCCACTGAATGCTATAGGGGACGACGCGCTTCCGGCCCGGGAGAACGTAGCCGGCGGCAATGAACAAACCGAAAATGGCGAGTCGCTGGAAGCGATTCCTGCGGCCTGAGCGCCCAGACGCCAATCGCCCTCCACGTAGCGCAGCAGAGAGTCCATAAGCCACTACCGTCCCGCCGGGACGCAGGGCCTCGCGGGAACGCCAAATATGGGCGCCGCCAATACCATCAAAAACGACGTCCACACCGGTTCCCGTGAGGCGGTGAATTTCCTTCACAAAGTCAACCTCTTTGTAATCCACCGGGATCCCGCCCAGGGCAGAAATCACAGGCGTATGTTGCGATGAGCAAGTACCGTACATCTCGAGCCCGGCAAGGCGTCCAAGTTGCATCAATGCCGACCCGACTCCACCTGTCGCGCCATGAATCAACACGCGCTGGCCCGCCGTGACTTTCGCGGACCGATGTAACATCTGATAGGCCGTGACATAGTTCAGCACGAGGCTGACGGCCTCGGCGGCGTCCAATCCGAAAGGCACCGGAACCAGTTCACGCTGCGGCAGACAGACGAACTCGGAATACGCGCCGGTGATGGTTAGCGCAGCGACCAACTGACCTGAATGGACTTCGGTAACGCCGTCGCCAAGTCGATCCACCCGTCCCACCAGGTCCCATCCCGGTGTGAAAGGCAGAGGAGGCGTTTCGGGATGAAAGCCTTCGCGCATCATCAGATCGGGCTGGCACACTCCCGCTGCCAGCACCCTTACCCGCACCTCACCGTACTTTGGCTCAGGGCACGCTTCATCTATCACTTGAAGCGAATCAGGCCCGCCGTAATGAGTGACTATGACGCGCGTGTTTCTCATTTGACGGAATCGTCTCGGTAGCAGGACTGCGTGGCGGATTGCTGACGTCTATGTTGTCTTACGCAAGTGTCAGCACACGACCAGGTCCGCGTGTCCGAAACCTTTCGAGTAGTCAAGGACAGAAATGACAGTGGGCGTCACTCGGAAAATCCTCACCTCGTTCCGGGTAGGCATTGGTACTGGCAACTTGGTTTGCTGCGGATACTTCAGAGGAAGCATGTGCAGGACCTCGTCCGCCTCGATGGGGTCGAGTACGAGCTTCGCGCGCGCTGCCATGGACAGTCCCGTGATCGCCATCAGGTCAGAGGGATCGTCATCAATGGTCAGGGATACCCGATCGTCCTGAGCCAGATTGGCTGCTTTCTGGCTTTCCAGGCCACAAAGGAAGTAGAGGACAAGGCCTTTGCTGACGTAGCCCACCGTCGTCGCCTGCGGCCAGCCATCCGGCCGGATCGTGGCGATCGTCATGATCCGATGTTGTTCCAGTAGCGCGAGGATCTTCTTCCTGATCTCGTCATCCATCATGACTCCCCCTTGCAGTCGGGTAATGGGATACCGCTTGCGAGTGCTTCGGAGACGCCTCGATTGCAGGGATGGGAAGAGGCAAGTCAGGCAGGGCCGCCAGTCCGATAGCACCGGTCAATGAACCGGAAGGCTGCAGTTGCGTGACGCCACAGCCTTGATCCCTGCTTAAGAATAGAAGCGGCAGATCCTTGCTTGTTGACTTGCATCAATCAAGTTCTGTATCGGTCCAAGGCTCCGCGAGGCCGGGATTCGCTTCCGGCGACCGTCCACAGGTGCCACTGGTGGAGTTGGTTCGGCATTACGCAACCGCGATGTAGCGCCAAGTTCTCAGGACCCGGCGCGCGGGCATTCCGATATCAGCCTGCTACGCGTCTGATCACAGGCGGCTTCCAGGTACCATCCAGGGCCTCGCGCCTGGGCAGGTACAGGCGGAGGTTCATCGAAAAGCCGCCTGCCGCTGGTGTAGGCAACCAGTTGGATTCGGCATGCTTGAGGGGATGCTTCCGATCTCGCAGATCGCCTACCGCCTCGGATTCACCGACGTCGCCAATTTCAGCAGGGCCTTTCGCCGTGCCAATGGCGTCAGTCCGTCGGATTTTCGTGGCGGCACTGAGGAAGGCCATAAGGGCCCCGCCCGATAGGCGTCCACGTCGTTTTCTGGCGTGCTGCATCAAATCGCTGCGGCGGGTTCGGCCCGGTTATGCTGCGAGATGATGATGCCTGCTGTGTGGGTAAAGGCCGTGGCCAGCTCGATGTCCAGCCCCGTCGGTTCGCGCGGTCGTTCAAAGTACATCGCCAATGATCCAACGAGATTGCCTGCGGAAGTCTCCACGGGGAACGACCAGCAACCGCGATAGTTGAACTGGAGCGCCAGCCAAGTCCACGGCTGCCACCTGGGTTCCTTGAGCACATCCGGGGTTATTACAGGCACCCCAGTAGCTACAGCGAGACCGCATGCTAGCGATTCCGGCGAGATTACGAATCCGTCCACGTATTTCGCATATTCTTCAGGCATGCCCACTACGTGGTGCAACGTCTTACCCTGAGCAATGTAGAACGCGCATCGACGGTCGTCCTTGGCTTGGTCCAGCAAGCTCTGCAGCAGGAAGCCGAGCGAGGTTTGCAGTGAGTCGCCGTTCATGGCCGACTGGAACGCTTCTTTTTGGGCAGAGAGCCAAATCTTGCTCCGCTGAAGGCCATGCTCGGCCCGTGTTCGGTCTGTCACATCAGCAAATGTGATGGCGACCCCGAGCATGACACCTTCGGAAGAGCGATGCGGGTAGATGCGCCGCAGTAGCCAGCGATCTTCACTGCGGCTGACAACTGCATCGCTTTGAGCGCCGGTAGCCAGGACGGCGTGTATATCCGACGCAAAGAGTGGATCGTGAAAGGAGGGGGACAGGTCGGAGACGCATCGTCCAACATCCTCCCGCTGAATGGGGATGGCCTGTGAGATCGACGGTGTGAACCAGCGTATCTTCTGGTCCCTGTCCAAAAACAAGGTCATGACCGCACCGGAAGACAACACATCGCTTTGCATCTTGATCTCGGCAATCTTCTCTTTGAGATCGAAGTTTGCTTCGTTAAGCTCCTGGTTGCTCGCATTCAAGTCGGCGTTCGCAGCCTTGAGTTCTTCGTTAAGCGCGTGTAATTCTTCCCGTGAGGCGTCCAACTCTTCGCGCGAGATGCGCAGATCATCCTCCCACTCGGTCCATGGCCTCTGGTCTTCGTAAACGCCTGCATCGCTGAGGTTGGCCAGTGACGGACTCTCAGCCGTATCATCGAGGGTGTTAAACGACACGAGTACTCGGTTAAGGTCTCCGTCCGTTGCTGGTTCCAGAGGCGTTACGCTCACCGTGACGTGTGAAATCTGGCCGTCGCGCGCCACACTACGGTCGAAAGCGCACGCTTCTGCAGAGCCAAGCGCCTGCCTTACCGCAGCTTTGAGCTGGCCGACCCAGGTGCGATCGACAAGCCGAAGAAGATTGAGAGTGGGCTCTCCGGCAGGAAGATTAAGAATTCCCGTCGTATCTCCATACAACCGAAGAAGATTGCATTCCTCGTCAATTAGCACGGTGGGAACACGATTCCGCTCCGCTGCCGCCCGAACCGACGAGGCCAGAACGGTCCCCCTGCTCGGCGCGGGATTCCGATTGAGCGCTCCCAGTCTCGCGACTTTCCTGTGGATATTCCACTTTCTTGAGACGGCTGCGAAGCCAAATTTATCCGCCGCATAGGCTTCGCTGGCTCCCAGGAACAGCGAGCCGCCCATACACAAGGCACTATTGAGCGTGTGGAGAACCTTCTTGATGGTTTCGGGTTCCAGATAGATCAAGAGATTGCGGCAGGTCACCACATTGACCGATGAGATGGGAGGGTCCGATATGACGTCCTGTACCGCGAATACCATTCGTTCGCGCAGGAAGCGTTTGATGCGACACCGGCCGTCGGCTGTATAAAAGTAACGTGACAACCGCGTCGGGTCCATCGTGGAGCAGGTTTCAGCCCTGTAGCAGCCCCGACTCGCTCGCACCACTGCCTCAGGTGCGGCGTCCGTCGCAAAAATCTGATAATCGAGGCTGCGACCGCTCTCATGAACAATTTCGTCCAGCAGGATCGCCATCGAGTATGCCTCTTCGCCAGTGGCGCAAGCGGGGGTCCAGATGCGCAGCGGCGTGCCATTGCTTTCATATACCAACGGTTCAAGGACCTCGTTCTTAAAGGCGGTCCATGCGACGCCATCGCGGAAGAACTCAGTGACGTGTATGGGCAGACCACGCACCAACGCTTCGAGTTCGACGGGTTCATCCTCGATCAGCCACGCGTAGTCTTCAAAGGAACGGACGCGCCGCACGTCCATGCGCTGCTGGATACGCCATAGCAACGGCGATGGCCTATACCCGCTTAAATCGAAGCCAGCCTCCCGGCGGATCAGGGACAAGATGCGATCAAGCGTTGCGGAAACGGTTGACTCCCAGTCTTGGGACGCTGCCGGTCTCGTATAACCCTCGTCAAAGCAGGCAAGCAGTTGTCGCCCGATCGCGCTAAGGATGCTCTGCACAAACGCGAATCGAGTGTGCTTGGCCGTTTAACAGGAAGCTGAATGCGCCACGACGCCAACCTGTCAGCCCGGGGCGAAGCTGTCTGGCACGCGCGGAGCAGCACTCGCGGGCTACGCGCGAGGCATCGGCATGAGCCTGAAACGCGCTCATGCCTCAGCAGCCAGCAGTTTGCCGCGCGCCATCCACAAGTTGGACAGCGCGAACAAGGTCATGACTTGCGCGGTGTTCTTCCTCAGCCCTCGATAGCGGACCTTGGTGTAGCCGAACTGCCGCTTGATGACCCGGAACGGATGCTCGACCTTGGCCCGGATGCCCGCCTTGATTCGCTCGACTTGATCGACGAGCGCGCCAAGCGGTTTGCTTTGGTCCAGAACGCGACGTTTGCCTGGCTTCATCGCCACGTGCCAGTTCACGTCCGCCCGCGCGTCAGGACGCTTCTCCACGCCCTGATAACCCGCATCGCCAAACGCGTCGGTTTCCTCGCCATGCAGCAGGCTGTTGGCCTCAACCACGTCGTTGATGTTGCCAGCCGTGCCCCGCACCGTGTGCACCAGCCCGCTTTCGGCGTCCACGCCAATGTGCGCTTTCATGCCGAAATACCACTGGTTTCCTTTCTTACTCTGGTGCATCTCCGGGTCGCGTTCGCCCGACGCATTCTTGGTCGAACTCGGTGCGCTGATCAGCGTCGCGTCCACCACCGTGCCCGCGCGCAGCATCAATCCCTTGTCGCGAAGGATGTCGTTTACCAGCGCGAGAATCTGAGCGGCCAGCTTGTGCCTCTCCAGCAGGTGACGGAACCGCAGGATGGTGCTCTCGTCGGGCAGCCTCACCGTCCAGTTGTCCAGCCCGGCGAACTCCCGATACAGCGGCACGTCGTGCAGCGCTTCTTCCATCGCCGGGTCCGACAGGCCGAACCATTGTTGAAGAAAGTGGATGCGCAGCATTGCCTCGACCGCGAACGGGGGACGGCCGCGCTTGCCCTCCGGGGCGTACGGAGCGATCAGCATCACCAGATCGGCCCACGGCACCACGCGGTTCATCTCGTCCAGAAATTCGCGCTTGCGGGTGCGCTTGGTCGACAAGTTCAGTCCAAGGTCAGTTTGCTTCATGCGCTACATGCTCGCTGGCTCGACGATTCATTGCAAGCACATCCGCCGGCTAATTGTGCAGAGCATCCCTAACTGACAGCACATGATCGTGGATGCCTCGCTGAATCACGGATGTCGGCATACTGTCATGCTGCGCAGTCAGCGGATCTTGAACAATGACGACACCGCCAGCCTAGCGGATGCTCACCGCGCCGGCCGTCCCGTCCATGCCCGTTCCCGACAGCACCACCGCGACGGCGCGCGGGCTACCCCGAGCCGCAACGCTTTCAAAGAACGCATCGATCGTATCGATCCCAGGGCGCCTCGCGCCGCCCGCGGCCGGTCGCGTGCTGAAAACCCCCGCCTCAAGCATGAGGATACTGTCGGGTGACGGTACATAGATGTGACCCGGTTCAGGTTGTAATCCTTCCTTGGCATCCACCACGGGCAGGTGTGTCCATTTGCGAAGGAGGTCAGCCAACTGGCTCGGGTGATTGGGGGGCAAGTGCTGCAGCACAACCATCGCATAGGGAACGTCTCCCGTCAGCGACTCGAGCAATCTCCGCAAGGCACTAATACCGCCGGCAGATGCGCCCACCGCCACAATAGGCAGATCATCGGCGCGAGGGTGAGCACCGATAGATGTCGGCATGATGGATCACCTCATGGGGCGCTTTCGGCGCTATAGCAGCGGCAGGATCGACTGCCGCGCACCTAAAGACTTGTGCGGTACCTCTACGCTAGCAGGCCATCATGGGCATGCAAGGCGCGGGGCTACAAAAATGTCGAGCCTAGTGTGGACCGATACGAGTGATCTTGGCTCCGCCATATTCTTTAGTTTTGAAACCGCTTCATGACCACCGGATTAAATATCATTTGCTGAAGGCGTAAGCCGTCCCAAACAGTTTCACGTTCGCCACGCCATGACCAATACCCCCATTCTCATCGTCCCTGGCTACAGAGGCTCCGGACCCCGGCATTGGCAAAGCCTCTGGGAGGCGTCCGATCCTGCCTGTCATCGTGTGACTCAGCAAGACTGGGAGAATCCCTGCCTCGCTGATTGGATTGAGACGCTGCAACAAGCCGTTCTCGCCTGCAATATCCCTCCCGTTGTGGTCGCCCATAGTCTCGGATGCGCTTTGGTAGCCCATTGGTCCAGGACGCACGGACATGGGGTGAAATCCGCGCTTCTGGTATCGCCTTCGGACGTCGACTCACCAACCCGCACACCCGATGCGGTGCGCGGATTCAGTCCAATGCCCCTCGGCCCCTTGTCGTTCCCGAGCATTGTTGTTGCGAGCGATAACGACCCGCGTGTGGGACTCGAGCGCGCCGAGATGTTTGCCAGGTCATGGGGCAGTCGCCTCATCGTGATTGACGGGGCAGGTCATATCAACGAGGACTCCGGTCTCGACGAGTGGGCCGCGGGAAAAACACTGCTCCGGGAATTGGTGAATGCCCCTTGATCTTAAGGCGTCTTTCAGCGAAACACGCTGACCGCCTCCACGAGTCGCGTTGTTTGCTGCTTCAGGCTCTCTGCCGCCGCGGCGCTCTGCTCGACCAGGGCGGCATTCTGCTGGGTGATATGGTCCAGGTCGCTGACTGCGCCGCCCACCTGTGTAATGCCGCTGCTCTGTTCCGCGGTAGCGGCGCTGATTTCGGCAATCAGGTCGGACACGCGCCGCACCTGCTCCACGATGTCGTCCATGGTCTTGCCGGCATCGTCCACGAGCCTGGCGCCGGACGCCACGTTGTGCACGCTTACGTCGATCAGCCCCTTGATTTCCTTGGCTGCGTTGGCACTGCGCTGGGCCAGGCTGCGCACTTCGCCGGCAACCACCGCGAAGCCGCGCCCCTGCTCGCCAGCGCGTGCGGCTTCCACCGCCGCATTGAGCGCAAGGATGTTGGTCTGGAAGGCAATGCCGTCGATCACGCTGATGATGTCCGCGATGCGCTTTGAGCTTTCGGTAATCTCGTCCATGGTGCTGACCACCTGGGACACCGCCCGGCCGCCGCGTTCCGCAGCATCGCTTGCCGAACCCGACAAGGTGTTGGCCTGTGCCGCGGTCTCTGCATTGCTCTTGACGGTCGCCGTCATCTGCGTCATCGAGGACGACGTTTCCTGCACGTTGCTCGCCGCCTGCTCGGTGCGTGCGCTCAGGTCGGAGTTGCCGCGCGCGATCTCGTTGCTGGCGGTCTGGACGTTGATCACCTGCTCGCTGACATCGTCGATCAGCCACCGGAACATCAGGCCGAGCTGGCTGATCGTACGCAGCGTCATGCCGATTTCATCCACGCGGTTCATATGGACCGCTTGCTGGCTCTCGCCCGATGCCACGCGCAGGGCCTGCTGCAGGACTTCTTCCAGCGGCCTGCTGATCTGCACCTGCAGCCACCAGGAGGCCAGCATCGAAACCAGCGCCATGATGCCGGCAAAGCCGCCCAGTGCCATGCCGGAAAGGCCCATGCACCAGGCGCCGGCAGTGCAGGCCGGAACCAGCGCCAGCAATGCCAGCCTCACGCGCCAGCGCACCGGCATGGTCTGGAACATCGAGGTCCAGCCCATGAATCCTGTCCTGACGATCAGTCCCTTGTGGAACCGGCGCTTGCCCGCGCGGCCCTCGCGGAATTCGCGGTACAGCGCCTCGGCGGCGGCGATCTCCTCGTGTGATGCCTTGGTACGCACGGACATATAGCCGACCGGACGTCCATGTCGCACGACCGGCGTGGCATTGGCGCGCACCCAGTAGTGGTCGCCATTCTTGCGGCGGTTCTTGACCAGTGCGGTCCACGGTTCGCCGCCCTTGAGCGTGGCCCACATGTCGGCGAATGCCTCGCCTGGCATGTCGGGGTGGCGAACGAGGTTGTGCGGCTGCCCCTGGATCTCCTCGCGCGTGAAGCCGCTGACTTCGACGAACGCGGCGTTGGCGTAAGTGACGTAGCTCTGCGTGTCCGTGGTGGACATCAGTGTGGCGTTGTCGGGAAACTCGAACTCCCGCTGCGTGACAGGCTGGTTGTTGCGCATGGCACTCCTCCTTTTCTTCTGGTCTACGAATGGTGTTCGCTGTGCTTTCCGGAGATTGAAACGGCTCGTGCGCGTACCGGACGGGCCACGAAGCGCCCCCCCGAGCGATACCGCAATCGCCCGCAGACAGGTTCGCTTCCGGCTCGCGCTCCACTGTGGTGCACTATCGGCGCCAGATTGTCTTAACAATGCCCCACTTCAGGAGGGATTGAATGAAATGCACTCAGACGGGTTAATTCAGCAATTGCAGCACGCTCGAGGCCTGCGCTGGGAGCGTGTGAGCCGCGTCGGCGGCGGCACATCGAGCCAGATCACGGGTTCTGGGCAGCGTGCTCGTGCTCGTGCCACTGACCGGTGGGTGTGAGGATCAGGTTCTGGATACTGCGGTCAAGATGCCTGAGATGGGTCGGCAGCTGCCAACACGGACATCTTGCTCAGTGCGACTTCCCGTGCAAGTCCAGTGGCACCGGCTGGGTTAGCGTCTCGGGGCGCAGGATGCGGTCTAGTTCCTCTTTGGACAGCAAGCCCTTGCGCAAGACGATTTCATACACGCTGCCGCCTGTGGCGTGCGCTTCCTGCGCAACGGCCGTCGCGTTTGCATAGCCGATGTACGGGTTGAGCGCCGTCACGACACCGATCGAGTTCTCGACAGTGGCCCGCAGCCGGTCAGCATTCGCAGTGATGCCTTTGACGCAGCGCTCGGCGAGCGTCAGGCAGCCGTTGCGCAAATGGCTGACGCTCTTGAACAGGCTGTGCGCGATAATCGGCTCGAACGCATTGAGCTGGAGTTGGCCGGCCTCCGCGGCAAAGCTGACGGTGACGTCATTGCCGATGACCTCAAAGGCGATCTGATTCACGACTTCGGGAATGACGGGATTCACCTTGCCGGGCATGATGCTGGAACCGGCCTGCATCGGCGGCAGATTGATCTCGCCCAGTCCGGCGCGCGGTCCGCTGGACAACAGCCGCAGGTCGTTGCACGTCTTGGAAAGCTTCACGGCGACGCGTTTCAGCACGCCGGAAAGCTGCACGAAGGCACCGCAGTCCTGTGTGGCCTCGATCAGATTGGGGGCGGTCTGCAGCGGGATGCCGGTGATTTCACGCAGGCGCCGCAGCACCACCGGTGCATACGACGGATGCGCAGTAATGCCGGTGCCGATCGCGGTGGCACCGAGGTTGATCTCGCAGATCAGCATCGCGGCTTCGCGCAGGCGCGACTCGTCTTCCCCGAGCATCACGGCGTAGGTGCTGAATTCCTGGCCGAGTGTCATTGGCACGGCATCCTGCAACTGGGTGCGGCCCATCTTGATGATGTGGGCGAACGCTTCCGCCTTGTCCTCGAAGGCCCGCCGCAGCACCGCCATGGCGTCCACAAGGCCGACGATGCCGAACCACGTAGCGACCTTCAGCGCGCTCGGGTAGACGTCGTTGGTGCTCTGGCCGATGTTCACATGCTCGTTTGGATGCAGGTACTGGTACTCGCCCTTCTGGTGCCCGAGCAGTTCGAGCGCCCGGTTGGCGATTACCTCGTTGGCGTTCATGTTGGTCGAGGTGCCGGCGCCTCCCTGAATCACGTCGACGACGAACTGATCATGCAGCTTTCCGGCAATCAACTCCTGACAGGCGCCGACGATGGCATCGCAGCGTGCCTGATCGAGCAGTCCGAGTTCATGGTTGGCCTGCGCCGCGGCCTGCTTGATCGCGGCCAGCGCCTTGATCAGTTCAGGGTAGATGGAGATCGGGGTACCCGTGATCGGGAAGTTCTCGACGGCCCGCAACGTATGTACGCCATAGTAGGCCTGGACAGGAACTTCACGATCGCCCAGAAGGTCATGCTCGGTTCTGACGAGTCCGGCTGTCATGGTCACACTCCTCACGTGGATCAATTCAGCAATGCAGGCGAAGCTGGCAGACCATCAGGAATAAGAGACGGTCGTCGCCATACCGGACGTACCCGACCTACACCGACACCTTCGAAGAACAGCCCTCGTCCGGATGGGAAAGAGCCGCGGAACGTCCAGGAAGAAATCGGGTAACCATAGAGAGTTCCCCGAAGTCAGTATCCGCCAAGCCGACAGCGCATGCAATCGCCGCCCTTGTGTGGTGAGCCATGCGGGACCGCTCGAAAGAAGTCGTGCGCTGCCCAAGTCAGCAGCCCCACGACTCGACCGAAATGCCTGGACTCCGATTGTCGCCAAGTTACTGCATACGACGCATGGCTTCGAGCACGGAATACCCTTGACTTGTCAAGCGAGGGTGGGCATTGGCGCCGCCATGGCCATGCTCCATCGTCACGAGCTTATGAACCAGCAACCCATCCAGTTGTTCTGGTTCGAGATCATCGATGTCTTGTGCATCGCCAAGCAGTAACAGCGCGGCGATTTCATGCGGACTAAGCATGTCGGCCTCCTTTGTCGGGGTCGGAAAAAGGAACTACGACTGCTGCCCCGTGGAGAGAGTTCCACGGACGAAGAGGGAAACGGCAATGCGTGAAATCGGTGCGAGGACGCGCTGGGTGGGCGCACACCGAGCATTGAGACTAATCGCTCCCGGCGCTGGAATCAAGCTCCATGTTTTGAGGCAGCGTACTGCTCGCTGAGTGGGCTTGGACCGCGAGTGCTCCAAGCATCACTCAGAATAGCATCACAGGCACGAACATGATGATTGAAGGCGAGGTGCACTGCCACAAGCCCTGCGCCGCCGCCAGGCTTTCCTGCACCACGATTGCATTCGATCCACAGGGCGCACCAAAAGCGGGCCGCCTCTGCACCACCAACGCAAGGCGATCTTCCGAAGCTGCTCCGCTTCGCTGGCATGGAACATGCGACTGGATCCGGCAGCAGGCCGATGACGGCCTGCTGCCAGCGTCGCTGAAGCGCCGCGCTGGCAAGCGGTAAATAGTTCGTACCCTTTCGAACCCCTGTAGAAACCGAGGACAACGGCGTCCTTTCCCCGCTGACTGTGTATGGCGTGGGAAAGACGCCGTTTGTCTTTTGTGCGCCAACGAAGCAACGGAGAGGAATACCCAATGGCCTATCTCGCCCCCACCGAATTCGTGACCAAGATGGTCGACGCCGGAGAATCCAAACTGTTGATGTCATCGCGCGACACGCTGATCCGGGCCTATATGGCTGGCGCCATCCTTGCGCTGGCTGCCGCATTCGCAGTCACGATTACCGTCAATACCGGCAATGCCCTGGTTGGCGCCCTGCTCTTCCCCGTGGGCTTTTGTATGCTCTACCTGCTCGGCTTTGATCTGTTGACCGGCGTATTCACGCTGGCACCGCTGGCTGTCCTGGATCGGCGCCCGGGTGCTACCTGGCAGGGCGTGATGAGGAACTGGGGCCTTGTGTTCTGCGGCAACTTCGCCGGCGCTTTCACCGTGGCTGTATTCATGGCCATCATCTTTACCTTCGGCTTTTCCGAGGCACCCAACGCGATCGGGCAGAAGATTGGTCACATCGGCGAAGGCCGCACCATTGGCTATGCCGCACACGGTGCCGCTGGCATGCTGACTCTCTTTATCCGGGCTGTGATGTGCAACTGGATGGTCTCGACGGGCGTGGTGGCTGCAATGATGTCGACCTCGGTATCGGGAAAGGTGATCGGCATGTGGATGCCCATCCTCGTGTTCTTCTACATGGGGTTCGAACACTCCATCGTCAACATGTTTCTGTTCCCGTCTGGACTCATGCTGGGCGGCAACTTCACCATCATGGACTATCTGATCTGGAACGAGATTCCGACTGTCCTGGGCAACCTTGTAGGCGGCTTGACGTTCGTCGGCGCCACGCTATACAGCACGCACTACAAGACGGCGGCAAAACGCGTTCTCGGCTGATCGGTGACATTGGTCGAAGCGAATGCACGGGCAACTCTGCGTCAGCGTTGGCCAGCACTCTGAGGCGGGCCGGAAACCAGTCAACCAGGACTTTCATGGCGTGACACAACCGGCCGGCTACCAGCGCGTCACGAAGGGAATCGCGCTGGCACTGGCGGACGGCATCAGTACAAGCGCGGTGAGCCAGGTGGCTAGCGCCGCGGCCGTGCGAACCTTTCTTGAGGATTACTATTGCACATCCGAAGCCTGGACAGTGCGGCGATCAGCACAGCGCGTGCTGGCAGCCATCAACTCGTGGCTGCACGCGCAGACCCGGCGCAGCGATGCCCGCTTCGACAGCGACCGGGGCTACGTATGCACCTTCAGCGCGCTCATTTTCAAGGCGCGGGAGGCTCACCTGGTGCACGTTGGCGATACCCGCGTCTACCGGTTGCACCGCCATACGCTGGAGCAGCTGACCAACGATCATCGGATATGCGTTTCAGCGTCGGAAGCTTACTTGGGTCGTGCCCTGGGGACGGGTCCGTCCGTTGAGATTGACTATCGCGCCTGGGACTTGGAAGCCGGCGAAGTCTATCTGCTTGCCACCGACGGCGCCTACGAGCATCTGGACGCCGCGGATGTCCACCGGGCGCTGGCCGCCAGTGCCGGCGATCTGCAGCGCGCCGCGCAAGCCCTGGCCGCGGTTGCGATCGAAAGAGGCAGCCAGGACAACGTGACGGTGCAAATCGCGCGCGTCGATGCCTTGCCGGAACTCGATGCGGCGAGCGCGCGCATGCAAGCCGAACGCCTCGCCCTGCCGCCGCCTCTTGCGCCCCGCATGAAGTTCGAGGGCTACACGATCGTTCGGCAGCTTCATGCCAGTGCCCGCAGCCATGTGCATCTGGCAGTGGACGATGATAGCGGCCAGTTTGTCGCATTGAAGATCCCAGCCGTGGACCGATACGAAGATGCGGCGCATCTCGACGGGTTCCTGCTAGAGGAATGGGTGGCCAGACGCGTTGACAACCAGCACGTGGTCAGGCCACACATTGCAGACCGGCAGCGCAAGCACCTGTACGTGGCGATGGAGTATGTCGACGGCCAGACCCTGGGGCAATGGATGATCGATCATCCATCACCGGACCTGGACGCGGTACGCGCGATCGTCGCCCAGTTGGCAGTCGGGTTGCAGGCCTTTCATCGACGCGAGATGCTGCATCAGGACCTGCGTCCGGAGAATGCCATGATCGATCGGTCCGGCACGGTCAGGATCATGGATTTTGGGACTGTACACGTGGCAGGGCTGGCCGAAGGCACGCGGAATCCACGCCCCGATAAACCAGTCGGCACACTGCAGTACGCCGCTCCTGAATACTTGATTGGAGACGGTGGCACTGTGGCATCCGATCTGTTCTCGCTGGCGACACTGACCTATCAGATGCTGACCGGAAAACTGCCGTATGGATTGCAGGTGACGCAGGTGCGCGATCGCTCGAACTTTCGGCGCTTGCGCTACCTTTCGCTGCGCGAGCTACGCCCCGATCTGCCAGTGTGGGTCGATGAAGCTGTGCGAAAGGCACTGCATCCCAATCCACTGAAACGGCATGAAACGATGTCCGAGTTTATTCAGGCATTGCACATCCCTGCCCAGCCACTCTGGCAGCGCGCGACTCCACCACTGATGGAGAGAAATCCATTGCGCTTCTGGCAGGCGCTGACATTCGTGCTCGGCCTCTCGGTGGTGGTCTTGCTTGGGCTGCTGATTACCGGCCGGTGACAATCTCAGGGCCAGGTTCCGGACCGGCACGCGCGCCGCTTCCTCCGGTCTTCCCAATCCTTGTCCCGCACCAACAGACAAAAAGCCCTTCGCAATTAGAGAAGGGCTTTTTTGCCGTTCGGGCTGCTCAGCGTACTCAGGTGGTCATAGCTTGCGGATATTTGAAGCCTGTGGGCCTTTCTGGCCTTGCGTGACTTCAAACTCTACCTTCGCGCCCTCCTCCAGTGCCTTGAATCCAGTACCCTGGATTTCGCTGTGATGAGCAAACAAGTCCTTGCCGCCATCGTCCGGCGTGATGAATCCGTAGCCCTTTTCGCTGTTGAACCACTTTACAGTGCCAGTTGCCATCTCGTCCTCAAAATTTGATCCGCACAGATTGTGCTGGGACTGCTTCCATCGTTGGGATTTGTCGCAACTGCCCATTGCAGCATGACGTCGCGAACTTGCAGCATAGCCAAAGAGGTGTGCTGATGCCAAGCCTTCGGGGCCTGAGGGATTACTTTTGCGTCGGGGTTACTCGACCCAGAACGTATCGGCGTCCCGCAGCAGGTGCCCGGCAAGGATGTAGTCGCCAAGCCTCATGGCTTTCGCTTCCAGGGCTGCCAGTTCATTCGCAGTCAATTCGCTCAACACAAACTGGCAATAGAGATTGCGTTGACGGAACGTTAGCTTGGGGCGCTTCAAGCCGGCAACAAGTGCCGCCGGCGAGCTGACGGCGATACTCTCATGGCCACGGTACTCTACGCGGACGCCGGATTTCTCGCCCAGATGACTAAGTTCAGAAGCGTCTTGCCAACCAGTCTCATAATCGAGGTCGATGAGTCCTACGCCCGCCGCTTCGAGGAGTCTGATGGCCTCCCCTTTGGTTCCAGCCCGTGCCGTCGTCATTTCTGCCCCCGTTCAAAAACACTCGCGTACGAACCGCCGTATGCCCCATTGGATGATGATGTTCTGTTCACTTTTCCAATGACTAAGAGGCATCTTCCTGTCCATGCCTCGGATCACCGCGCTTGAAACCACAGGGAACAGTTCAGCGTCTCTTTGATTCCCTGACCAAAGCTTTCCTTAATTCTGACGTAAGAAAAATCTAAGTCAATAGGGTATAGGCACTGAATCAGCTTAGTAGAAGCGTGGCGAATCGGCTCAACTTCCCGAATTTCTGAAAGGCTGGGTGCTACAACCCGATCCGAGCAGACTGATCCATTGCCATCTCTCATGGCACGTGGGAGCTGCGAAATTGGCCTCTCGGGCTGGAGAGCGTAATCGGTATCGTCGCCTTCTATGTCGGCCGCCATCCGCGCTTTGGACACACTACGCTGCGCGGTGCTGGACCGCCTCAACCGCGAACACCGCCTGATTTCGCGAAGAGTGCGAGTAACCCCGAATCCACCCCGTTTTGGCGGCCTCAAAAGCGGCCCCGAGGGTTTCCCCGTAGTTGAGTTCTTCCTTGCTCTGTTCTTTAATTCAACATGAATTAATTAATGATGCCCAGGAGCACAGACCTGGAGCACACCGGACCGGAGATAAGATGAACGCATCCAAGGCAGGCCGTGGCGTCAACTCCGCCAGCCTGCGCCTTTACAACGAGCGGGCCTTGCTGCTGGCCCTGCGTCGCGCCGGGGAAGCATCCAAGGCAGACCTGGCCCGCATGGCGCAGCTCACCAATACCGCCGTCGGCAGCATCGTGCAGACACTGACCGACGAGGGCCTGGTCCAGCTTTCGGGGCGGCGCGTGGAAGGCCAGCGCGGACAGCCTGCCAGCCTGATCCGCCTGCAGCCCAAGGGGGCCTTCGGCATTGGCGTGCGGCTTGACCGCGGCAGCATGGAGGCCGTCATGGTCGACTTTGCCGGCCACATACTGGCCAGCCGCGCGCACCAGATGGTGCTGCCCCACCCCGACCAGGCGCTTGAGCTGGTGCGCCGCGACATCGACGAAATGCGCGCCCTGCTCACCCCGGCCGAGCAGAAGCGCCTGCTTGGCATTGGCGTTGCGCAACCCTACAACCTGGGCGCGTGGCTGCGTGAACTCGACGTGCAGGGCGAAGCCTTCCAGGCTACTTTTCGCGCCTGGGACGAGGCGGATTTCCCCGCCATGCTGGCGGCGGCCACCGGACTGCCGGTGTTCGGCGAGAACGACGGCACTGCGGCCGCGGTGGCCGAACTCTTCTACGGCCGTCACCATGCCCAGCACTTTCTCTACGTCTTCCTTGGCCCGGCCATCGGCGCAGGCGTGGTGCTCAACGGCGACTGCGTGCGCGGGGTCTCGGGCAATGCCGGCGACATCGCGATGATGCCGGTGCCGCCCAGCACGCTGTCCTCCGCCCCGGCAATGCCGGGCCGCCGGCGGGACATCCTGATCTCGCGCGCCTCGCTCAACGCGCTGACGCGCCACCTGCGCCACCACGGTGTGACGGTGCACGTCCATGCCGATCTGCAACGGCAGGTGGAACTGAAGCACCCGGCCGTGGCGGAATGGGTGGATGACTGCGTGGACGCGCTGGCCCCTGCGCTGCAATCCGCGCTGGCCGTGCTGGACGTGCCGCTGGTGATCTTCGATGCCGATATCGACGGCGGCCTGATGGCTACGCTGATCGAGCGCCTGCAGCAGGTGCTGGACGACAGCGCCCCGGAGGCACGCCCAGCCGCGCGCATCGTACGCGGCTGCTTCGGGGCCAACGCCGGCGCAGTCGGGGCTGCATCCCTGCCGATGTTCATGAACTTCTCGCCGCGTGCGGAACTGCTCAAGGGCGCGTCCGCCATGGTTCCGGAGGCCAGCCATGCCACTGTCTGACACGATCACCGCCCCACGGCACGCCGCTGCGGCGCCGCTGCTGGAGATGCGCAACATCTCCAAGACCTTCCCCGGCGTCAAGGCGCTCAGCAATGTCCAGCTGACGATCTATCCCGGCGAGGTCCACGCGCTGATGGGCGAGAACGGCGCCGGCAAGTCGACGCTGATGAAGATCCTCGCGGGCGCCTATATCGCCGACGATGGTGCCGAGTGCCGCATTGCCAGCCATCCGGTCGTCATCGACGGCCCGCTCGCGGCCCGCGCCCACGGCGTCGCGGTGATTTACCAGGAACTGAGCCTGGCGCCCAACCTGAGCGTGGCCGAGAACATCTACCTGGGACGCCACCTGCACCGCCACGGCATGGTGGATCGCGCCGCCATGGCACGGGCCTGCGAGGCCACGCTGGCCCGGCTCGGCGCGGACTTCACGCCGCAGACCCTGGTCGAGCGCCTGTCGATCGCCCAGCGCCAGTTGGTGGAAATCGCCCGCGCGGTGCATTTCGAGAACCGCATCCTGGTGATGGATGAACCCACCACTCCGCTGTCTACCCGCGAGACCGACCGCCTGTTCGCGCTGATCCGCCAGTTGCGGGCCGACGGTATGGCCATCATCTACATCAGCCACCGCATGGCCGAGATCGACGAACTGGCCGACCGCGTCACCGTGCTGCGTGACGGCTGCTACGTCGGCACCCTGGAAAAGGCCGGGCTGACCCAGGCGGCGCTGGTCAAGATGATGGTCGGCCGCGACCTGTCGGGCTTCTACACCAAGACGCATGGCGAAACGCAAGCGGGCGACATTGTGCTGTCCGTGCGCAATATGTCTGACGGGCGGCGCGTGCGGGATTGCAGCTTCGACCTGCGTGCCGGAGAGGTCCTTGGCCTGGCCGGCCTGGTCGGGGCGGGCCGCACGGAACTGGCGCGGCTGGTCTTTGGCGCCGACACGCCCACCAGCGGCGCGGTGTACCTCGCTGGCTCGCCAATGGTCATTCACCATCCGCGCCAGGCCATCGACGCCGGCATTGCCTACCTGACCGAAGACCGTAAGCTGCAGGGCCTTTTCCTTGACCAGAGCGTGCACGAGAACATCAACCTGATCGTCGCCGCACGGGATGCGCTGCACGGCGGCCGGCTCAATCGTGCCAGCGCGCGCCGGCGCACGGCCGACGCCATCCGCTCGCTGGGCATTCGCGTGGCGCATCCCCGCGTCAATGTCGGCTCGTTGTCGGGCGGAAACCAGCAGAAGGTGATGCTGTCGCGCCTGCTGGAAACGAAGCCGCGTGTGCTGATCCTGGACGAGCCCACACGTGGCGTCGACATCGGCGCCAAGGCCGAGATTTACCGCCTCATCGACGAGCTGGCCCGCTCCGGCGTCGCCGTCCTGCTGATTTCCAGCGAACTGCCGGAGGTGGTAGGCCTGTGCGATCGCGTGCTGGTGATGCGCGAAAGCCGGCTGGTTGGCGAGGTACGCGCCTGCCCGGATGCCGCCGCCACGCAGGAACGCATCATCGCCCTCGCCACCGGTGCTGCCGAGCCAACGCCAGCCACCGCGCTGCACTGAACCGACCATCCCCCGAGACCGCACAGACGGCCGGCGGCAAGCACCGCCACACAGATTCAGGAGACACCATGCGCAATTCGATCCACCCGACGGCACACGCAGTTTCTTCACACGGCGCGGCGCGCACGCTGGCCAGCCGCCGCGGCGCCACCACGCAGGAGCGCCTGCGGGCGCTGGGCATGCTGCCTGTGCTGGTGCTGCTGTGTGCCGGCTTCACGCTGCTGACCGACAACTTCGCCAGCCTGCAGAACCTGTCGATCATCGCGCAGCAGGCGTCGATCAACCTGGTGCTGGCGGCCGGCATGACCTTCGTCATCCTGACCGGCGGCATCGACCTGTCGGTCGGCTCCATCCTCTCGATCTCGGCCGTAGCGGCGATGCTGACTTCGCTGACGCCGCAACTGTCCGCGCTCGGCGTGCCCGCCGCCCTGCTGTGCGGCCTGTTGTTCGGGTTGGTGAACGGAACGCTGATCGCCTTCATGAAGCTGCCGCCCTTCATCGTCACGCTGGGCAGCCTGACCGCGGTGCGCGGGCTGGCGCGGCTGGCCGGACATGACAGCACGCTTTACAACCCCGACATCGGTTTTGCCTTCATCGGCAATGGTGACGTGCTGGGCGTGCCCTGGCTGGTGATCATTGCCGGTGCCGTGGTCGCGGTGTCCTGGTTCGTGCTGCGCCGGACGGTGCTGGGGCTGCAGATCTACGCCGTGGGCGGCAACGCCGAGGCGGCGCGGTTGTCGGGCATCAAGGTGTGGAGGGTACTGCTGTTCGTCTATGCGGTGTCCGGCCTGCTGGCAGGGCTTGGCGGCGTGATGTCCGCCTCGCGCCTGTACGCGGCCAACGGCCTGCAGCTGGGGCAATCCTATGAGCTGGATGCAATCGCCGCAGTGATCCTGGGCGGCACCAGCTTTGTTGGCGGCGTCGGCTCCATCGGCGGCACGCTGATCGGCGCGCTGATCATCGCGGCACTCTCCAACGGCCTGGTGCTGCTGGGCGTGTCGGACATCTGGCAGTACATCATCAAGGGCCTGGTGATTATCGGCGCGGTCGCACTGGACCGCTATCGCCAGAAGGGCTCGGCCCGCACTTGAGCACGCGCAGGAGACGGAAGTGATCAAGCAATTCCTGATGGTAGTCGCGCTTGGGGCGTGCAGCATTGCCGGCGCCATGGCACAAGCCCCGGCCACTGGGACCGTCGCGGCTGCCGCGCCACGGCAATTGAAGAAGGTAGGCGTCACGCTCGGCTCGCTCGGCAACCCCTACTTCGTGGCACTGGCCCGAGGCGCCGAAGCCGCGGCGAAGCAGGTCAACCCGCAGGCCAAGGTCACCGTGCTGTCGGCCGACTATGACCTCAACAAGCAGTTCTCGCACATCGACAGCTTTATCGTCGCCGGCGTGGATCTGATTCTGATCAATGCCGCCGACGCGCGCGCCATCGAACCGGCCGTGCGCAAGGCGAAGAAGGCGGGCATCGTGGTGGTGGCGGTGGACGTGGCCGCGGCGGGCGCGGACGCCACCGTGCAAACCGACAACCTCCAGGCCGGCGAGCTGGCCTGCGGCTTCCTGGCCGAACAGCTCAAGGGCCGCGGCAACCTCATCATCCAGAACGGGCCGCCGGTGTCGGCCGTGCTGGACCGCGTCAGGGGCTGCAAGGCGGTGCTGGCAAAACATCCGGACATCCGCATCCTGTCCGACGACCAGGACGCCAAGGGATCGCGCGAAGGCGGGCTCAACGTGATGCAGCTCTACCTGACGCGCTTCCCCAAGGTGGATGCGGTCTTCACCATCAATGACCCGCAGGCGGTCGGGGCCGACCTGGCCGCCCGGCAGCTCAACCGGCGCGGCATCCTGATCGCATCCGTCGACGGCGCACCCGACATCGAGGCGGCGCTGAAGGCCGACACGCTGGTGCAGGCCTCGGCCAGCCAGGATCCGTGGGCCATTGCCCGCACCGCGGTGCAGCTCGGCGTCGGCATGATGAACGGCCAGCGGCCTGCCAAGCCGGTGGTGCTGCTGCCCTCGACGCTGGTCACGCGCGCCAATGTCCGCGACTACAAGGGCTGGGCGGCACCGAGATAGCGCCCGGCCATACCCGTACACCTTCAGACCTTTCCAGGTGAAATGATGGATAGCACCAAGACCGGCGCACCGGCCCCGGATTTCGATTTCGTACTGTTCGGCGCCACTGGCGACCTGGCCCGCCGCAAGCTCCTGCCCGCGCTGTTCGACGCGCATGCGGCAGGCGCACTGCACCCGCAAGGTCGCATCCTCGCGCTGGGCAGCCAGCCGCTGGACCACGAAGCCTACCTTGCCATGCTCAACGACGAGGTACTGCCCGCGCTGGCAGGCAGCGTCGTGGCATCGTCCTGGCCGGGCTTCCTGGAGCGCATCATCTACCTGCAGGTCGACGCCAATACCGAGCCGGGCTTCGACGCATTGGCCGAGCTGGTGAATGCCCGCGCCGCGCCGGTGGTGGTGTGCTACCTCGCCACCGCGCCACACCTCTTCGTCAGGATCTGCGAGCAGCTGGCGCGGGTAGGGCTCACGGGCCAACGCAGCCGCGTCGTGCTGGAAAAACCGCTTGGCCATGACCTGGAATCATCCGAGGCGATCAATGCGGCGGTGGCGAAGTTCTTTGCCGAGGACCAGATCTATCGCATCGACCACTATCTGGGCAAGGAATCCGTGCAGAACCTGATGGCGGTGCGCTTCGGCAACGTCCTGTTCGAGCCGCTATGGCGGCGCGAGTGGGTAAAGGAAGTGCAGATCACCATTGCCGAGGAGCTGGGCGTCGAGCGGCGCGGCAATTTCTACGACGGCATCGGCGCGCTGCGCGACATGGTGCAGAACCACTTGCTCCAGTTGCTGTGCATGGTGGCCATGGAACCTCCCACCAGCCTGTCCGAAGACGCCATCCGCGACGAGAAGCTGAAGATCCTCAAGGCACTCCGGCCGATCCGGCCCGAGGAAGTCGCCGAGAAAGTCGTGCGTGGCCAGTACTGCCGCGGTGCGGCCGGGGGCGACCCGGTGCCTGGCTATGTCAGGGAGCCGGGCATCCCGCCCGAGAGCCGGACCGAGACCTTCGTCGCCATCAAGGCGGAAATTGCCAACTGGCGCTGGGCCGGCGTGCCCTTCTACCTTCGCACAGGCAAGCGCATGCAGTCGCGCGTGGCCGAGATCGTCATCCACTTCCACGATGTGCCCTGCGCCCTGTTCGCGCGCCCGCTGGGGACGCCGGCGGGAAACCGGCTGGTCATCACGTTGCAGCCGGAAGAGAGCATCCGGCTCTATTTCCTGGCCAAGCAGCCCGGTGACACGCAAGCGCTGGTGCCGGCCTCGCTGGATCTGCAGCGCCCGGAGGCAGGTCGGCTCGTACGCCGCATGGGCGCGTACGAGCGCCTGCTGCTGGATGTCATCCGCGGCAGGCTGGGCTTGTTCGTGCGCAGGGACGAACAGGTCCAGGCCTGGCGCTGGGTCGCGCCCATTCTCAAGACATGGGAGAACACCAACTCGGCGCCCAAGCTGTACACCGCCGGCACATGGGGGCCGGCGGCATCCAGCGCCCTCCTGTCACGCGACGGCATGGCCTGGCACGAAGAGATGTAGCCGCATTCCCGATCACCGCACCCCGAGCACTGCATGGAGCAGCCCTGATGTCGACATCCCTCCCTGCCTGGCAGGCCTTGCGTGAGCACGCCGCCAGGATTCGTCACACCCATATGCGCGACTGGTTCGCGGGCCCGCACGGGCAGGTCCGTTCCGAGCGCCTGACGGCCGAGGCCTGCGGCCTGACGCTTGACTACGCCAAGAACCGCGTCAACGAGGAAACCCTGGCCCTGCTGTTCGAGTTAGCCAGCCAGGCGCGCGTGTGCGAGCGGCGCGACGCCATGTTTGCCGGCGAGCCGGTCAACACCACCGAGCGCCGCGCCGCGCTTCACATGGCGCTGCGCGCCCGCCCTGGCGACGCCTACAGGGCGTTGGGCGTGCCGGTGGAAGCCGACGTGTCGGCAGTGCTAGCACAGATGGAGCGCTTCGCAGAGGCAGTGCGCAGCGGCGCATGGACAGGTTTTGACGGCCGCGCCATCACGGATGTGGTCAACATCGGCATCGGCGGTTCCGACCTTGGGCCGCGCATGGTGTGCCGCGCCCTGGTACAGGATGCGGAATGCGCGCCGCGCATGCATTTCGTCGCCAACGTGGACGGCTGCGATCTGGCTGGCAAGCTGCCACGCCTGGATCCGGCCACCACGCTGGTGATCGTCTGTTCCAAGACGTTCACGACGCTGGAAACCATGGCCAACGCCCGCACCGCGCGCGACTGGCTGGTGCGCCACGGGGCCACGCAGGCCAGCCTGGCCCGCCATTTCGTGGCGGTGTCGACAAACCGCGACGCCGTGGCCGCATTCGGCATCGACCCGGTCAATATGTTCCCGTTCTGGGACTGGGTCGGCGGCCGCTTCTCATTGTGGTCGGCGGTCGGCCTGTCGATCGCCGTGGCGATCGGCTTTGACCGGTTCCGCCTGCTGCTGGATGGCGCCAGGGCCATGGACCGGCATTTCGCCAGTGCGCCGCCCGAGCAGAACCTGCCGATGATTCTCGGCCTGCTCGATGTCTGGTACCGCAGCTTCCTGGGCGCAGGCAGCCGCTGCGTGGCGCCCTATTGCGAGCCGATGGAACTGCTCCCGGCCTTCTTGCAGCAACTGGAAATGGAGAGCAACGGCAAGTCGGTGCAGCACGACGGCGCCGCGCTGGAGGCTGGCTCGGCCGCGGTGGTATGGGGCACCACCGGCACCAACGGCCAGCATGCCTATTTCCAGATGGTGCACCAGGGCTCGCAGCTGGTACCGGTGGACTTCATCGCCTGCCTGCAACCGCACAGCGACTTGCCCGGCCACCATACCAAGCTGCTGGCCAACTGCTTTGCGCAAGGCGAAGCCTTGTTGCGCGGACGCACCGCCGACGAGGTGCGCGCAGATGGGCAGATCGATGAGGCGCTGGTGCCGCACCTGGTGTTCGAAGGCAACCGTCCCAGCAACACCCTGTTGTTGCAGCGCCTGGATGCGTTTCACCTGGGTGCCTTGCTCGCCATGTCCGAACATCGCACATTCGTGCAAGGCACACTCTGGAACATCAATTCCTTCGATCAATGGGGTGTGGAACTTGGCAAGATGCTGGCCCGCCCGATTGAGCGCGAACTGGAAGGTGCGCCGGGACAGTTGCACGACGCGTCGACAACCGCGCTGATCCGCCGCGCGTGCCGCGCCAGGGCCATGACGCCGGACTGATATCTGCCGGACGCAGCAGCCCGGCCGCCCGCTTCCCCAATTCAATCCAGCCGCGCAGTTCGCGCGGGCTCAGATCCAGGAGTCATCGATGTCCAAATCCTTGCCCCGCTACGTCGTATTCGGGGAGGCTCTCACCGACATGGTTCTCCAGGCCGACGGAACATGGCTCAGCCTGCCAGGCGGTTCCTGCTGGAACGTGGCACGCGTCGGCGCGCGCCTGGGCATCGACACGGCCTTTGCCGGCGCGGTCAGCCAGGACCTGTTCGGCGATGCACTGGCCCGGGCCAGCGAGCAGGCCGGACTGGACATGCGCTTCCTGCAACGTGTCGAACGCTCGCCGTTCCTGGCGTTTGTCGCTTCGCGTCATCCTCCGCAGTACTTCTTCGTGGGTGACGACAGCGCCGACCTGCATTTCGACCCGTCCCGGCTGCCGCAGGGCTGGCGCCAGGCGGCGCAAGTCATTCACTTTGGCTCCATCAGCCTGGCACGTCAGCCGCTGGCCGCGTGCCTGTGCAAGGAAGCCACGCTGGCGGCCGGCGCCGGCAAGCGCATTGCCTTCGACCCGAACTACCGCAAGCTGATGAATGCGCCGGGCTATGGCGAGGCGCTCGCGCACATGCTGCGGCTGGCCGCCTACGTCAAGATCTCGGATGAAGACCTGGCGGGCCTGTTTCCGGCGCTGGCCCTGGACGCCGCGCTCGCCCAGGTGCGGGCCATGGCGCCGGACGCCACCATCATGCTCACACGCGGGGCCGACGGCCTGACCCTGATCCGGTCCGAAACCGTGGTGGAGCAGCCGGCGTTCCGGGTGAACGTTGCCGACACCGTAGGTTGCGGGGATGCCGCCATGGGCGGCTGGATAGCCGCGCTCCTGGCCGAGCCACGGCCCGACCTTGCGGCACAGGCGCGCCAGGCCGCTGCCGCCGCGGCAGTGGCTGCCAGCCATGCCGGTGCATACGCCCCCTTGCGGCAAGAACTGGAGGGCCTGGCCGGCTGACCGCCACCCGCTATGACGCCGGCGCCGCTCAAAAAATGTCCTCCATATGGTCTTTTTGCAAGCGGATATCCTCCGGACTGAGGACGATATAGCCAAGGGCTTTCAGCAACTGCACGGCCTCCAGTTCGGCATCCAGATACACAGGCCGTTCGGGGCGGCGCGCGCGGGGCGCGAGCAGCTGCGAGATGCTGGCATACGGGCTCGACACGTCCCTGCCATCTGGTCGTCTGGCAGTAACGATGCGGTAATGCTCCAGGTTGGGTTTCCAGGAAACGTCAACGGCGGCATTGAACCTGGAGGTGCAAAGTCGTAGCCGCTTCAGCGCTGTCAGCCAGCGCACGAATGCATCGCGCTCGGTCGGAAGGTAACCCTTGAGCAAGACGTTGAGATCGTCCAGCACGGTGCCCCCTGCGGACACCTGATCATCTTCCAATAAAGAAATCTCAAGCGCCACGCGCTGGTATCCGTCCTGGTCGTAGATCGCGCATTCGCTGTCCAGCACGCCCTCATACAGCAATTCGCACAGCAGGGCCCACGCTCGTGGATTCTTGTCGAGCCTGCCTTCGAGCGTGGGATCCAGCTGGCTGAGAACGTCCGGGATGGGGCGGTCCTGGCCGGACTGAAGGGCCAGGGCGAAGGCCGTTGCGTTGTCCGACCGCCTGTCGCCGCGTGCCAGCATTTGCACGGCGGCTTCCTTGAGTTCGCGGATTTCCGTGGCGGTATCGGTGGCTTGCTTCCATGCATACTCTTCGAGACTGGCAGCCAGTTTGCGCGCTGGCCTGGCCAGTTGGCCGGCCAGTGTCTGGACGAAGCCCACGCATACACTGCAGCGGCATTCCAGGCGACCAGCATGCAGGAAGCCGGCGTATAACCGTTCCTGATGTCCGCAGTGCCGGCATTCGACAGAGAACCCGCCCTGCCGCGCCGGCCGCTGCATCGCGAGCAAGCCATCGACCTGGTAGTGGGCTTGTCCGTCGCAGCATGGACAGATCCACTGGAGCTTGTGCGCACCGTCGCGCGGCGCCACCGCGCGGTCAAACTGGCGCTCGATGACGCTTCGGGGAATCCCCTGGGAGCGCCCGAGCACGTCCGCGGAGTAGCGCCAATAGCAATACGAGTGCGCGGCGGCGGCCGCGTCCGGATCCAGACGCTGCAGCTCGGGCAGGAGGCTGGTACTGCGCCGGATCTCGTCTGCCCAGGCATCAACCAGCGCTGGCCCGCCTGGCATCACGGCTTCAAGGGCGGCGCGGCTCTGCGCCAGGAAGTCCGGCACGTGAACCCGGCGGATGAAGTCCTCGTTCTCGAGCCAGAACAAATGCCCGGGGAGGGTTTCCAGTGCATCGACGCCGGCCCTGACTTCTGCCATGCCCGGACAGGCAAGAAATGTGAAAGGTCTACTAAACAGGAAAGTATCTGCCATGCTTTTGTCAGCGGGGGTATCCCGCCTACGAGACTTCAATCACCCCGCTTGCGAACACTCCGCCCCATGACGCGGGCGAACGCCATCGCGCGGACCGCGCAGCTTCATGGCGCCGGTCCGTCTCGGGGACTTTCCCCTTCTTGTTTTTTATGGGTATTCTGTCTCGCGCAGATTTACACCTGTCGCATGGGACAGCATAGGCGATGCTGGCGCATCCTTACAAATTGAGGATGACTGGATGCGATACAGGCTCTATAGCCTCGTCGAGCACAGGAGCCTCACGATCGGACTGCACATGGCGTCCATAGCATCAGCGCGTGGCAGTTGGGATGTGAAAAGCATAATCTCCGGTCTCTTCCAATCTGCGTTGGTCCCGGGGCCGACAGGGCCAATTCGACTCGCTGCTGCAGAGGCCAACGGTGCGCCGAAATTCCTGTGCTACGCCGAAAAGCGCTTGCAAAGTAACCGCGAGACAGGCCGCACTCTGCCGCCAACTCTGTCAGCGTCGACGCCGCAGTGGAAGCGGCCCGCCGCGACCCGAGGCCAGTCAGGCCGCCCGCATCGCCAGCGCGTAGTACGACGCGCCGTCCTCGCTGCGCTCCAGCATCGCGCGGACCGTCACCGTCAGCCCACTTCCGTCCCCCCGTTGCAACTCGGCGCCGAACTCCACCCGCGGCCGGGCATGCGTCATCCTGCGCAGGCGCGCCCCGGCATCGGCGAAACGTCGGGCGAACCCGCCGCCCAGCAGTTCACCGACATCGCAGCCGACCATCTCCACCAGCGCCGCATTGACCGACTCACAGCGCAAATCCCCGTCCAGCAATGCCATGCCTTCCGACGTCAACTCGAACACCGCCCGGAACCGCGCCTGCTGGTCGCGCAGCGACTGCTCGGCGAGCTTGCGCGCGGTATTGTCCATGCTGATGCCGACAATCTTGACGATGCGCCCGTCCAGTTCACGCACCGGTGTGGCGCGGGACGAAATCCAGCGGATGCCGCCGTCGGGCTGGTACAGGCGGAAGTCGAACTCGTGCGCCTGGCCTGTGCGCAGCGATTCCTCGTAGGCCGCGTTCATCATGGGAACGTCATCGGCATGCACATGCTTCCAGAAGCTCTCGTTGCTGACGATGCGCCAGCCATACACGGCTTCGACGTTGGACGAGTAGGTAACATCGTCCGTGATCAGGTTCCATTCCCACGTGACGATGCGCGCGCCCTCCTGCGCCAGCTTCATGCGCGCCTCGCTCTCCATGATCTCGGCCGTGTAGCGGCGGCGCATGTCGGTCATGGGGATTTCCACCGCGCTCGATGTTTCCGCCTCTTGCCGCGCCTGCTCGCCGTAGCGCAGCCAGATCCAGTTGACGCCAAGGAACGCCGCCAGCTTGCGCAGCTTCTCGTAGTCGATCTCACCGCCCTTCGTCCATTTGTGGACGGCCGGGCGCGACACGTCGAGCGCGTTCGCCACCGCCTGCAGCGTGAGTTTCTTGTGTTCGAGCAGTTCCTTGAGGCGGAATGCAAAGCTGTTTTCTGTCATGTTCTGGATTCCCCGGTGGCATCCCCGAGATGCCGCATGAAAAACTCGACGCAGGCGCGCAGCCGTGTGGAGCCGGAAAGGCGCGAAGGATACACCGCCCAGATATCCGCGTCCTGGCGGTAGTCGGGCAGTACCTGCACCAGGCGGCCGGCCTTGAGGTCAGGTTCGACGTCCCACACCGAGCGCAGCATGACGCCATGCCCGGCCAGCGCCCAGCTCGTGACAATCTCCCCGTGGTTGGACGACAGGCGCCCGCCGACCTTGACGTTGCGGTCGCCCTCCGGCCCGGTCATGCGCCAGATGCCGAAGGGATGGTCGCGCTCCTTGGTGACGAGGCAGTCGTGCTCCGTCAGCGCGTCGAGCGTCTGCGGCACGCCGCGCGCCGCGAGATAGGATGGGGCCGCGCACAGCACCCGCCAGTTGCGCGCCAGCCGGCGCGCGATCAGGTGCGGGGCGATGTCGTTGCCGATGCGGATGTCAAGGTCGATCCCCTCGGCCACGAGGTCGACCAGCTTGTCGAACACGTCGAAGCGGATTTCCAGGCCGGGGTACTGCTCGCACAGCGTGGAGATCAGCGGTGCGACATGCCGCCTGCCGAAGCCCACGCTGCTGCCGATCCGCACCAGCCCGCGCGGCGCGCCGCCGGCAGCGGAGACGTCGTCCATCAACTGGCCGATCTCGTCGAGCACGTGGCGCGCCCAGCGGCACACGCGGTCGCCGTTTTCCGTCGGTGACACCTGGCGCGTGCTCCGGTGCAGCAGTTGCGCGCCCATCGCCTGCTCCAGCGCCTTGACGCGCTTGCTGACATAGGCGGGCGAGCTGCCCAGTTCCTCCGCGGCGGCGACGAAGCTGGCGCGCTGGGCAACCAGGCAGAACACCCGCAGGTCTTCCAGTGGGGGCAGATTGTTCACGATTCGTGTTTCCTGTATCCACGGTTGCGCGGATGATCCGCGCGGGGTTTCCCGGCATCCTCGATCGCGTCCTGACCACCAGACACGAGCGAGACACCGCTATGACCAAACCTTCTCCGAATGCATTCCGTATCGCTGCCATCGCCGGCGACGGCATCGGCAATGAAGTCCTCCCCGAAGGGCTGCGCGTCGTCGAAGCCGCCGCGCGCAAGTTCAACCTGCCCATCGAAGTGCGTCACTTCGAATGGGCCAACTGCGACTACTACCTCCGCCACGGCAAGATGATGCCGGACGACTGGAAGGAACAGATCGACGGCTTCGACGCCATCTACTTCGGCGCCGTGGGCTGGCCCGACAAGGTGCCCGACCACGTCTCGCTGTGGGGCTCGCTGCTCAGGTTCCGCCGCGAGTTCGACCAGTACGTCAACCTGCGCCCGGTGCGCCTGCTGCCTGGCGTGCCCTGCCCGCTGGCCAACAGGAAGCCCGGCGACATCGACTTCTACGTGGTCCGCGAAAACACCGAGGGCGAGTACAGCTCGGTCGGCGGCCGCATGTACGAAGGCACCGAGCGCGAGATCGTGATGCAGCAGTCGATCTTCAGCCGCCACGGCACCGACCGCATCCTGAAGTACGCCTTCGAACTGGCCCAATCGCGTCCCCGCAGGAAGCTGACTTCGGCCACCAAGTCCAACGGCATCGCCGTCAGCATGCCCTGGTGGGACGAGCGCACCGCCGCCTTGGGCGCGCAATACCCCGATGTGAAGTGGGACAGCCAGCACATCGACATCCTCTGCGCCCGCTTCGTGCTCCAGCCCGAGCGCTTCGACGTGGTGGTCGCCTCCAACCTGTTCGGCGATCTGCTCTCCGACCTCGGCCCGGCCTGTACCGGCACCATCGGTCTGGCTGGTTCGGCCAACCTGAACCCCGAGCGCAAATTCCCCTCGCTGTTCGAGCCGGTGCACGGCTCGGCGCCGGACATCTACGGCAAGCAGATCGCCAACCCCATCGGCATGATCTGGTCGGGCGCGATGATGCTCGATTTCCTCGGAGGTTCCGCAGGAAAGCAAGCGCATGACGCCATCCTCGCCGCCATCGAGACCGTGCTGCGCGAAGGCCCGCTGACACCGGACGCCGGCGGCACGGCCGGGACGAGCGACGTGGGCAAGGCCATCGCCGACGCCCTCTGACGCCGGATTCGCGGGAGGACGTGACGCGGAATTCGTGCGGCACATCTCCCCCGCCTGCCGCGAGAAGGCCCATCCGGCACACATGCAGTTTTTTTCAGCGCGGAGCTTGTGCATCCCCGGGATTTTGCATAGAGTTTGCGTAAACCAATGGTTACTGTAAACCATTGGTTTACAAAAAGCAAATCAAGAACGCGGACCCAACCGCGCCGGGTAGACAAGTTCCACCACAAAGCACCTATGCGCCAAGACGCATCGGAGGAGATCCACTTGAAAACATCCACGCCCCGCCGCGACGGATTCCTGACCGTCTGCACGCTCACCGCCGTGCTGGTCACCGTCATCGCCATGGTCCGCTGGCCCGCCGAAGCGGCCGCCACTGCCTCCCAACTCTTCGACTGGTCCACGCGCTCCTTTGGATCGCTGGTGCAGATCTTCGTCTTCGGCTGCGTCATCGCCTGCCTGGCGCTGGCCTTCAGCAAGTACGGCAACGTGCGGCTGGGCGAAGGCAAGCCCGAGTACTCCACGCTGTCGTGGGTCTTCATGTTCATCTGCGCCGGCATGGGGTCGTCGACCATGTACTGGGGCGTGATGGAGTGGGTCTACTACTACCAGTCGCCCGGCCTGAACGTGCCCACCGGCACGCGCGAGGCGCTGGAATACTCCATCAGCTACTCGTTCTTCCACTGGGGCCTGAGCGCCTGGGCGGTGTATGCCCTGCCCTCGCTGGCCATGGCGTACCACTTCCACGTGCGCAAGAACAAGGGGCTGAACCTGGCGGCCATCATCGAGGCCATCACGGGCTTTCGCGCCACCGGGCCGGTCGGCCGGCTGGTGGACCTGATCTTCCTGCTGACGATGTTCGGGGCGCTGACGGTTTCCATCGCGCTGACGGCGTCGACCTTCACGCGCGGCCTGTCCGGCCTGTTCGGCGTGCCGGATACCTTCGTCACGCAGCTGATCGTGATCGTCGGCGTGTCGGTGCTGTTCTCCGCGAGCGCCTACATCGGCATCGACGGCGGCATGCAGCGCCTGAGCCATATGGTCTGCTGGGGCGCGCTGCTGCTGGCCGCCGTCGTGTTCGCCATCGGGCCGACCCTGTTTTCCGGCAACAACATCGTCAACGGCCTGGGCCTGATGCTCCAGAACTACGTGCACATGAGCCTGTTCACCGACCCCACCGGCGACGGCGCCTTCAGCCGCGGCTGGACGGTGTTCTACTGGCTGTGGTGGGTGTCGTACTCGCCGGGCGTGGCAATGTTCGTGGCGCGCGTGTCGAAGGGCCGCAAGATCAAGGAAGTCATCTACGCCCTGCTGCTGGGCGGCAGCGTCGGATGCTGGTTCTTCTTCGGCGCGCTGGAAAGCTACAGCATGCACCAGTTCATGTCGGGCGCCATCGACGTGCCGCGCATCCTGAAGGAGCACGGCGGCGAAACGGCCGTGGAAATGCTGCTGAGCGCGCTACCGGCCGGCAAGGTGTTCCTGGCCGTGTACCTGGCGATCATGATCGTCTTCCTCGCCGCCCACGTCGACGCCGTGGCCTACGCGGTGGCTGCCACCACTACGCGCAACCTGAAGGAAGGACAGGACCCGTCGCCGACCAGCCGCGTGTTCTGGTGCGTGATGCTGACGCTGGTGCCGCTGGCCATGCTGTTCGTCAAGGCGTCGCTGGAGACCATGAAGACAGCCGTGGTGCTGACTGCCATTCCATTCCTGGTCATCCTCGGCATCAAACTGTTCGGCCTGTTCCGCTGGCTGATCCAGGACCACGCCGACACGCCGGCTCACCTGATCGAGGCGGCCCAGTCCGACGTCCGGCCGGACGGCGAGAGCCCCGCCGCGACCACCGACCGGGAAGCCGTCGTCGCCAACGTCTGATGGACCGATGGTTTGATGGTCAGGGCGGCGCCCCGCCGGCCTGACCCGACTCATTGCTCACACTTTGCCCGCCCCCTGGGCTTTTTCTTCCGCCTTGTTGTTAAACACGATTTAACGCTTAACTACAAATTAACCAAAGGAAACCGAATCATGGAGAAGACCCTGGACAACGCCGCTGTCAAGCTGCCCGCCAACTTCTGCGCCGACGACGAGAACGCCTGGACCCTGCCCGCCTCGTATTACACGAAGGAAGCCGTCTTCGAGTACGAGAAGGAAAAAATCTTCGCCAATAGCTGGATCTGCGTGGCCCACCGCAGCGAACTGGCCGAGTCGAACGACTACGTGACCCGCGAGATCATCGGCGAAAGCATCGTCGTACTGCGCGACCGCGAAGGCGTGCTGCGCGCCTTCTACAACGTCTGCCCGCACCGCGGCCATCAACTGCTGCAAGGCAGCGGTCGCGCGAAGAACGTCATCACCTGCCCGTACCACGCCTGGACCTTCAAGCTCGACGGCGAACTGGCGCTGGCCCGCAACTGCGACAACGTGCCGAACTTCGACAAGGACAAGTCCAGCCTCGTGCCGGTGAAGGTCGAGGAATACGCCGGCTTCGTCTTCGTCAACATGAACCCGGACGCCGGCACCGTCGAAGACCAACTCCCTGGCCTGGAAGCCCGCATGCGCGCAGCCTGCCCGGTGATCGACGAACTCCACCTCGGCGCCCGCTTCGTCACCGAGACGCCGGCCAACTGGAAGTCCATCGTCGACAACTACATGGAGTGCTACCACTGCGGCCCGGCGCACCCCGGCTTCTCGGACTCGGTGCAGGTCGACAAGTACACCCACACGCTGCATGGCAACTGGACGCTGCAGTTCGGCCATGCCAAGTCGTCGGAAAAGTCCTTCAAGCTGGACGAGTCGGTGAAGGACCCGAGCTTCAGCGGCTTCTGGGCCTGGCCTTGCACGATGTTCAACGTGCCGCCGGGCGCCAACTTCATGACGGTGATCTACGAGTTCCCGGCCAGCGCCGAAGTCACGCTCCAGCACTACGAGATCTACTTCCTGAACAAGGAACTGACCGAGGACCAGAAGAAGCTGGTCGAGTGGTATCGCGACGTGTTCCGCCCGGAAGACCTGCGCCTCGTCGAAAGCGTGCAGAAGGGCCTGAAGTCGCGCGGCTACCGCGGCCAGGGCCGGATCATGGTCGACCGCCAGCGCAGCGGCATCAGCGAGCACGGCATCGTGCACTTCCACCGCAAGGTGGCGAAGGAATACGAGGGCGCCTGAGCCCCGCCCAATGAAACGGAGACCAGACCCATGCAACTGAAGGACAACACCCTCTTCCGCCAGCAGGCCCTGATCGGCGCCGAATGGACCAACGCCCCCGACGCCGCCACCGTCGCCGTGTCCGACCCCGCCACGGGCGAGCAGGTCGGCACGGTGCCGCTGATGCGCGAGGCCGGCGCCGTGGCCGCCATCGAGGCCGCCAACGCCGCCCTGCCCGCCTGGAAAGCCCGCACCGCCAGGGAGCGCGCCGCGCTGCTGCGCAAGTGGTTCGACCTCATCATCGAGAACGAGGATGACCTCGCCGCCATCATGACCCGCGAGCAGGGCAAGCCCCTGGCCGAAGCGCGCGGCGAGGTGCGCTACGCCGCGTCGTTCATCGAGTGGTTCGGCGAGGAAGCCAAGCGCCTCTACGGCGACGTGATTCCCTCCCCGGCCGCCGACAAGCGGCTGGTGGTGGTGCGCGAGCCGATCGGCGTCTGCGCGGCCATCACGCCGTGGAATTTCCCGGCGGCGATGATCGCCCGCAAGGCCGCGCCCGCGCTGGCGGCAGGCTGCACGATGGTGGTCAAGCCCGCCAACGAGACGCCGTTCAGCGCGCTGGCGCTGGCCGAACTGGCGCTGCGCGCCGGCATCCCGGCGGGCGTGCTGAATATCGTCACCGGCGACGCGGCGGCCATCGGCGGCCAGTTCACCGGCCATCCGCTGGTGCGCAAGCTGTCGTTCACCGGCTCCACGCCGGTCGGGCGCCTGCTGATGCAGCAGTGCGCTGGCACGGTCAAGAAGGTATCGCTGGAACTGGGCGGCAACGCGCCGTTCATCGTGTTCGAGGATGCCGATATCGACGCGGCGGTCGAGGGCGCGATCCAGGCCAAGTACCGCAACGCCGGCCAGACCTGCGTCTGCGTCAACCGCCTCTATATCCACGACGCCGTGTACGACCAGTTCGTCGAGCGCTACGTGAAGAAGGTGGCCGCGCTGCGCGTGGGCAACGGCTTCACGGCCGGCAGCGAGATCGGCCCGCTGATCACGGAGAAGGCGGTCGCCAAGGTCGGTGAACTGGTGGCGGATGCCGTGAGCAAGGGCGCTCGCATCGCCATCGGCGGCGGCGTGCATGAGGCCGGTGCGCAGTTCTTTACGCCGACGGTGCTGGCGGATGTCACCCCGGGCATGCGCGTGCTGGACGAGGAAATCTTCGGGCCGGTTTCGCCGGTTGTCCGCTTCACGTCGGAAGCCGACGTCGTGCGCATGGCCAACGACACCATCTACGGCCTGGCCGCCTACTTCTTCAGCCGCGACATCGGCCGCGTCTGGCGCGTGGCGGAGCAGCTGGAGTATGGCATCGTCGGCATCAACACGGGCCTGTTCTCGAACGAGGTGGCGCCGTTCGGCGGCGTGAAGCAGTCGGGCCTGGGCCGCGAAGGCTCGAAGTATGGCATCGAGGACTACCTCGAAATGAAATACCTCTGCATGGCGCTGTAACGCGCGGCAGCACACCCGGAAGACAGCAGCATGGGCAATACCTACCAAACCCTCCAGGTGCGGGTTTCGCGCATCGAGCACGTGACCCCGCTGATCAAGCGCTTCACCATGGAAGCGATGGACGGCCGTGATCTGCCGCCCTTCACCGGCGGCAGCCACGTCATCGTGCAGATGCGCGACGGCGAGCGCCAGTACAGCAATGCCTACTCGTTGATGAGTTCGCCTGACGCGCTCGGCAGCTACCAGATCGGCGTGCGGCGCGAGGAGAAGTCGAAAGGCGGCTCCGCGTTCCTGCACGACAGGGTGGCGGAGGGCGACGCGCTCACCATCACCACGCCGAACAACCTGTTCGCGCTGGACGATGGTGCGCATCACCACGTGCTGATCGCGGGCGGCATCGGCATCACGCCGTTCATGTCGCAGATGCACGAGCTGCGCAAGCGTGGGGCCTCGCACGAATTGCACTACGCCTTCCGCGCAGACGAGCACGGCGCGTTCCGCGACGAGCTGTCGGCGCTCACGCAGGCGTCTTCCGGGGGCCAGGTCAGCTTCTATGTCGACAGCAAGGGCCAGAAGCTCGACCTGGCCGGCCTGCTGGGCGATATGCAGCCCGGCGCGCATGTCTATGTCTGCGGCCCGGCTCCGCTGATCGATGCCGTGCGCACGGCCGCTCAGGCCGTTGGCCTCGATCCCTCGCGCGTGCACTGGGAACAGTTCGCCGCGCCGGAGCAGGCGGGCGACGCCTTCACCGTGGTGCTGGCGAAATCCGGCAAGACGGTGGAAGTGGCTTCCGGCGAGTCGATCCTGAAGGCCATCGAGCGCGACAGCACCGTCCCGGTCGAATGCCTGTGCCGCGAAGGCGTGTGCGGCACCTGCGAGACCCGCATCCTTGAAGGTGAAGCCGTTCACTTCGACCAGTACCTGAGCGACAAGGAGAAGGCATCGCAGAAGACGATGATGATCTGCGTGTCGCGGGCCAGGGGCGGCAAGCTCGTGCTCGATCTGTAAATCACAAGAAAGGCCGGCGCACGAGACGCCGGCCACCATCCCTCCCGAGGAGACCCTATGAGGAAACCAGCCAGCCTCTGGCTGCTGGCGGGCACGCTGCTGCCTGCCGCATTGCCTTCCACATCGCATGCCCAGTCGAACGTGATGCTCTACGGCGTCGTCAGCACCGCCGTGCGCTACACGTCCAACATCGACGGCCGCCATAACGACCAGACCGAACTCGTCTCCAGCGGCATCGGCGGCAGCCGCTGGGGCCTGAAAGGCAACGAAGACCTCGGCGGCGGCAACAAGGCCGTTTTCCTGCTGGAGAACGGCTTCGGCACCGACGACGGCAAGACCGCCTACAACGCCCTGTTCGGCCGCCAGGCCTACGTCGGCCTCTCCGGCGACTGGGGCGCCCTGACCTTCGGCCGCCAGTACAACGCCCTGAACAACATCGGGTGGGCCTTCGACCCGCTCGACCAGAGCTGGGGCAACTTCTGGTCGGACCCGCTCTACACCGGCGGCGACATCTTCTTCCAGGGCTACCGCGTCAACAACAGCATGGTCTACAAGAAGACGATCGGCCCGGTGAGCATCCAGCTCGACTACGGCTTCGGCGAACGGCCGGGCAGCACGGCGCGCGGGGCAACCTTCGGCGGCGGCGTGATGGTCCAGCAGGGGCCGCTGTCCGTCGGCGTGGCCTACGAACGGCAACGCCCGGGCACCGGCGACAACACGCTGCACAATTACTCGGTCGGCGCGTCCTATGTCATCGGCAACGCCACGGGCTACATCGGCTACATGGGCCGCCGCGAGACCAGCCCGGACGCGCGCTTCGGCATCGCATTCGTCGGCCTCGGCTACCAGGTCACGCCGGCCCTGCACCTGTCGGGCGCGTACTACCGCTACAACCAGAGCGGCAACGTAACCACGCAGTTCCAGCCCACGCCCATCCCGCTCGGCAGCGGCAACGCCGACGCGGTATCGGCCGTGGCGGACTATGCTCTGTCGAAGCGCACCAGCCTGTTCCTGGAGGCCGACGCCACCTTCGCGCGCGGCGGCACGGTCGGGCGGGAGACGGAGTACTGGGGCGGGACGCCGGTGACAGATGTCCACAGCACGACGCGCGTGGGCGTAATGGCCGGAATTCGCCACCTGTTCTGAGCTCCCCGCGAAAGCGGGGACACGATAGTCAAAGGACAAGTACCCAAAACGAATCGGAACCCATCCCCTTGCACCATTGCGACAACCCCGGCTGCTGACGCGGCCGACTGACCGAGGGGTTGGGAAGAGGCAACCGGGGTGGTGGACCGCCGCCTTGCGTCCGTGGAGTTCGTTGCCGGCGATACGCTGTCAGTGGCCGATTTCGCTTTTCTTGGCTGGGCCTGGCGACGAACGCCATCAGGTCGCGCTCGGTCAGTATCCGAACGTGAAGCGCTGGTACGAGACCGGCAAGTTTCTCCCTGGGATGAGAATTGCCGGAATTCTTGTTGTTCGAACTAATGCGCAGGAACTCCGGGACAAATTGCTCGTCGTTCGAGAACGCGTACTCGAGATGCTGGCGCGAGATGTCAGCCTCAGTGCAAGTCTTGAGCCCGCTCACGCGGCCCGCGCCCGGCACCAGCAGCGGCGCGGCGGCGGGGATGCGGTCGAACTGCACCTTCTGCTTGAGGCGGCGCGCGTCCCCGGCCCGGCGCTTTTGCCGGAAATGCGCGCCACGATTTCACCATACGGCTTGAGCCCGCGCAGGAAGGCGTCGTTCTTCACGTGCGCGCCGGCGCTGGTGGCGTCGAACACCACGTCAATGCCGGCGAACACGGGCAGGCGGGCGAGGCCCTCCACCCCTTCGTGGGTGGGTTGCCACGCCCAGCCGCCCGGCGCGCTCCAGGCCGTCAGAGGCCGGGTCGATGCCGACCATCGCACCGATCTCGATATCCTTGCCGTGGCGCAGATTCTTGAGCATCAAGTCCGTGCCGATGTTGCCGCTGCCGACGATGGCGGCTTTCAATTTTCGGGGGCATTCCCTTATCTCCTAAACTATGCGGCAGGCGACGCTGCCCAGTGCACCGATCTGTGCGTGGATATGGTCGCCGGCGACGACCCGCACCATCGGGCCGAGAGCGCCCGAGAGAATCACCTCGCCTGCCTGGAGGCCCGCGCCGCGCGCAGCCATCGTGCGCGCCAGCCAGAACGCGGCGCGCAGTGGGTGCCCCAGACAGGCGGCGCCGCCGCCCACCGAGGCCAGTTCGCCGTTGCACGTCATCTGCATGCCCAACTCGCCCAGGTTGAGCGCTCCTAGCGCCACGGGCTGGTCACCGAGTACGTAGAGGCCGCAGGACGCGTTGTCGGCCACGGTATCGGCGAGCGTGATCTTCCAGTCGGCGATTGCGCTGTCGACGATCTCGATGGCGGGCAGCGCAAAGGCGATGCAGCGCAGGAACTCCGCCCAACTCGGCACACCGGCGTCGAGCTCGCGGCCGACGACGAAGGCGATCTCCGCTTCGGCCTTGGGCTGCATCAACCGACGCATCGGCACTTCCTGGGCATGCTGGAATTCCATGTCTTGGAACAGCATGCCGAAGTCGGGTTGGTCAACGCCCAGTTGCAGTTGCACGGCACGCGAGGTGAGGCCGATCTTCCTGCCGACGATGCGCCCCCCTTCGGCCACGCGAATCCGCGTGTTGATTTCGGCCACCTCATAGGCGGCCTCCAGACTGGCGATGGCGAAGCCCGCTGAAATCGGTGGGATCGGCGTACCGCTTTGGCGCGCTTCACGCAGCGCGGCCGCTGCGCGGTTGGCGGCGTTATCCATCACGCAGCCTCCCGGGTGACGACGCCCACGGGACGACGCGACGCGCCGGCGACCATTCGGTCCCGCTGCAGTTGTTCGCTCGCGACCCGCGTGGCGCGGGCCAGCCCATCGCCGCGTTCTAGCGCAAACACGAATTTGTCCGGCCGGAGGATCGCGACGCTGCCGCGCTTGTGGCCCTGGGCCTTCAGCCAGGCGAACCAGGTGGATTCGAAGTCTTCAACCTCGATGAGTCCCTCGGTTCGCGTACGCTGACGCGGATCCTGCGGCCGCAGGCCCCACGGGTAGACCACGACGAAGCGGGCGCCAAGCGTCTGCCAGGCCGCGAGTGCCTCCGCGCTAAGTTGAGCGCGGGGATCCACGCCGGCGCCGATCAGCGCATACTCGGCGCCGATCAAGTCGTCGAGGCGGTGCGCCCTGCCGTCGGGACCGATTACCTTCGGCTGCGGCATCAGCCGTCCTTCCGGCCCGCCCAGCCGGCGCCGTGCGAGGCCGTGGTAAGTCCCTCGACGGTAGGTGGCCGAGGGAATGAAGTTCCCCTCGCGCATGAACTTGCCCACCACGGGCAGCCTCAATGCGAGCCTGAACGCGATGTTGCGCAGCCGCGCACCAAGGGGGCTGGTCATCGACACGATGCTCTTCACGCGCACCGCCTCGCGCGTCATTGCCGCGGCATGCGGGCGGCGTTCGGTCTCGTAGCTGTCGAGCAGGCGATCGCCAGCGCGGCCACGCAGCACGGCATCGAGCTTCCAACCCAGGTTGTAGGCGTCGCGTACACCGGCGTTCATGCCCTGGCCGACGAACTGAGGCGTCATGTGCGCCGCATCGCCCGCCAGAAAGACGCGGCGCTCGCGCCAGCGCTCTGCCATCAGGGCGTTGAAGGTGTAGACGAGGTGGCGCAGGATCTCGAACTTATCGACCTCGATATGGCGCGCCAGCAGTTTGCGCACGGTATGGATGTCTTCGAGGTATTCGCGCTTCTGGCCCGGCATCAGCATGAACTCGAAGCGGTGGTGCCCATCGGGTTGCACGCAGTTCACTGTCGGGCAGGCGGGGTCGCAGATGAAGCTGAAATAAGGCAGATGGTGCAGGCCGTCGCCGCGTACTTTCTCCTTGATGTCGACCACTACCCATGGGTCGGGAAAGCTCTTGCCCTGCATGGGGATGCCCAACTGCGTGCGCACGAGGCTGCGGCCGCCGTCGCAGCCGATCAGATAGCGCGCGCGGACTGCAGATTCCTGCGCCGAGGGTTTCAGCTTGGCTTCCGCCGCCGGCTTGCCGTAGTTGCCGCCCTCCGTGGTGGTGTAAAAGACGGTGACGCCCTCATCGTCCTGCTCGAAGCGGGTCAGCTCCCGGCTTCGCTGCACCGTGACGTTGGGATACCGCGCCAACGCGTCGCCAAGCGCGGTTTCGAGCCGCGGCTGATATAGGAAGTAGGAGGCGTCCCAGGCGTAAGGTCGGTTCGGGTTACTCAACTGCAGGAATACATCGCCGTCTGGCATCGCGAACTGCACGATTGGGGACTGCAGCATGTCTGCCGTGAGCGCCTCCGCCAGACCGAAGGACTGAAAAATGCGCATGCATTCGCCATCGGTGTAGACCGCGCGCGCATTACCGTAGAACTGCGGCTCGCGCTCCAGCACCAGCACTCTGTGGCCGCGGTGGCCGAGCACGTGTGCGAGCGTGAGCCCGGTCGGCCCAAGGCCGACGATAACGACGTCGTAGTGATATTCCCAGGCGCGACGGCCGTGGGGCTCGCACGATTCGGCGCGAAGCCTGTCGGCTCCTGAGTCGGAGCGACTGCCCTGCCGATCGCCGGCCGGCGTGCCCAGGCGCGCGCTCGGCGCGTCGTCGAACGAACGGTTTGCGGTATCCATCTTCATGATGCAACCCCTGGTATGTATTCCTTGCGGGTGAGCGAGCCCAGCGCCCGCGCCGTCTGGCCCAGCTTCATGCCGAACGTCAGGCTTTCGGGGAAATGCCCCCATAGGCTGATGCCCTGGTAGGTACAGGTCTGCCAGCCGGCTTCGGCCTCCTCGGTGACGACGATCGGGTCCCAACCCAACTCGACCGCGAAGCCGGAAGGGGTCGTAACGTAGAAGGAGAGTTCGCGGTCGTTCGGGTGCTGGCCGATGCCGTTGGCCATGGCAAAGCCCATCTCACGCAACCGGCGGTAGGCCCCCACCACGTCGTCGAAGCTGGCGACCTGCAGATTGAGGTGGTGAATGCGATTGCGCAGTGGATCCATGCGCCTGCCGCGGGTCGCGGCAAGCGCGAGGCTGTGGTGGCGCTCATTGAGGCGCAGGAAGGTGATGTCCATCACCACGCCGTTGACGCGTTCCTCGATGAAGTCGGAGATCCGCGCGTCGAAAATGCGCTGGAGAAAGGCGAGCAGGGCCTCGGGCACGCGCGTCGAGATTGCGAGGTGCCCCATGCCGGCCGCTCCGGTGATGAAGCCGCCGGCTTTCATCTGAAGCGGTGCCGTGCCGAGGATCGGCCGGACGAAGAGTTCGAAGGCCATGCGTTTCGGACCCTCGAAGGACCAGTAGCGCTCGACGCCGCGCAGGCCCGCCGCTTCGCCGGACTTCTCCCGCACGATCACGCCGTCAGTGCGCAAGCGGCTCAACACGAGTTCGAGCACCGCTTCGTCTTCAAGTTGCCAGCCAACAGCCGCCACATCTTCGGCAGGTCCGCGACAAACGATAAGCCGGCGCTGGTGTTCATCGATACGCATGGCTAGCACGCCGGCCTGAGGCGCGTCGACGTGCAGGCCGAGGCCTTCCCCGGCGAATCGCTGCCACTCATCCAGCCGGGACGACTCGATTAGCACGTATCCCAGGCGGATGCGGCCGTACAAGCTGGTCGCGATTGGAGTCGAGCTCGACTTCATGCTGCGGCTCCGACGATAGCCGGATTGGCGGCAGGCTCTTCCTCCTTCAAGAAGGCGCTTACCGCCGCGTTGAATTCGTCGGCCCGTTCCCACTGCACCCAGTGGCCGGTGCGGCTGAAGAGGTACAGATCGCAATGGGACATGAGTTTCTGCAGTGTCACGCCGCCGCTTACCGGATTGACGCGATCCTCCACGCCCCAGAGCACCAGGGTCGGATTGGTCAGGGCTGGCAGGCGCGGGTCGAGCGTCAGGTCCAGCTTTGCCAGCGTTGCTGGATCCCCAGGCGCACGCAGCGGCGGATTGGCGATCACCTCCGGGGCGATGCTGGCCTCGTAACGTTCGCGCAGTACTGATTTGGGGACTTGGCTGCCGTCGTACACCAAGTCTTCGGTGATGAAGCGGCTCAGTTTTTCGAAAGTGGGTCCGTCGCCTGTGTAGTAAGTGAGGAGGCGCTTCAGGCCGTCGGTGGGCGGCGCCTTGGAAACGTCTACGCCGCCCGGGCCCATCAGAACCAGGCGACCGATCCGCTCGGGCTGATCAAGCGCCATCCGCAGCGCGCAACCGCCGCCGGCGGAATTGCCGACCAAGTGCGCGCGGGCGATGCCCAGCGCGTCAAGCAGGCCAAGCATAGTGTCGGCCAGGTCGCCCCAGATGTCGTTCGAATTGAGGCCTTTGCTCGACTTTCCATAGCCAGGCATGTCGGGCACCAGCACGCGGAAATGCGCGGCCAGCGCCGTAATGTTCCGCGCGTAGTTGGAGACGCCCGAGGCACCCGGGCCGCCGCCGTGGAGCATCAGCACCGGCGGGCCTCCACCCATGTCGGCAAGATGGATCTGCCTGTTTCCGACCTGCAGGACGCGGGTTTCGGTGTTCCGATCGACGGCTTGGATGACGCTCATGTGATGTCTCCTGAGGTGGCTGAGTGGATATAGGGCAACACAACATAGACGTTCTATATTGAACGTTAGTGTTCAGTATAGTTCGGTAGTGAGTAACGTTGTCAAGCGTATAATCGTCCAGGAATTATTGGAGCTGTCCTTTTATGAACGAATTTGTTCAAGGCGGAGCCGAGTCCGCCCCGGCACCCGAACCCGCCCTCAGTGCGGCCCAGAAGCGCATTCACAGCGCGGCGATGAAGCTGTTTGCAGAGATGGATATGACCCGGGTGAGCATCAGCGATCTGGCCGTCGCGGCCGGCGTCGCGCGCGGCACGGTCTACAACAACCTGGGCGACACGGAGGGTTTATTCGAGCAGGTAGCGGCGCAGTTGGTGCGCGAGATGACGATCCGGGTCACCCAAAGCCTCGCGGGCACGGACGACCTCGCCTTGCGCCTGGCCCTCGGCATCCGCCATTACCTTCGACGCGCCCATGAGGAACCGCACTGGGGGCGCTTCCTGAACCGCTTCGGATTCAGTAGTGCTTCACTTCAGACGCTGTGGTCGACCGACCCTATCCAGAATCTCAGTGAGGGCATCGAAGCCGGCCGCTACCGGATTACACGCGAACAACTGCCTTCGGCGGTGGCCATGCTGGCCGGAACGGTGATCGCCGCCATGCTACCGGTGCTCGAAGGCCACCGAACCTGGCGAGAGATCGGCGCGGATACGGCGGAATTGCTGCTTGTAGCCTTGGGAATTGCGCGCGACGAGGCAAAGGTTCTGGCGAATTCCGATTTGCCGCCGCTGCTGACACTGGATAAGTGATCCGCGTATCTCGAGGTGACCCGCTTATTCGGACAGTGCCTATTAAACACGGGGTGCACCATGCCGAAAACGCGCCCGCCGTACCGCACTGTTTTCCGTCAACAAATGGTTGACTTGGTCCATGCGGGTCGCCGCGCCGAAGATCTGGCCAAAGAGTTCGAACCCACGGCTCAGACCGTTTACAACTGGGTTTCACAGGCCGAGCGTGACGGAAGCACACGTCATGACGGCCTGACCAGTGCCGAGCGCCAGGAGCTCTCAAGGGCCTCGCCGTGAGAACTCGGCAGCTCGAAATGGAGAGGGAGATACTTGCAAAAGCCGCGGCCTGGTTCGTGCGGGAGACCGACTCGCTGCCCGACGCGCTCGATGGCCTCGACGCGGCCGAGGATCGACGTCGATTGCGAAAAGTTGCGGGAGCGGATTTGCGTGATCATGAGAATATCCTCGTGAGTGGACGAGTCGCGGCGACGCTCGCCGTCAGGCAGCCCGCGCCAGTGCAACGGCGTCGGCACCCGCCGGGAAATGCAGCCGGTCAGAGGTGTCGTTGGCGGCATCCCAGACGCCTTCGGCGACATCCGTCGCAGCCGTCACCGCGGAGAGCTGGCTGAATCCCGCGAACACTTCATGGGCGACGGGCTCGTAAGGCTTCGTGATCAGGCCCTGCATGCGCTGCTGGCCGTTGGCGGTGAAGCTCGTGGAAGGTCCGTAGCCGGGCTCGACCAGCTTGACCCGCACGCCCAGCGCCTTGAGTTCATGCTCCAGCGATGCCGTGAAGCCTTCGATGGCGGTCTTGCTGGCCGTGTAGACGGCCACCAACGGGAACGGGGCCAGCGTCGCGCTGGACGTGACATTGACGATCGTGCCGGCTCGGCGTTCGCGGAACTGTGGGATCACCGCCTGGCACATCGCCATGACGCCGAACGTGTTGGTCTCGAAGATCTCCCGCACCGTGGACATGGGGGTGGCTTCAAATGCACCGAACAGGCCGATGCCGGCATTGTTCACCAGTACATCGATGGGGCCAGCGGCCTCCAAGGCCCGGTCGATGCTCTCGGGCTGCGTGACATCCAGCGGCAAGACGCGCAGGTTCTCCGAGGCTGGAAGCAGGTCCGACCGGGGGGTCCGCATGGTAGCGATGACCTTCCACCCGTTTGCGAGGAAGTGACGGGCGGTTTCCAGGCCATAGCCGGACGAAGAACCAGTGATCAGTACAGTCTTCATTTCGTGCTCCGAGGTGGGTGATTGACTCGGAGGGAACGATAGGGAACTCTAGCCGGATCGTCGATATCAAATAATCCGCTTTCTTTTAGCGAACGTCCAAATGAGTGACCCTCTCTCCGAAATCGTCCGACTGCTGCATCCGCAGGCCGTGTTCGCCAACCTGATCAGCGGCAAGGGCAATTGGGCGGTGCGCTACTCCGAGTTCGGCAAGCCCAGCTTCTGCATCATGCTGGAAGGCAGTTGTCGGCTGGCCGTGGATGGACACGAGCCGACGACGCTCAGCGCCGGAGATTTCGTGCTGCTCCCCACCACGCCGGGCTTTACGATATCCAGCTTCGCCCCAGCGCCCCCGGCCTACATGGACCCCAACCAAGTGCGGGAGGGGCGGGGCGAATTGCGGTATGGCGAGCAGACAGGCCAACCCGACATGCGCTCATTGGGTGGTTCGTTCTTGTTCGACTGCGCCGATCCGGGTCTGCTGGTGTCGCTGCTGCCGAAAGTGGTGCACGTGCAAGGTTCGACGCGGCTGTCGCAGCTAGTGCAGATGGTGGGCGAGGAGTCCGCGGATAAAAAACCAGGCAATGAGTTCATGCGCTCCCGGCTGGTCGAAATGCTGCTCGTCGAGGCCATGCGTTCAACCACGTCGGGAAGCGCCCCACCAGGCCTGCTCCGTGGATTGGGCGATGAGCGATTGGCGGCCGCGTTGAAGCAGATGCATGCGCATATTGACCAGAGCTGGTCGGTTGCCCAACTTGCCACGATCGCTGCGTTATCGCGATCCAGCTTCTTTGAGCGATTCACGCGGACGGTCGGGGTCGCGCCGATGGAGTACCTGCTCTCGTGGCGTATGGAAATCGCGAAGGAACTCCTGCGTCGTGATGAATTGTCCGTTTCGGAGATAGCCGAACGCATCGGCTACGGCTCGACCAGTGCGTTCAGCGTGGCATTCACCAGGCATGTCGGGCAGCCACCCAGCCACTACGCGCGCGCAGTGTAAGAACGCCTGCCGATCAAGGAATGGAAGGGCCGCGCATTCGTCCAATCTCCCATGTCGCCCGCCACCATGCACCATCGCGGCGAACTGCTGTCCCAGCCGCGCGCGCCCAACGGCTGTACGCGCGTATCGTCGATCCAGGTTACCAACTCGAAGATCGCTCACACCGGCTTCAACGTCAATCGGCGATTTCCGCTTGGCCGAAAACCGCAGATCTCGAGCGGGTACGGACGGAAGCTCTAAGATTGCAGTCGTCGGATGCCGGCCATAAGCGGCCCTTCGCCCTCGCGGTCATACGGTCGTTCAAGCGACCGATTCGCGCCATCAACGGACCGTCATATCCGGATCACGCTGCGCTGGTCACTTGCCATCGCTGATGCGTTCCTCCTCGATGAAACGAAGCAAAGCCTCTACCAGCGCCTCCCGTGGATAGGCATTTTGCGTGACGAACAGCGAACCGATCGTGTCATGCTTCCGGGCGATTGGTACGGCGAGCGCCCAATGGTCAGCGTTGACGTAGCCCAACAGCGTGCTCCCGGACACGATCTGGTCATAGAAGATCATCTGGCTGTCGTTGCGCGCGTCGACGCGGGACAGCTTGTCGTAGCTTGATCTGAGAATCGATGAAATGCGCTCCGGCTGCGGGAACGTGACGATCGAATAGATGGGCAGATCGTTGGGAAGCGGGTTCTGCGCAAGCCATGCCTTGCGTGTCCGCGGCCGCAGGCTCTCCACCGCGCCGCCATCTCCAGGCGAGCATGTCGCACCAGGGAAGTGCCGCAGAAGGTCGGCCTGATACTGCTCGGCATCGTTGGCGAGCGGCGAACCGCCGACGGCACCGGCCGCGGTGACCACGGCGGCCACGCGACTGCGGATCTCGGGGTACGTGACGACAGCCTCGAGGATATCCGGTGCGCCCTTGGAATAGCCGATCAATACAATGCGCGGTTCGTCGACTGCGTGCGGCATGGCCATGATTGCATCGCGGATCTGGCGAGCGTTGTTCGTCGAGCTTGACAGTGCGTCGACAGTGATCATCGTCGCGTCATAGCCAAACTCGCGCACATGGGTTGCGACAGTCCCCTGCGGACCCAGCCATGGCCTGAAGCACTCGTACCCGACGCCCGCCACGACTGCCGCAATGAGATGCCGTTTCGACGGGCCGAGTTCGACGGGCCTGTCCGTGCCGGCGGGCTCGGTGCCCACGCGGGTCAGTGCCTCTTCGCAAGGACGGTAGTCGGGAAGCGTGGAGCCTCGGGCCCGCAGCACGGCACAGTAGACTTCGCGAAAGCGGCCCCGCTTGTCGGTCACTCCGGCAAGGGCCGCTGGCACCAGTACAAGCGGTGGCGTATCGGTCGAATACGGGACGAGCGGCGTCGATGCGCACGCGCCGAGAAAAAGGGTCCACGCGAGCGCCGTCAGGTACGCGAGGCCCCTCAACCATGTACGGATCGCGCGGAAGGCCTGCCTCGGGCCAGCGGCTCGCCATTTAGTGTCCTGCGCGTCGGGCTGCGTCATCGCTCTCCCCGCCTTGGAAATGCCATTGTGAGTTATTAATGTCAGATGAGGAAATCGTCTTGAATACCTTCCGCTGGGATGAGGGATAAGCGGGTCGCATTCGTGAAATCTACTGCGCCGCGCTCCAGACCCGGAGACCGACCCGCCGCCACTACCGTACTTGCGATGAGGCTCGGACCCAAGTGAGCAGCGGACCTGCAGGCGTGTGACCGTCGAATTCTGCCAATCGAAACGGCATGTCAATGCAGTGGTCGTGGCGTGGCAGGCATCCGCTATGAATGGGATGAATTGCAGATGGGCTATTGGGGGTGATTGGCTATGCATTTTAAAATTTGAAAATTCAAATTTAATCCAAAGACGGATATGACCAGCAAGCGGCAACGCAGTCCTCTCCTCGGTACCGTAGGGTTTAGTAGTAATAGCGCCAATCAAACACCAGCCTCAGGCCAATCGACCAGACTGTATGCAACGGCGGCGCAGCCGAGCCGCGAGGGAAATTTACGCTTCCCCCGTGCGGCACGTCGGCAGCGGCAAAGAGCTGGAAGACCACCGACGAACTCTGGTTAGTCGAAAACGCACGATACGGCCGGTATTCGAGAATGGGAATCTCGAACATGGTTGACTTGAAGCTCACGAATTGCCCAACGCCTGTGTCCGGGCCACCGGGCGCAATGAGCTGATCCCTCCCGCTCAGCCCGTACAGCGTCACACCGATCTCGCGACCCAGGACGAACTGGAAGCGTCCGATTGCAGTCGACCATCCGCTCTCCCACGGGATCAGGCCGCCATTAGCGGCGCGGACGGCGACTTGTGTATAGGCGGACGGATTGACCAAATACAGCGGAGCCAGCAGCAGCAGGTCGCCCGGCACCACATAGAATGGCATGCGCAGGCGCAGCGCCAGTCCTGAGCGGGCTGGTATCGCCGCGCCAAGATTACCGCCGGACGCGACTTGCGCGCCGAAGCGGTTGCTGGATGGCGAATCGGTGCGGAAGCCTACCGAGGCATAGACCAGCCCGTCGCCCGCCTCGCCCATCACGCCATCGAGGCCGAAGCCGGCCCGCACGGAAAGATCGAGGCCGCCGACGAAGCCGCCCCAACCCTGGGAGGCTACGAAGCCGCCGTCGACCCAGCGCGCATCGATCGAACCGGCCAGCCCGATGAACGGTCCGACCTCGCTGCGAAAGCGCGGCATGGCCCCAAGGCCTGGCCCGAGCCCCGGTACCGGGGTTTCGCGCAGCGTCGCTTCGAAAAACCGCACATCTTCCGGCCTTGGCCCTGTGCCGGGAGCGCGGTCGGGCAGCGTCTTGTTGCGGCATATGTCGAAGTTGTTCAACTCTGCCACGGCGTCTGGCGTGTAGGCGAATGCATTGCCGCTGCCTGTCGCGGCATCCAGTACCTGCTCGAGGCTGCGGCGCACGGCCGTCGCCGCCACGGAGGCGTCTTCCGGACGCAGGTTCGCATCACCCATCAGGACGACCGACTGGCCTCCATTGCTCCACGTGAATACTTCCAGCCCATTCTGGTTGTAGTAATCGTGCGTTCCCTGCCGCTGCGAAGCGTCGCCCCATGAACCGGCGATATGGCCCGCTGCGTATGCATCCTCCAGGAAATGCAGCGCGAACGCTTCGTCCGCCATGGCGGCGCGCGCAAGCGCCTGCCTCTGCTGCGCGGTGTGCCGCTCATTCGCAAGGCGGCTGGCCTTTTGCAAAGCGCTGAGGTGGAAGAAGGAATAAACGCCGACCGCGTTGAGTTCCGACCCGGGCCGCAGGGTCAGGCGCGCGTAGTCGTAGAGCGAGATGTCAGTAGACGGACGCGACATCAGGAAATGCGCATTGTTCGCGCCCGCTCGCTCTCCCTGACTTCACCGCCGCCTTCAGGGCCGACCAGTCCATTTCATTGCGCTCGGCGTAGGCAATGGCAAACTGCTGGATGGCTTCGTCGAACGCATCCGACTTGCCCACGTACCCAAGGATCATGGCCGGATGCAGCCAGCCTGCGCACATCCCAGTCGAAAGGCCCGGGCAACGTTTCATCGAAATCATTCGGCCCGAACAGTACCCTGCGCTCCGGACTGGCGAACGAGCCGAAGTTTGCCAGGTGGGCATCACCGCCTAGCGGCACGATGATTCCCGAATTCGGCAACCGGGCCAGGTCGAAGGCCATCAGCGGCGCGGCCCCACGATAGAAGGCGAATGGACTGGCCACCATGCGGCCGTAGCGGATCGGTATGAGGCTTGGCAACCTGCCTGCATTGGAAGCCTCGAGCAGTGCAATCGGATCGCGGTCGGACAGCGTACATGTCGCAAGCTTGGCCCGCGGCGCAAGCCGACGTGCGGCCCTTCCAGCGTCGATACGCGATGTTCGTGAGCCGCGGCCACCAAACAGTTCGGAGAGATCCTCGTGCACTTGGGCGGCATGCGGCTCTGCGTGCACCGCCGGCGACCTACCTTGTTGCACCTCGGCAGTCTTTGGCATGGCATGCCCTCGAAAGGCGCGTGACCTTACGTGTCAACCTGGCCTGCCGGCAGGCTCCGGCCCTGATTCTGGCGGCGGCCGGTCACGCAGGGCCTTGATGGCGTCGTCCACGGTCACGAAAATCTCCTGATGCCCGGTTACACCACTAAAGGTGCGATAGCGCTGAAGTTCGTCCAGTACGCCTTCGGGAATCGCGACAGCGGCGATACCGATGCCGCGCCGCTCCAGTTCACGTCGAAGCTGCTCCAGCGTCTTGCCAGCGCTATAGTCGACGTTGAAGATTTGCGAGGCATCGATGACGACCCAGCTCACTTTCGAATCCGTCTGCTCGACCAGCCTCAGCACCTCCTCCATGAAGCGGCCCGCGTTCGCATAGAACAGATCGGCCTCGAAACGATAGGCGACAATGCCCGGCGACGCGAACAGGTCTGGCGCCACCTCATTTGCCGTCCACTGACCACTCGGGTGGGGTGTCAGCACACGGGTGCGCAGCCGGTAGCTATAGCGCGTATGGTCGATCAGGGACAACAGCACGGCCGCGAGGATGCCGTGCATGACGTCGACGAACACCACCACGCCCGTCGTGATCAGGGCAACGACGAATTCATCCTTCTGCAGATTGTAAAGCTCGGTCATGCCTTTCACGTCGATCAGCTTGACGCCGATCATGAACACGATTGCCGACAGGACGGCAGCCGGGAGGAAGCCTAGCGGCCCGGTCATGAACAGCAGCACCAGCAGCACGATGACGGCGGTTGTCAGGTGGGCGAACTGGGTTCGACCGCCTGCATCGTCGACCATCTCGGTCTTGGTCGGGCTCCCGTTGACCACGAAGGTGCCGGTCAGCGCGGCCACTGCATTGGCGCCGGCAAGGCCGACGATGTCCTGGTTGTCGTCGCCGCGCTCGTTGTAGCGGTTGGCGTAAGCCCGTGCGGTCGCGGCGCTTTGCGCGATGATGACGATGAAGCAGGAGGCGGCGGTTATCAGTACCTGTTCCAGATGGGCGAGATGCAGCGGCGGCAGCGACAGCGATGGCAATCCGCTGGGCACCTTGCCGACCAGCTCGATGCCGTGCTTCCCGAAATCGAATGCCGCACTGCAGGCGATCGCGCCGACCACGGCAATCAGCGGGCCGGGTGCACGCGGCACGAAGCGTTTGCATCCCAGGATCACTGCCAGCACTGATAACGACAGGGCAGACGTGACATAACTGGCTTCGCCAATGCGCTGAAAAACCGAGGCGAACTGCATGAGCGGACCATGTCCCTGTTTGCGCAGTCCGATCAGCCCGGCAAGCTCGCCAACAGCGACCTGTACGCCGACACCAGTCAGGAAACCGATCAGGGCGCTGCGGGACAGGAAGTCGGCCAGGAACCCCAGGCGAAGGATGCGCGCCAGAACCAGCATGACGGCAACAGCGAGTGCAACGGCGCTCGTCAGGCCGACATATTCCGGACTGCCAAGCGTCGCCACCGCAACCAGGGAACTGGCGAGGATGGCTGCGGTTGCGGAATCGGCGGCGACAACCAGATGGCGCGACGCCCCCAGAAGGGCAAAGACCACCAGCGGCAGCAAGATCGTGTAGAGGCCCGTGACGGTCGGCGTGCCCGAGATCTTGGTGTACCCCATCACTTCAGGGATCCCCAGGGCGGCCAGGGTGATGCCAGCGATGATGTCGTGCGGCAGTTGCGCGCGATTTACCGGCAGCAGCCCTTTCAGGAGAGGCATGCGACTTCGGGGCGCCACGGTGGGGGAAGTCGGCATGATGTTGTGCACCTCCATCTGAGGTTGCACGATCCGGCGCGTGCGGTCGCAAAGTCACTCGACTGACTGACCCGCGGGTTCCCCCCGCTCGGATCGTAAATGCGGAGGAATACTCTCCCCCCGCGCTTACATCATAGCGTCACATTTGCGCAGGCATCGAGCAAGTTTGCCGAACCGGCCACTATGCTCTAAGCGGTCGGATGTCAAGACGGGTCGTCTTCCGCCCTACGCGGACTGGTCCAGGAGGAACGCTCCGCTGTGCTCGGCGTCGGGCCGCAGCCGGCCAGTTACGGTCATCTGTCGAAGTCAGTCCTATGACCGTTGTGAGTCTGAAATGCGACACGCGTCGCTCCCCCAACTGACCCACACCCGCACCGGGCTTTCGCAGTTGCTCGCCTGCTCGCTCGCCGACGCCATCCATAAACGATCACCGCCCACAGATCGGGCATTGCAACTCGTGCCAACGCCTTAGCATTTCATGCCAAATTGATAGTGGTGCCCGCCATGGGGCACATCACCACTCCCAAATACTGTCTCCAATTCGCGGTGATAAAACGGCTCGCTCACATAACAAAACGAGGAGACCGAAGAATGGAAAAATTGCTATATCAAGTCGAGGACCGCCCGCCGATCCTCACGACCACGCTTTTGGCCACACAGCATTTGCTTGCTGCGCTTGGCGGGATCATTGCCGTACCTCTGGTGCTAGGGGGAGCCCTCAAGTTGCCGCCCGACCAAGTGATCGCGTTGGTGAATGCTGCGCTCCTCGGTTCGGGAATTGTGACTGTCATCCAGTGCAGGGGCGCAGGACCGATCGGCATTCGCCTGCCATGCGTGATGGGAACCAGCTTCACCTTTGTCGGAGCGGGAATCAGCGTCGGACTGGAGCATGGCGTGCCGGGGATTCTCGGTGCATCGCTGGCGGGTTCCTTGGTCATGATTGTCGGCAGCTTCTTCATGCCAACCATCCGCAAGTTATTTCCTCATACCGTGACTGGTGTGGTAGTAGCTATGATCGGCCTATCGCTAACACCCGTTGCCGTGGACTGGGCCGCTGGCGGCTTTGGCAGCAGCAACTACGGCGCCCTTGCAAATCTGTCGATTGCAGGATTCGTGCTGCTGCTGGTCATTGCATTTGTGCAATGGGGCAAAGGCATAGTCTCGGCATCAGCCGTCGTGCTCGGTATTCTCATCGGATACATGGTGTGCGTGTCGCTTGGCATGGTGGATTTCACCCAAGTCCGCAGCGCACCGGTGTTTGCGTTGCCGCAGCCAATGCATTTTGGAATGAGCTTCCCAATCTCCGGCATCGTTGCGATGTCGCTCGCGTTCCTCGTTTCTATTGTGGAAACCACCGGTACCTTCATGGCCCTGGGTGCGGCCACACAAACCTCGATGCCCGGCAAGAAGTTGGCTCGCGGCATCCTGTGTGACGGTGTTGGCTCCGCCTTTGCCGCGCTGATGTCGAGCCCGCCTGTCACGACGTTTGCGCAGAACGTTGGTGTGGTGTCCCTGACCGGCGTCGCTAGCCGCGCTGTCGTAGCACTAACCGGCGTGATGCTTTTCTTGGCGGGACTTTTCCCGGTCCTTGGTGCCGTGGTGGTTACGATTCCGCAACCCGTGCTTGGTGGTGCTGGGCTGATGATGTTCGCGATGATCATCTCGGCCGGCATTCAGATGCTCGGCAAGTCGGAGCATACCAAGCGCAACAGCGTAATCGTGGCAGTATCCATTGGCTGCGGTCTCGCCGTTACCATGCGCCCGGAGCTTTTGTCAAAATTGCCGGCTTTCGTCAAGGAAGTGCTTGGCTCTGGCATCACGGTGGGCGCCCTTGTAGCCGTCGCGCTTAACCTCCTCTTGCCCGGTCGGCTGGCTGAGGACCTGGAAGGCGAGGAGGAAGGGAGTATCCACGACCTGGTTCAGCAAGAAGGCTGATCCGATGGCTTCCCACGCCTAGAGCCTACGCATCCCGGCCCAGCACAGCTCAAAACGAGCTTGCGGTATTCAGGCATCTCCAACAGTCACTGAGACCGCAAGCGCTTGCCAAAGCTCAGCATGTCTCACGCGCGGTGTGTACCCCCCGCCCCGGGCCGGGCCTGACGGCCATGCCAAAGGCGATCGCGCCCCTGCAGAGGGGCCACTACTGGGCTACGCCCCATCCGCCATGGGGTCGACGGTCGACTTGGCCCGTCTATGCGGTGCGGCAGCGCTTCTCACAGCGGATGCGGTAATGAACACCGGTTCGTCAAAACCCGGTCCCTATTTCTGCCCCAACCCCCGCAGGCCGGACCATGCGCGCTGGCATGTGCGCGGAGGAAGCGGGCTAAACTCATGGGAGTGTGCAGGCGTTTCCTTGCACCCATGTCGGAGAGAACACGACGGCTCGACGAAGCAGGTGCCAAACCGGTCGCCCACGCTTCAATTCGCCACCGAGGGATCCGTCAGCGCTCCGGAGTCCGCCGTGCCGTGAAGAGACTCTTCCGTCAGAATGCGGTCGGCGACAGATCCAAGCCGCCGCTCGAATCGATCGAAATGCGATAACGGATCGTCGAGGCTGGATTGAGCTTTACCTCCCTCTCCTTCAACCCACCGAGACACATTGCCGAAGTCTGAGCGCCAACAATGATCGTCCCCGGCTTGGCATAGAACCGAGCTACTTCACCCGATCGGAGTCGCCCCACTTCCTTCCCTTCAACTGATAGGACTGTATCGCAAGCGCTGCCGTAAAACCCTTGATCTCGGGTCACGACTAACGTTGCAAACTCGCCGGGCGGAGGGCTTTGCAAACCGCTAAGTCTCTCTGAAGGTACCGGCGTCGCCTCACTCGCCGGTATGGGCGTGGTCGAGCATGCGGACGCCAGCATTGTCACCACGCAGACAGAAAGGATTCTTGTTGGGATTAACACGTGGCTCTCCAGAATGCTCCACCGCATTGAGTGTAGGAACAAAGCGATGGTTGCGGGTCGGTTTTCCATATTTCCATGAGAATCCGGTTACCCCGCCGTCGTATCTGCGCCACGAATGGTAGGCCTCTTCCCGCGGCGCGTCGTCGCCCGGATGTTAGGCCCGGTGCTGTGTGCCAGTCCCGATTCGCTAGCCGCGCACGGCACGCTGCGCGATCCGTGCTGGCCGGTTGGTCGCAGTTGTTAGCCGTGGCGGTGGCCAGATTTGCCGGTGGCGCTGTGTTCGTTCCCCCAGCATCTGGCGTCTCGAGTGCGCGCGATCGTGGATTGGGCGGCGGGCTTTTCGGGGAGCGGTTTAAGCCATTAGCGGGGCGCGACATGAGGCCGACAGCCGCGTTCAACTGGCGCGGACTTCGTTCGTGAGCGACTTGCCGCTTTCGAACTCCGTCACGCTGCGCAGGGTTGTTTCGCAAATGGTCATCACGGCTTCGCGCGTGAGGAAGGCTTGGTGCCCGGTCACGATCACGTTAGGGAACGTGATCAGCTGCTGCAGCACGGAGTCGTCGACGATGGTGCCGGATAGGTCGCGGAAGAACAGACCCGCCTCCTGCTCGTACACGTCGATCGCCAGCCCGCCGAGTTGCCCGCTCCTGAGCGCCGCGATGACTGCTTCCGTGTCGATCAGCCCGCCGCGACTGGTGTTGATCAGCAAGGCGCCTGGCTTGGCGCGAGACAGCGTTTCGGCATTGATGATGTGATGAGTCTCGGGCGTGAGCGGGCAGTGCAGCGAGATGCAGTCCGCGCTTGCGCCGATTTCTCCCTCGTCCGCGTAGCGTCCACCAAGGGCCTCGAATTCCGGGGATGGGTACTTGTCATAGCCGATCACGTTGCAACCGAACCCGACCATGATCTTCGCAAACACGCGGCCGATCTTGCCGGTGCCGATCACGGCCACGGTCTTGCCGCACAGGTCGAAGCCCATCAGGCCTTCGAGCGAGAAATTGAAGTCCCGTGTGCGGTTGTAGGCCCGGTGGATCTTGCGGTTGACCGCCATCAGCAGGGCCACCGCGTGCTCGGCGACCGAGTTGGGCGAGTAGTCGACAACGCGCACTACCTTGATCCCGAGCGCCTGCGCGGCTTTCAGGTCGACGTTGTTGAACCCCGTGCAGCGCAGCGCGACCAGCTTGGTGCCGCCGCGTCCGAGCGCTTCCAGCACGGTCGCATCGGCCCGGTCATTGACGAAGATGCACACTGCGCCGTGGCCCGCGGCGAGGCCCACCGTCTCACTGTCCAGGGGAACTTCGAAGTACTTGAGCTGATGGCCTTCAGCCGCATTCGCGGCATCGAGATGTTGACGATCGTAGGACTTTGCGCTGAAGACGGCGATTTCCATGATGTGTCTCCGCGGCGAATCGCATGGCGCGCTTCGCCCAGGTTGCCCTGCACTATCCGCCAGCCAGTGTGGCGGCGACCTGTACGAACAGGATTTTCACGATGGTCATTGACGGGAAGATCATCGAGTAGCCGAGGTCGGGCCGGTCGGTGGGCGCAACGCGGTTGGCAAAGGCAAGGATGGCGGGATTGCCGGTCGCGCCGCAGATCACGCCCACCGCCAGGTCGAACGGCAGCCTGAAGACCCAGAGGCAGAAAATCGCAGTAATCAGCAGCAGGGCAAGCAGGATCACTACGCCATAGATCAGGAAGGACACCCCGGTTACGCCGATGGTGGCGAAGAACTTCGGCCCGGATGCAATGCCCACCTGTGCCAGGAAGATGGTCAGCCCGAAGTTGCGCAGGACCAGGTTGGCCGACAGCGGCATGGTCCAGACGAACGGTCCGAGACGGCGCACCCGGCCGAGCACGAGGGCGACCAGCAGCAGCGCCGCTAGCCCCAGCGCCAGCGTGCCGACGCCGGGAATCGGCACCGGGATCAGCCCCACCAGCAGCCCGAGGGCCGCGCCGATGCCTATCGAGATAAAGCTCAGCTCGGCGGTGCCCTTGATGGAGTCGCCGAACAGCGCGCGAATCGGCTTCATGTGGGCGCGATTGACCAGCAGGCCGACGCGGTCACCGAACTCGAGGGTGAGGTCATCGCGGGGCATCAGGTCCGCATCGCCGCGCCGCACATGGGCGATCGAGCAGACCATGCCTTCGGGAAAACGGATATCGCGCAGCGTGTGCCCGACCACGAGCCGGCTTGAGGCGAACACGCGCATATAGTCCAGGTCTTCGCGATGGCTTGTCATGCGGCCCGGCTGCAGTTCCCCGCACAGCGAGGTGGCTTCACGCAGCACGGCCGGGTCGGTGGCGGTCGCGAGCAGCACGTCGTTGGCCTGCAGGACCAGGTCGTCGGCGGACGGGTGGTTGTGGTGGGCGCGACGCACGGCGGCAATCGCCACCCCGTCCGGTAGGCGCGCTACCACCTCCGACAGCCGCACGCCGATAAACGCCGGGTTTGTCAGCGCAATCTCGGCGGTCTCGATCAGCTTTGGTGGCGGCCGCACGATATTCGGCTTGAGCAGCGCGGTGAGGGCATACAGAAACAGGATCGGCCCTGCCACGCCGACTGGGTATGCGACGCTGTAGCCCACCGCGGCGCCGTCGCTCTTCATCGCCGCCATCGCGGCCTGCAGGCTTGCCGTGCTGGTGCCCGCGCCGGCGAACATGCCTAGCGACTCGTCTAGCTTCACGCCGACCAGTGGCACCAACGCAACCGCGACCAGTCCGGAGCCAACCACGCCAAGGACCGCAGCGGCGTTGGCCTTGATGCCATCGGGGCTGGTCAGACCCCTAAAAAACTGCTCCCCGTACTGGATCCCAATGCCATAGAGAAAGAGCAGTAGACCTAAGGTGCCAAGGATGGCAGGCGGCGCGGACTTCGGCGCGAACCCGCCGATCGCCAGCCCCACGAACAGCACCGCGCCCGAACCGAGCGACACGCCCTTGATATTGATCTCGCCTAGGACATACCCCAGTGCAACCGTGAGGAACAGCGTGAGCAGCGGCTGGGTTTCGAGCAATATCCGGACTGCATCCATGGCAGCTCCTTTCTGATGGGCAGGAGCAAGGGGGCAGCGATAAGCAACTGCGCAGGGTCACGCGCGCACTGCGCGGACGGGGTCGACAGCCCTTGTTCCGGGCATGCGTTATCGAGTGCGGCTTGTATGAACCCGATCATCGTGACAGGCACCGGCCGGCACGGCGGCAACCACCGGAATGCCCCTCGAAAATATACGATGCGCCGCACGAATTCAAGAATTGAAGCGGCGCGGCAGCGGGGCTACCAAACTTCCCAGGATATCCTTCATGTGGGTTTTCATTCCGATCGCGGGCATGGCCATGACCGAGCATCACAGAGACGTCCCCTGACCCGCATGCGAACCAACGCTCGCGGCCACCTCCGCCTGCTGCCGTGCGTCGGTGGCCTGTTCCGCCTCCAGCCGGCGACCCAGTCTCCCGAACGCGCTACGTTGCCCCTGGGGGGGGCGGCGATGACCATGTCGCTCCCTTGGTCAGCGGTTGTGGCGGTCATCGCTTCGGCGCCGCGATCGCCTCCCGGGTATGCCTGGCGATCATCAACTCCTCGTTGGTCGGAATTACCCAGACAGGCACCGTTCCGGAGGCCGCGCTGATGCGCGGTCCGTCGCTGGCATTCGTCGCGGGATCGACGCTCACCCCGAGCCATGTCGCCAGCCGGCATACGCGTTCGCGGATTGGCGCAGCATGCTCGCCAATGCCGGCGGTGAAGACCAGCGCATCCAGTCCCTGGGCCGCGGCGGCCAGCGAACCAGGGCAATACGGTAGTTGTACAACTCGACGGCAAAGTGGGCTTGCGTATCGTTGCTGGCGAGCGGCGCGCGCATGGGCGTGCCCAGGCCCTTCGAGCTGGCGCAGCGCGTCGACCGCGCGGTCCATGGCCACGCCGGAGCGTCCGGGCGTGGCGCAGGCCTGCGCAGGTCCGCGCGGCCGTGCTGCTGCTCGCGCTGGATCAGCACGTCGCGCAAGCCGTACAGCGTGGCTAGCGCCTGGCGGTGGCTGGGCAGCTCGACGGGGTCATCAACTCTGGGAGCAGGTCAAATCGACGTCACGGCCGCTGCCCTCCGTTGACGAGCGAAACCGCGTGTGCCGATGGTTTGGTGCTCTCTGCTCGCTTAAGCCGTGATGTGGTTATGTTAGGCGGCAGGGCATAGGAACGGTGGCCGTGGCCTTGCCCATGCCGCCCATGCTGATATTCATGTGCGGGTGCTCCTCCAAGATCAGGCGGTTGAGGGTGAAGGTGTAGGTCTTGCCCCGATAGATGACGCTGCTGTATGTGGCGTCTTTCGAAGAGGACATGGGAGATGAGTTCGGCTTCAGCCGCCAAGTATTCGATGGAACGCAATCGGACCTTCCGAAACGGCTTTTCCCGATTCCTTACCCTATGCGTGTCGGCCGATGATTTGCGGGCCGTGACGAAGCGCTGAATGACCGCTGTACTTCGGAAGCTGACGCCTGAGCGGTGCTGGGGCGAATGACGGCAGCGGGTCGTCTTCTGCCCTACGCGGACCGGTCCACGAGGAACGCTCGGTGGTGCTCGGCGTCAGGGCCGCACCCCGCCTGGAAGCGTCGTTGCCCTCGCGATCCCTCGGTCGTTCGAACGTCGCTCCCCGCCAAGCTAATGGACTTTCGATTGGCCAGAGATGCATGCCTCATCATCGGGCGTTGCAGCTATTCGACTTGACTGAGACGGGCGACCGTCAGCATGTTCAGCCAAGATTCCTGCACCTGTTGACACGGCGGACATTTGGCACGCCTCGACCATCTCCCAGCCTGTAGGACGGCACCCGATAACCATCTGCTGCCCGCAGGTGTAAAGATGAATTAGGGGGGGCAGGAGGACGCACCATGCCACGGAACATCCACGTGATGCCGCAAGGCGAGGGCTGGGTCGTCACCCGCGAGGGCACGCCGAAGTCGCACTACGACACTCAAGAGGAAGCTATTGCTGCCAGCTTGCGGATCGCTAACCGAGATGGCGTGCAACTCTATATTCACAGCCGGGACGGCAGAATCCAAAGGCACAGCACGTAAGCTACGACCCACCTGACCTCAAGGGCCGACCGTGCCGCCGCAAGGTCTCCACCGTCAGCGCGGTCATAGGCCCGCTCGAAGGCTTGGCCTACGACGAAAACAAACCTGATTCGCCAGTTGTCTAATGGGAGCGCTACATGCGCCCCATCCCCCGCTTAAGCTGCACAAGGATGGAGTAGCTTACCCGCCACGCATAGCCAAGACGACGTCTCCACCTTCAATCTGTGCGCTCCTTACGCGGGAAATCTGCGCGCAGACGCGCCGTGACTGCCAAATTCGACGCTCAAGGATACTCAATCGGTGTGTCAGGAGCTGACCAGCTCTTTCTGCATGCACGGCCATACCGCAGTTTGATATGAGCGTACTTTGAATTTGGCTTCGTTTTCTTGGAATCTTCCATAATGCGAACAATCTGGTGGCGCGTGACGCCTCCAATGCCCCTGGACATCTGGCGTTGATATCATCGATACACGGCGAAGTAAGCTCCCCCGAGCTGCCACGGTCACTATCAGCACATTCCGCTGCTCCGACTGTGGCGCGATCTGGCGCTACCGCGAAGCAAAGGACAACGCTCCACAAGGCTGGTCGCGGGTGTTGAGCGAAGAGACAGGCGAAGGTAGCGCCTTGAACGCAAGTCTGTAGTGGATGGGTGCCAACGCCAGCACGATTTTTTCATGCAAGAACGGCGAATCGAATTGGCAAGCACTGAACCACGGCGCATTCCAACCATGTTGTTGAGCAAGCAGGGAGTAACCACCAAATCATGATCGAATCCATCCTGCTGGCCGTCACGCGCGTTGCCACATTCGAGGATCAACAAGCAAAGACAAACGCCACTGGCTTTTTCTTCAAGCGAGGGCAGCGTCTGTTCGTTGTGACAAGCCGGCATGTGCTGATCGACGAGCCGACCAAGCACTTCCCCGACCGGATCGAGATAGAGCTGCATGTCAATCCGGACAACGTGGCAGAGTCTATCGGCTTCTCAATTCCACTGTATCGCGACGGCAAGAGTGTTTGGCGCGATGGGCTCGATGGCGGCGGCGGTATCGACGTGGCAGTGATCGAACTCGACCGCACCGCTCTGCCGTCGAGTATGGTCTACCGGGCCTTTACGCCGGCCCACCTTTACCGGCCACGCGACCTCATCGAAGCAGGCACTCCGGTGCTGATCGTCGGCTTCCCGCTGGGTTTCCATGACACGCTTCATCATTTGCCTGTCGTACGCCAGGCAGTCATCTCATCCTCGTTCGGCATGCGCTTCCAGGGGCATGGCTACTTCCTGACCGATGCGAGGACGCATCGCGGCACGAGCGGAGCACCGGTGGTCATGCGCATGCCAAGGACCGATGCATCCACGCGCACTCTGCCGTGGATGCTGCTCGGCACCCATTCGGCTAGATTGGACGTGGGTTCGCGGGACTTTGAACTGGACGAAGCCCTGGGCTTGAATTCCGCCTGGTATGCCGACATCCTGCTGCCTCTGACCGAGGCATGATCCGGTAAGGCGATCGGACTTGATGGATCCTGCATTCCATGGAATTGCCCCGGATCCGCACCCGAACCTTTCGCGGCAACAATCAGCCGCAATCATTTGCGACCCGCGGCACGTCCGCTCAGTACCCAGCACGCATGTACCAGGCGTGCTGGCTAGCGCAAGCACGGTCAATCCCACGCCAGTTTCCCCGCCTGCGATGATGCGCAGGATGCGACACTGACTTTCTGCAATGGCAACCGATCGCCGGGCACGCGCGTACCTCCCCCGCACGGGAAAGCAGGACACGCCCGCCGGGATCGAGTGCCGTCCGAACAGGCAACAATTTGAATCCCGGCATTACTCCGTTCACCGTTTCCGTTTACCCCATCCAACAAGAGCCCGGCGTCTGGTTCGCGAACTACATGATCTCCGAGTACAAGGACGGCGCTGAACGCATCGTCGCGAACGTCTCGATGCGACACGCCACGCACCATACCGAAGCCAAGGCCAGGCAAGCCGCCCGCCACGCAGGGGAAAGCGCAGTGGCGCACATGCGCTTGCAACCGTCCCCCGTATCGGCAAGCTACAACCCCTCCACGTCACCGCGTGGCATTCACTGAAACAGAAAGGCGCATCCTTGGCTAAAGAAGAACTGGTGGAATTTGGCGGAAAGGTTTCGGAAGTCCTCCCGGATAACCGCTTTCGCGTCACCCTGGAGAATGGCTTCGAGGTTTGGGCCTATTCGTCCGGGCGGCTCAAGAAGAATCGCATACGTATTCTTGCGGGGGCTCGCGTCACGCTCGAAATGTCGCCATACGATCTGACAAAGGGGCGCATCAACTATCGTCACAAGTCCTGAGCGAATCCGGCGTTTCCGCGCCCCGAAATAGCGACCACTGTTGACGCCACCGTGGAATGGGCCATCTTCCTCTTCATCCAGGTCCGAACGAGAGTACAACCTTTGGCTCCACATAGCACTCCCGTCCACGAAGCAACAATACACGGCGCAAGCGAACACTGGCATCGATAAGAAGACTTGACGGGCCAAAAGCCACCACTAAAGCTCAACGAGATATGGGCCATACGAACCCGGCTTCAGCTTACGACGAATGTTCGTGAATTGGCGATGTTCAACCTTGCCATTGACAGCAAGCTCCGCGCGTGCGATCTAACACGCCTGCGCGTGCAGGACATCAGCGTGGGCAGCCAAGTTGGCGCCCGTGCAACGGTCATGCAGCAGAAAACTCAGCGGCCAGTGCAGTTCGAAATCACAGAACAAACTCGCCAAAGCGTTCAGTGTTGGATTCAGGCTCGCGGACTTAAGCTGTACGACTATCTCTTTCCGAGTCGTTTGCACGCATCGCCGCACCTGTCAACGCGACAGTATGCGAGGATCGTGCATCGCTGGATCGCCTCCATTGGCCTAGACGATTCAGCTTATCGAACGCATTCCATCCGGCGCACCAAAGCAGCGCTGATCTACCGGCGTACAAAGAATCTGCGAGCCGTTCAACTGCTTCTCGGCCATACCAAGCTTGAGAGCACAGTGCGCTACCTTGGCATCGAAGTGGACGATGCGCTCGAGATGGCTGAGCAGACTGAAGTGTAACTAGGAGGCTTGGCCGGCTAGCGGTCTTGCCAGGGTCCGGCGACAGGCCGAAAGTCTAACCAAGGAACGTTAAGAGCTGTCTGCGGAACTGCGGGAAAGGCTGAGCGGGGCATCTAGAACGAATGGCTGCTATCCAGAAAACCCGAATGTCCCTTGTGGTCGGCTTCTGCCCTACGCAGCCGATCCAGGAGGAACAATCGGGTTGCGCACGGCATTGGGCCGTACCCGGCCATGAAGCGCCGTTGCTCCCGCGCTCCCTCGGTCATTCGAACGTCGGCTCCTGGCAAGCTGACGGCCTTTAAAAATCGCCCCGTTGCCCTGCCCTGCTCAGGACAGGCATACCCCGCTGTCGCGCACATCGCTGCGCGCGCCGTCGGTGAAGCCATCGCGCGAGCTGATGCGGCCGCCATCGGTGTAAGGATCAGGCTTGCGCGTGCCGTCCTGGTATGGATCAAAGCCACGGACCACGCACACGGACCGGCCCTGCTGCGCGACCACGGGCAACAGTGTGGCCTCGGTGGCCGGGCGGTGCGCGCCATCGGTAAAGGCGTCGCGCTGGCCGTTGTGTCCCGGCGCGGCAACGATCAGCGCATCAGCATAGGCACCGGCGTGGGCGGCCTGGCTGAGCCCGGCGGCAAGTGCGGCAGCGGCAAGCAGGGTCTTGGCGAGAGTCTTGTGCATTGCTATCTCCAACAGGCGTGTCAGCGGCGTTGCCGCGACGGCACTCCTCGTGCAGGCGATCATCTACGGAACGGCACGGCGCGCACGGGATCGCCTCTGCCGTGCAAGCCATTGCCTGGCGCGGGGCGGCTGCCATCCTATCGTGGCAGCCGCCCCGCGCCGGACATCTGGATCGGGGCGCAACGTGTACCTGCGCCCCGAATCGCAAGCGTGTTGCGTCAGGCGGGCCTGATGTTCTGGTTCACACGGAACAGGTTGGCCGGGTCGTACTTGCGCTTGATCTGCGCCAGCCGCGCATAGTTGTCGCGATAGGACGCCTTCACGTTGTCATTGCCCTCGTCCATCATCATGTTGAGGTAGCCGCCGCCAGCAGAGTACGGATGCAGGGCCAGCCAGTAGTCCTTCGCCCACTGCACGATGCGATCGTTGTTGGCCGGGTCGGGATCCACGCCGACAATCACGCTGGCAAAGCTGGCATCGCGGTAGCTGAAGGCCGTTTCATCGCATCCGGCGCGATGCGCCGCACCATTGATCGGATACAGGTGCATGGTCGAGTGCATCGACGGCAACTGCTGCGCGTACTTGATGTGCAGATCGATGGCCTTGTCGCTCAGGTCGCTGACAAAGTCGGCTTTCCAATACCACTGCAAGCCCGCCGGATACAGTCCGTCGAACAGGCTCTGCAGGACTGGCCAGGGGACTGGCCCGGCAAAGTCCACGGCTGGCGGCATGGCCTCGCGAATCGGACGGAAATGCGTTTCGGCCTGATCGAGCGGGCCGGTATAGCACCACACCACGGCGCACATCTTCTGCAGGTGGACTTCGTCCGGGAAGGGCGCTGCGGGCGGCACCGTGACGAAACCAAACCAGCCATTGATGTCCTGCGGCGCGCCCAGGATGAAGTCGCGCCACCATTTCATCAGCTCGCGTGCCTGCTCCATCGGCCACAGCATCGGGCCGCCATAGACCGTGGCAACGGGATGAGCCTTGAACTCGAACGACGTCACCACGCCGAAGTTGCCGCCGCCGCCGCGCAACGCCCAGAACAGGTCGGCGTTTTCGTCGTCGCTTGCGGTGACGATGCGCCCCTCGGCCAGCACGACCTCGGCGCTGAGCAGATTGTCGATCGTCAGGCCGTAGGCGCGGCTGAGGTAGCCGATGCCGCCGCCGAGCGTCAGTCCGCCCACGCCAGTGGTCGAGATGAAGCCGCTCGGTGTCGCCATCCCGTAAGCACTGGCGGCGTGGTCCACATCGCCCCAGGTGCAGCCACCGCCAACCCGCAGCGTCTTGCGTCCGGCATCGACAAACACGCCCTTCATTGGCGACAGGTCGATCACCAGCCCACCATCGCATGTGCCGAGCCCGGCGCCATTGTGCGCGCCGCCACGCACGGCCAGCAGCATCCCGCCGTCGCGCGCGGCGTTCACCGCCGCCACGACGTCCGCCACATCGACGCAGCGCGCGATGATCGCAGGGCGCTTGTCGATCATGCCGTTGTAGACAGCACGCGCCTGGTCGTAGGCCGCATCGCCCGGCTGAATCAGTTGTCCCCGAAAATGCGCCTTGAGCGCGGTTGCGACGGGTTCGCTCAACGAAGTTTCCATGATTGCCTCCTGTCCGGCTGGTATGCAGGAGTTTTAGCAACCTCGGCGTTTCGAAAGCGTTAGGTGAGCCGTTACATGGGGAATCCCGCCTCCCGACGGCGCGCGGCGGCCGAGCCGGAACTAACGCGCGAGTAACGCCCGTGCCTTGACGATGTCGGGCTGATCAAAGCCCTCGGTGAATCGCGCAAGCGACGCTTCGACCACCTCATGCGGATTTGCGCGCCGCTGCGAAGCCCGCAGCGTTGCCCATGACAGGGCGGCACGCAGTTCAAGCGGGAGCGCGCGTTGGGCTGTGGCGATTTCGATCGCCTTGCTCAACGATGACTCGGCTTCGGCAAGGTTGGCACTGCTGCGCAGCAGCAATTCACCGCGCAGACGGTACAGCTCGGCGTCCAGCCAGTGCTCGCCAGTGCGTCCGGCGCATTCGAACGCCTGGTCCAAAGCCGCCAGCGCTGCCTCGGTCTCGCCTATGTCGCCCAGGCATTCAGCCAGCATGGCCAGATAGAGCGGCAGACGCAGGCGTGCGCCCGTCGCGTGGAAACCCTCGATCGCCGCCTGCATCGCCACCACGGCATCGGCACCGGGCGACTGTTTCGCGTTCGCCCAGGCGAGCAGCATGCCCGCCCAGGCGAGGTAGTAACCTACGTGGTACTGCTCGGCGATCTCGTGTGCCAGCCGGGCATAGTGCAGCGTGAGACCGTGCTCATGTCGCAGCGCATGCTGCGTCGCGAGATATGACAGCGCGAGCGCCTGGGAGAACGGGTGTGCTAGCCGGTTGGCCATCTCCAGCGCTTCCTGTCCACGCCGCAGGGCCTGATCGGCAAGCCCCCTGAACCACAATGCGTGCGCCGACCACGCGGCGGCCAGCACGCCGAAGTTAGCGCCCATCAGCGACGCATGCTCGGCGTGCTGGGCTTCGTCATAGGCGCGGTGCGCGCGTTGATACGCGGGCTCGGCAGCCATCCAGTCGCCTTGCTGGACCAGACTACCCATGACGCTGGTCCATGCCATCACAGAGTAAGTATCGGAGCCCGCCGGCCCCAATCCCGCAATCAGTTCTTCGCTCAGGCTACGTGCCTGTGCAAGTTCCGCCTTCACTGCCAGGAAGAATGAAAGGCTGGCCTGGGCGCGTGCCTGCTGATTGGTGTCACCCGCCAGCCGGCTCAGTTCCACCGCGCGTCGCAGCGGCGCCTCCAGTTCCGGGGCTGCCCAGCCCCGCGCGATGCGAATCGGTGGCGCAAGGTCGAGCTGCAGGGCCAGAGATTGACTGGCGCGCTCCTGCGGATCGGCAATCCGGTCCGCTTGCACCAGCCCGCGCGTCAGCAATGCAATGGCATCGTCATAGGCATAAACACTCTGCGCAACGCCGGCCGCACGCCGATAGAATGCCGCCGCCTGGGCCGGCAGGCCCGCCTGCTCATAGTGCGAGGCGATCTGCGCGCTGGCCGCGTCGGGCGCATCGCCTGATGCCTGTTCGAGCGCTCGCGCCACGCGCAAATGCAGGCGGCGGCGCTGCAGCGGGCTCACTTCGGCGTATGCCACGTCGCGGATCTTGTCATGGCTGAAGTCAAACGCCAGGCCGCCGCCGTCGGTCTGGCGCACGATGCGCCGCTGCCACAACTCGTCCAGCGCGCCTGCCAGGGCATCCTCGCCGAGGTCGCTGGCCTGGACGAGAATGTCGGTCGTGAATGCCCGTCCGATGATTGCCGCAACCCCGACGATATCGCGGGCGCCCGGAGCAAGCTGTGCCAGCCGGTTAGAGATGATGGTGTAAACCTTGGGCGGCAACCTCGCCGCCATGCCGCCCTGTGCGTCCCCGGCCGGCATGGCATCGGAGCGTGCCCGCATCATTTCAACTGCAAACAACGGGTTGCCTTCGCTCTCCTCGAACAGCCGCGTCGCCTCCGTGTCGGCCAGCGGCCGGTCCAGGATCTGGGCCGCTATCTTTGCCGTTTCGGCGGCGTCGAGTGTCCCCAATGAGATCTCGATGAACTGGTCGTCGCGGCGCAGTGCGTCCAGCAGCCGGTTCGCCGCGTGTCGCGGCATGATTTCCTCGGGGCGCGCCGTTGCGACGACCATGAGTCTTGCCGCCATGTCGAAACGCATCAGGAAGCGCAGCCATTCGAGCGTCTCGCCGTCGCACCATTGCAGGTCGTCGAGCAGCAACAGCAGCGGCCCGCCTGCTGCAAGCACCGCTCGCGCAAGCGCCTCGAAGAACCGTTGGCGTTGCCAGTATTCGGTAAGCGGCGACGGCGGCGACAGTCCGGATTGCTGCGTGAGGAGTTCGGGCAACAGGCGCGTGACCTCGGTCAGCCACAGACTGTCGAGCTTGCCGATCGCGCCACTCAGGGCAGAGCTGCGCAGCCAACCGGTTACCGGCGCAAAGGCGAGCTGTCCCTCGGCCGCATAGGCGCGCGAATGCGCCACGGTGATGCCTTGCTCGGCCAGATGGACGAGCAGTTCCTCCGCCAGGCGCGATTTGCCGATGCCGGCTTCGCCCAGGATCAGGACAAATTGCTTGTCGCCCAGCTGGGCACGCTGCCAGACTTCAAGCAGCCGGCGCCATTCCCCCTGCCGGCCAATCATTGGCAACATCGCATCGCGCGGACGTTGACGCTGCATTGACGCGGCCTGCGCAGCCAGCCGCGCATAGGCTTCGCGCATGAGTTCACCGGGCAGGACACCCAATTCGCGAGCGAGTGTTTCCACGCAGCTGCGATAGGCGCGCATGGCCGATGCGTGATCGTGGTTCAGCGCATGCAGGCGCATCAGCGCCAGGCAGGTGGGTTCGCGGCACGGGTCGAGCCGCTGCAGCTGCTGTGTGTACTTCAACGCCTTGGCATAGTCTCGCCGGTCCTCACTCAGTTGACCGAGGCGAGCGAGCGCTGCGATGCACTGTTCGCGCAACCTTTCGCGCTCGGGGTGGATCCACTCGTCGTAGCAGTTGGCCAGCAGGTCACCGCGATAGAGATCCGCGGCATGCGTCAGCCACTCTTCTTCCGCGCCCGCGTCGCCGTGCCTTGATGACCTTGCCGCAGCCCCAAGCGCGGACTGGAACTGCGCTACATCGAGGTCGAGCGCCGAATCTGGCAGCCATCGCACCGTTTGCGCATCGGCATGGACAAACTGATCCGCCTCCGGCCAGGTCTTGCGCAGCTGAAACAGCAGTTGACGCAGGGCATTGCGCGCCTGTGCCTGCGAGGAATCAGGCCAGAACAACACGGCGAGCTGCTGCCGCGTCTGCGGTGCGTCGCGATGCAGGACAAGGCAGGCGAGCAGCGCCTGCAAGCGGGAGGCATTTGCGTTGAACAGGGGCGCGTCGGCGCCGTCGAGCTGGAACTCGCCAAATAAACGGACGGAGAAGCGGGCCTGCGAAATCATGCTGGAGCGCAATGCGGCACAGAGCGATGGGGGGACTCCTGTGGGCAGCGTGCGGTCGCACTGCGTCAGCGCTTGTGCGGGAACTCTCCCACACCCACGCCCGCGCGAGAGCCATTCGTGACTATACTCGCGTTGGCGAGAGCAGCCGGAGAACAGGCCGAGAATCCGTACTCACTCTCTGTCAGGACGCAGCAAAAAGTCAATGGTGTCGTCTCTGACCGACCCAAGCCGAGGCTTAGTGCGATAAAGCCGTTTTGCCAATACATTTCGAGGCGGGGAGAAAGTTGATCCCAAGATACTTCCCTGCCTCACGGGGGCGATGCGTGTCAGCACGGGGGAATCCGGCATGCGCCTGAAATACTATGCAATCGCCGCTGTAGCCGCCGCCGTCGGCCTGATTGGTCTTGGGCGCTTCGCCGACATTCTGGTCGATTGGCTATGGTTCTCCTCGGTCGGTTACGCCAGCGTTTTCCGGACCAAACTGTCCGCCCAGGTGCTCATTTTTGTTGCCGTGTTTGTTATCTCGGCGGGCACCATATGGGTGACGGGATTCCTGGCGCATTGTTATGCGAGCGGCCCTCGCCTGCTGGCAGCACCTTCCGGAAGACCGCAATTCTTTGGCGAGCCCGGCGACGTCGCAGCGCGCATCCCGTGGCGCACCAGCATCGCCAGCGCTGCTGTCATCCTCGGACTGGTCATCGCCGGCAGTGAAATCCCGCAATGGGACATGGCACTTCGCTTCCTGCATCAAGTGCCCTTCGGCGAGCGGGATCCGATCTTCGGCAAGGACATCGGCTTCTATCTCTTCTCGTTGCCCGTCTATATTGCGCTCAAGAGCTGGCTGTATTGGCTGCTGCTTTGCAGCGCGGCCATCTCAGGCATGATTTATGGGCTGTACGGCGACATTGCGCTCGCACCGCCCGCCCCAAGGCTCTCCCCCGCCGCTGCGGCGCATGGCTCTGTCCTCCTCGGCCTGTTCTTCGTGCTGAAGGCATGGTCCTACTGGCTCGATCGCTATTTGCTGCTTTACGGCGACAACGGTGTCGTGATTGGCGCCAGCTATACGGACCTCCACGTAGAGTTGCCAGTCTTATGGCTGCTCATGGGCGCCGCAATCGCCGCAGCCATCGTCGTGTGGGCCAATATTCGCCTGCGCGACTATAGAGTCCCGGTCGCCGCGGCCTTCGCCGTGTTGGGTGGCTCATTCCTGCTTGGCCTGATCTACCCGATGCTGTTCCAGCGTTTCTATGTCAAGCCGAGCGAGCTGGAGCTGGAAGCGCCATATATTGCGCACAATATCGCGTTGACCCGGAGGGCCTATGGCCTCGAGCAAATCGAGGTAAAGCCGTTCCCGGCCGAGCAGGCACTGAATCTCGCCTCGATCCAGTCCAATCGGGCGACCATCGACAATATCCGCCTATGGGACGTGGAGCCGCTGCTGGATACCTATGCACAGATGCAGGAGATCAGGACCTACTACAAGTTCCTCGCCCTGGACATCGACCGCTACCGGCTTGAAAGCGGCTACCGGCAGGTGATGCTGTCCGCCCGCGAACTGGAACCAGCGATGCTTCCGGCGAATGCAAAGACCTGGGTTAACCTGCACCTGCTGTTCACCCACGGCAGTGGCATCGTCATGTCGCCGGTCAACGAGAAATCGACGGAAGGTCTGCCTTCCCTTTACCTGCGGGACATTCCACCAGTCGCCAGTGGCGGCCCGATCATCGGGGAACCGCGCATCTACTTCGGTGAAGGCCGGCTCGACTATGTCATCGTAAAAGGCCGTGTGCCGGAATTTGACTACCCGAAGGGAAAGGACAATACCTACACGGTCTACACGGGTCGCGACGGGATGGCGATCGGCAGCATTGCGCAACGGACCCTGTTTGCCTGGCAGCTCGACGATCCCAACATCCTGCTTACCGGATATGTCACGGACAACAGCCGGATCCTGATTCGTCGCAATATCCAGGATCGGGTACACACCATCGCTCCATTTCTGAGCCTGGACCAGGACCCGTATATCGTTGCCAGCGGTGGAAGACTCTATTGGATTCAGGACGCCTATACCACCAGTCGCTGGTTCCCCTACTCCCAACCAGGTTTCGGCGCCGACGCAAACTACATTCGTAATGCAGTCAAGGTGGTGATCGATGCCTATGACGGCGCCGTCGGCTTCTATGTCAGTGATCCCGCCGACCCGATCCTGCGGACGTACCAGCGCATCTTCCCGGACCTGTTCAAGCCTCTGGCAGCCATGCCGCCGGACCTGATGCAGCACATTCGCTATCCCGAGGACCTCTTCCGGATCCAGGCGAGGCTCTACGGCGCCTACCATATGGACGCGCCCGAGGTCTTCTACAACCGCGAGGATCTTTGGCAATTTCCCCGGGGGTTGGCCGGCATCGACGGCGGCAAGGCCCCCGGCGCGGCAATGCCGCCGATGGCTCCCTACTACATGATCATGCGGCTCCCTGGCGAAGCTCAGGCCGAGTTTATCCTCATGCTGCCAATGGTGCCGAGTCAACGCGACAATATGATCGCCTGGCTGGTGGCGCGATGCGATCCGCCCGAGTACGGCAAACTCGTCGTCTACGCTTTCCCCAAGGAAAAACTGGTCTTCGGTCCCTTCCAGATCGAGGCACGCATCCAGCAGAATACGGAAATCTCGCAGCAGATCTCGCTATGGAACCAAATGGGTTCCCGCGTCATCCGCGGGCATCTTCTGGTGGTGCCGATCGAGAACTCAATTCTGTATTTGTCCCCGCTCTACCTGCGTGCGGCGTCCGGCCAGCTGCCCGAATTGAAGCGCGTCATCGCTGCCTATGGTGATCGTGTGGTGATGGAAAACACTCTGGACGAAGCCATCGCGGCGCTCTTCAAGGAGGCCGGCCCCTTGGCCTCACCCGCCCGTGGCTCGGAGAATGCGCAGGCCCGGGACGCTCTCAAGCACTATGACCGCGCGATGGAGCGACTGAAAGCAGGAGACTGGAACGGCTTCGGCTCGGAAATCGATGCACTCAGGCCCCTGCTGGAAAATCTGGGCGCTGGTCACCCCGAAGATCGCAGGTGAGGCATCTGTTCGCGGTCTGGCCTTGATGGTCGGAGGGCGGCAGGACAGACTGTGGCGGCCTGAGGATGTATATACTCGCGGATCAAATACATATGGCCTGAAGCAAAGGCAGTTGGTAACGGCACAGCAGATGCCGAAGACAGAATAACTCGCCGCGCCATGGCGCCGGAAGCGGGTGGAATCGAGCCAATCCGATGGGTCACACACCTTCACGAACCCAGTTGCTGGCCACTACGGTCAGCGGCACCGTGCCTGCCATTCCCAGTACACCGCGCTATGGCAGCGGTGCTTTTCACTGGGACGGCTTTGTCCTGGAGCGTCATCTCCTGGCCGCCGGCACCCTGGACACCACGGTGATGCCTGTGCACTGCCTGGCCATCCCCGTCAACCGGCATCCCGTCCCGATCCGCTGGCACCTCAACGGGAGGCGCCTGGACGGCGCGATGGCGCCAAACCGGGTCTATTTCCGCGCCGCCGGCGACGCACTTTCGAGCGCCTGGTCAGCCCCGCTGGATGCTGTCTATTTTTCCGTTCAGCCTGATGCCGTTGTCCTGGCTCATGAGCAGACGCACGAACGCCGCGCGCAGGATCTGCGCTCCGACTTCGCCGGAGCGGCCGACAGTGGCCTGGTGCAGCTGGTCCTGACCCTGGACGCCCACGTCAAGGGCGGCAGCGTTGGCGGTAGTCTTTTCGAGCAATCCCTGCTGCTGGCAATCAGTTTGCGCGTGGGCCTTCTATATGGCGCCAACGGGCGGAACACAACGACTCCCGCGGTCGCGCCGCAGCGGGGCCTTTTGCCGAGGCATACGCTCGCGCGGCTGGATGATTTCATCTTCGCCCACCTCTCCCAGCCGCTCACCATCGAGGCGATCGCGGCGGCGGTCCATATCAGCCCCTTTCATCTGTGCCGGATGTTCCGCAAGACGCGCCAGGTCAGTCTTTGGCAGTATGTGCTGATGTGCCGCATCGAGTATGCGCGCAAGCTGATCCGGCGACACCCCGATATGCCTCTGGCCGATGTGGCAACCGCCAGCGGATTCGATTCCTACACCCAGTTCTTCGCCGCCTTCCGTAAGTTCAGCCGGACGTCACCAAGCGACTTTCGGGGCCATGCTGGTGCGCCGGCCAGCCAGGCCTGACCAGTCCCCCGAAAATTTGCGCAAGAAACCGCAAGTGGCAGCGCGGCGTATCCCGTATTGTCCGAACATTCCCCTGAATGGGGGATAGCGCCAGACAGGGCAAGACGGGCCACGGGCCGCGCGAAGCAAGCGCCCGCAGGTCCGCAGCCGATGCCATCCAGGGGGGGAAGGCAATGAACGATGAAGCCGTGCACCAGACCATACGCGGCCTGTACGAGGGCATTCTTGACGAGACCGCCTGGCGGTCCAGTCTGGCCCGCCTGCGCGACGCCAGTGAAAGCATGCATGCCTCGCTGGTCGAGTACACGCCTCTCAACCACCGGTTCCGGGTCAACGAAATCCATGACCTGAACCAGGAACTGGTCGATGCCTACAATGGCCACTACCAGGCTGAAGACCCGTCGCGGACATACACGCGCCAAATGGCCGTGGGGGACTGGTATATCGACTCGCGCGACCTGGGCCAGGCCGGCATGATCCGCCTGCCCTTCTACCGCGACTTCATGCACAGGTTCAGGCTGGGCTCCGTCATGGGTTGCCTGGTCGAGCGCAAGCCATATCAGGATATCTATTTTTCCCTGCAGAAGCCCATTGGATGCCGGCCCTACCAGGCTACCGATGCGCGCAGGCTAGGCTGGGCGATCCCTCACCTGCGCCAGGCACTGAGCCTGAGGGAGCGCACACAGGACGCCAGCGTGCTGGACGAACTGTCCGCGCGAGTGCTGGAGCAGTTCCCCTTCGGCCTGATCGTCTTCGCACCTGACGGCAAGGTGCTGCTCAGCAATGGCTCCGGCGAGCGCTGGGTGAGGCGGTTGTTGCCAGGCAGCCAGGGGGCGTCATTGGGGCAGGTGCGCCATGACGGTTGGCGCCTGAGAAAGTCATTCCCGGAGATGCTGAGCGCGGCTTGCAGTCCGGGCGCGGCCGTCGCGGCCCAGGCCACGCATGCCTGCGACGACAGCGGACAAAGCGCAAGCGTCATTGTGCTGCCGTTGCCGCCGGCGCATCGCCTGGCCAGGCAATGGCAGCGTCCCGCTGCGCTCGTCGCCATACGCGAGGCCGGCACTGCGCCGCCCATGTTGTCGGGCGTGTTGCGCGAACTGTTTGGTCTCACGCCATCCGAAATTCGTCTGGCGACCCTGCTCACAACGGGAGTCGGATTGCCCGAGGCCAGTGCGCGGCTGTCCATCGGCCACGAGACCGCTCGCAGCCAGCTCAAGATGATTTTCAACAAGACCGAGACGGGTTCCCAGGCAAGGCTCGCTCATCTGCTGACTGAACTGGGTACGTGCGTTGGATCGGGAGGGGGCCGTCGTCCGGCCAGCGAAACAAGCTAATTCCAACGGCCTGGAATCGGCACCCGCGCCTACCTTGCTTGTCAGCCTTTCTGGGCGCGCAAGTATTCCGTACTGACATCGTTGGTTTCGGTAATTGCATGCTGATGCGCCAATCGGGCCCAAATGCGTTCAGCCTCAGCATCGAAGCATGGCCAGCCCGACAGCAAGTAACGCCGTCCGCTTGCGGTGGTACCGACGCCGGTGTCAACGTCAAAGGACCGGATGGCCGTACTCACACGTCCGGTCTGGGTCTCTACACAGAATCCGACGAAGAATCGATCACCTCGCGCTGTCTCGCGGACCCGCCAGCGTTCGAGCGTAACCTGTGCTTGCAAGTCGACAGGCGCAGCGGTTTTATCCAGCATGAAGAGAAGCAAAAAAAAAGAAGCGCGGAAATACCGCGCTTTTGAATAACCGTACCAGATACGGGGAGCGTTCTGGAAGAAGAGGACACGGCCTCCGAAGTCAATTTATCCGGCTGCCGCATCAAAGACAATTGAAGATTTTTAAGAATGGATTTAAAAATCGCAAGAGAGGTCCATGACCGACTCTTAGCCACTACGGACTGCCGGGAGGCACGACTCAACGGCGTTGACAGGATATCCAGCCTGGTGCCGAGCCGATCGCTGGCGCGCTCGGTTCACCGCCAGAACCACAGCAGCGACAGCCCGCACGCCGCCACCAGCAGCACGAACGAGGCTGCCGCCAGCAATGCGCTGATCTCGATTTCCCTGCGCTCAAGTGCGAAACGGGCGCTCAGCTGGCGATACACCCGCGTCAGGTCCGCGGCCGAGCCAGCCTCGAAGTACTCGCCGTCGGTGAGCGTCGCGACCGCGCGCAAGGTGGGTTCATCCGGCTGCATGGTGTAATCCAGGCTCGACACTGCCGCACCCGCGTCCTGCGGCGTGCCGAAGCCCACGGTATAGACGCGCACGCCGCGCTGAGCAGCCATGCGCGCGGCATCCAGAGGGTCCGGGCCGGTGGTGCGGCGACCGTCACTGAGCAGGATCACCGCACCGTGCCGGTAAGAGCCCGGCTGCGCCACCTGCCGCTCCTGCTCGCGCTTGCGGACGGCTTCCGCCGCGGCTGCCTCCGTCAGCGATCTCCCGCCCGTGCCGGGCGCAAGCGACTCGCCGCCGAAGAGGATAGCTTCCAGGTCGATGCCATCATCGGGCAACAATACCGCCAGCGCCTGGATCAGCCCGCTGCCTGTTGCCGTGCCCTGCTGCAACTGGAAGCGATCGACCGCGTCGAGCATGTCCAGCCGGTTGTAGGTGGGGGGAAGCACTACGATTGCCGTGGCGGCAAAGGAGACAATGCCCAGGCGCACGCTGGCCGGTAGCCCGATGATGAGATCCCGTGCAGCTTGCTGGGCGGCGCTGATCCGGGTTGGCGCGACGTCGGCCGCCGCCATGCTGCGGGAGACATCCATGGCCAGCACCAGGGTGATGGTGTCAGACGGCAGCGTGATGGGCGCGACAGGACGGGCGCAAGCCAGCAGGGCCGCGCCCAGCGCGACGAGAAAGAGCAGCGGCGGGATGTGGCGCCGCAGCCGTTGATGGCGAGCCAGCGCGGCGCGCGGCAGCGCAAGACTGCCATACAACAGGGCGATTTTCTTGCGTCGCGAAATCAGGTACAGGTAAGCGGCTGCCAGCAGGGGGAGCGAAGCCAGCAGCCAGAGCATTTGGGGCCAGAGAAACCGCATCCCTTGCTCCTTGGCGCATCAGTAAGACTGATAGTACCGTACATGGAAGGACCGCCCTCGGGCGGTCTTTTGCCTGCGCGACCCCACTGGACGCTTCGGGCATTTCGAGCGTCACTTCGGGCGGCTGCGGATTAGGCCACCACTCATTGACCTCTCAACAACGGTGGGGCCCGCAGAACGGTCCGCCAATCAATTGCACAGCATACCTGGGAGAGACGCCCCGTAACTGGTTATCCCATGACAGCTACCGCTTTGGTTGACGGAAGTGCCGTCCGAGTCCAGTTCCCGGTCGAGCGGAAATTTTCCGACCTTGGTGCAGCAATAACGAAACTCGATCGACGGTGCCGGGACATCCGTCATCGCAGGGGAAGCCCTGTCGGCTTGCTCATCTGTGAGGACACTTTTCGTCCCCGAGGGGGCCTTGGCGGCGTGCTTGGGTGCCGGGGCATTCTTCATCGCCGGGAGGGGCTTGGCGGGCTGGCCTGGTGCCGGCACATTTCTCGTCGCCGGAGCAACCTTAGTGGGTTGCTCGGGTGTCAGAACGTTTTTCGTGGCTGAAACAGCCTTGGGGGCCTGCTCCGCGTTCTGGTCCTCCGAGACGCACCGCCCCTTCTCGCAAATTCGCTCCCCTTTGCACTGCATGTCATATTGGCATCCATCTGCACTGGCGTAGGGCGCAAACCCTACCGCCGTTGACATGGCGAGAAGCAAGCCTAGCGCTTTCATACTAACTCCGCCCCGTTGCGTGCTGGGCCTAGCCGGTGGTCAAGGACGCGACCGTCACCACCGCTGGTCGTTTCCAGTATGGAATGTGCACGCGCCAAGCGCCAGCCAACGCTCCTCAATCCAATGCGGGTACGGGTGTGGAACGATCTCGCCGGATTGTTAATCCGGCGCATGTAGCGCCAAGTGTTCAAGAGAGCACAACGGAGTTTCCCGCGGAAGCCGCTGTCAGGGCCTTGTCGGCGGAACACGGCCGCATGCTCCGGCAGGCTAGAACCGATACCCCAGGCCCAACACCATCACATCGGTATCCCGGCTATTGGTCGTCACGGTGCGATGCCAGGAAAAGCGCGTGGTCCAGGACGGGCTGATGCGATAGCTCGCCGACATGGTGAACAGGCCCAGAGTACGCGTGACGCCGCCACCGTCGTCATGGTCCCGCGCGAAATAGGGGCCAAAACCGATACCAAGCGTCAGGTGGTCCTTGAAGAATGGCCGCACCAGCCAGGCTTGCGCTGCCAGCCCCTGCCGGCGCACGACCCGGGCATCGCCCTCGTTCAGATAGGTGGCCGTGAGGTCCACGTACGGCAGGATGCCGCGCCGGTACTCGGCCGCATAGGCTATGCCGCTTGGGGAGTCAAAGTTATTGACAATGGTGGTACCGCCGAAGACGGTGAACTCATTGTGGGTCGTCAGGCTGCTGTACGAAGGCGGAGGCACAACCGGGCCATCCCTGCTCCCCCGATCGAGCTGGTAGCCCACTCCGATCAGGAAGGTATTGGTGTCGATGCTACCGAATGCCTGCGCACGGTTGTATCGCGCCTGCAGGATCCACGGACCACCATTGATATACCAGGCGCCTGCCGCGCTAATCAGGATGCCCCACCCATGCTGGTCATTCACGCCGCCTTCGGCGGTCTTCACGGTGGTATCGAAATAACGGTACGGACCGACGCCAAGCGAGAAAGCAAAGCGCCGGTCCGCCGACAGCCACCGCCCCCACAACTGCGCGCTGTGGCCGTCGCGATGGTGGTTGCTTACGTGCCCCTCGTTCAGATAAGAGAAGGATGCGTAGACGTTGTCGGTCAGGTTATGGGCGTACTCATAAGTGTAGCCATATGTCTTCTCTCCCAGCGACGGCGTTTGTTGCAGCCCGCCAAGTACATAGAACTCCTGGGCGCTGGCTGCAGGGTGGATGCCCATCAGCGACACTGCGCAGAGCGCGGCGTACACCAGGTGACGCAGGCCGTCCCAATGGGTCCGGCCGGACACGAGGCGATATTGCATAGGCGGGGCTCCCGGTTGCGCATGCCAGGTGCCCATGATGCTGTGTTCATCGAAGCGCTTCAAGCCCCCACAGCGCCAACGCAACACTATTGACACGACGGAACGGGAGGTCGACGACGCGATTGCCGGCTTGTCTCAGCGCTCGTCCCTGACCTGCACCTTGCCGTCCTGCACCCGGACCGGAAAGGTCGCCACCGGCTCGTATGCGGGCGGGCACAGCGCCTCGCCCGTCAGCAGGGAAAAATGCGAGCCGTGGCGCGGGCACACGACTTCCTGGCCTTCCAGGTCGCCGCCGCAAAGCGGCTCGGCCTCGTGCGAGCAGAGGGCCTCGATGGCGTAGTAATGGCCATCCACATTGAATACCGCGACCTCTACCCCATCGACATCGACATTGCGGCAAGTGCCCGGCGCGAAATCCTCGGCGCGGGCGACATCGATCCACTCGCTCATCTCAGATCAGCCCCAGTTCCAGGCGGGCCGCCTCGCTCATTCGTGCTCTCGACCAGGGCGGGTCCCATACCAGTTCAACCTCGACTTCGTTCACCCCGCTGGCTTCCATCACGGCCTCCTGCACCACACTCGGGAAGGCCTGTGCCACCGGGCAGCCCGGCGCGGTCAGCGTCATCCGGATGCCCACCTTGCCGCTGGCTTCGTCCGCCGATAACTGGTAGACCAGGCCAAGGTCGTAGATGTTGACCGGGATCTCGGGGTCGTACACCGTACGCAAGGCCGCTATCACCCGCCCTTCGAGGCTGTCCGGCTCAGGCTCGAACCTGTCTTCGTGTTCCTCGGCCTTGCGCAGCCAATCGATCATGCTCATTGCTTCACTCCGTCGAGACCGGCCTGGCGCTGTTCTCCAAAGCCGCTTGCATGGTGTGCCAGGCCAGGGTTGCGCACTTCACGCGTGCCGGGAACTCGCGCACGCCGGCCAGGACCTCCAGCTTGCCCATCGGAAAGCTGGCCAGCCCCGGCTCTCCGGTCACCAGCGCGTGAAAGCCCGAGAACAAGGCCCGTGCCTCCGCCTCGGTCTTGCCCTTGAGCGCTTCTGTCATCAGCGAGGCCGAGGCGGTGGAGATGGCACAGCCCGAGCCCTCGAAGCTGGCGTCTTCGATCACTCCGCCGCGGATGCTCAGGTACAGCGTCAGCCGGTCGCCGCACAGCGGGTTGAAGCCCTCGGCGCTGCGATTCGCTGCCGCCAGCCGCCCGAAATTGCGCGGCGAGCGGCTGTGGTCGACCACCATTTCCTGGTAGAGGTTGCGCAGGTCAGACATCAGGCGAATACCTCCTGTGCCGCGCGCACGGCAGCAAACAGCGCATCCACTTCTTCACGCGTGTTGTACAGCGCGAAGGACGCGCGCACCGTAGCAGGCACGCCGAAGCGCTCCATCACGGGCATGGCGCAATGGTGGCCGGCACGGACCGCCACGCCGTGCTGATCGAGGATGGTGCCGACATCGTGGGCATGGATGCCGTCCAGGGTGAACGAGAGGATGCTCGCCTTGTCGGTTGCCGTGCCGATCATGCGCAGCCCGGCGACCTGCCCCGCCCGCGCGGTGGCATAGCCGAGCAGCGCATGCTCGTGGGCGGCGATGGCCTCCAGGCCGACCGCGCGCACATACCCGATGGCCGCGCCAAGGCCGATGACGCCGGCGATATTGGGGGTGCCGGCCTCGAACTTGTAGGGAAGATCGTTGTAAGTGGTTTTATGGAACGTGACCTCGCGGATCATGTCCCCGCCGCCCTGGTAAGGCGGCATGGCATCGAGCAGCGCAGCCTTGCCATAGAGCACGCCGACGCCCGTGGGGCCGTAGAGCTTGTGCCCGGAGAAGGCGTAGAAATCGCAATCGAGCGCCTGTACGTCGACCTTGAGGTGCGGCACCGCCTGGGCGCCATCGATCAGCACCGGGATGTCCCGGGCATGCGCCAGCTCGATGATGTCTCGCACCGGGTTGACCGTGCCGAGCGCGTTGGAGAGGTGCGCCAACGCGACCAGCCTGGTGCGGGGGCCGAGCAACTGCGCGAACTGTTCCAGCATCAGCTCGCCGGCATCGTTGATCGGCGCCACCTGCAGCAAGGCGCCGGTGCGCTGGCACGCCAGTTGCCACGGCACGATATTGGAGTGGTGCTCCATCGCACTGATCAGGATCTCGTCGCCCGGGCGCAGGCGCTGGCCGAAGCTTGCCGCCACCAGGTTGATCGCCTCGGTGGTGCCGCGCACGAACACGATCTCCTCGCGCCCGGCCGCGTTGATCAGGTCTCGCACGGCGTCGCGTGCGGCTTCGTAGGCATCGGTGGCGCGCTGGCTCAGGGTGTGCAGGCCGCGGTGGATGTTGGCGTTGAGCGCGCTGTAGTAACGCGCTTCGCAATGGATCACGCTTTGCGGCTTCTGGGTGGTGGCGGCGTTGTCCAGATAGACCAGCGGCTTGCCGTTGACGGTCTGGCGCAGGATGGGGAAATCCTGGCGCAGCCGCTCTGCTTCCAGGCCGGCGGGCGGCACCGCGCGCTCCACGGCCGTCAGTTCATGCGCTGCCGTGTTCATGGCAACTCCTTCACAGGCTCCGGCAGCTTGCCGCGCAGGAGCGCTTCCAGCCGCGTGCGCAATGGGGCGGGGCCGAGCCGGCTGACAATCTCTTCGGCAAAGGCAAAAGTCAGCAGGGCACGCGCCGCGGCATCGTCCATCCCACGCGAGCGCAGGTAGTAGATCTGCTCGGCATCGAGCTGGCCGACGGTGGCGCCGTGGCCGCACTTGACGTCGTCGGCATAGATCTCCAGCTGCGGCTTGGTGTCCACCTCGGCCTGGTCCGACAGCAGCAGGTTGCGGTTGGACTGGTGGGCGTCGCTGTGCTGGGCGTCGGCATGCACCACCACCTTGCCGTTGAAGACCGCGCGCGAGGCGCCCGCCAGCACGCCCTTGTACAACTCGCGACTCTTGCTGTGCGGGCTGGCGTGGTCGATGCGGGTGTGGTGGTCGATATGCTGCCGCCCGGCGGTCATATACAGCCCGTCCAGCGAACATTCGGTATGCTCGGCATTCAGCCCGACTTCGATGTCGACTCGCGCGAGGGCGCTGCCCAGCGCAATGGAACTGGAGGCGAAGCGGCTACCCTGCTGCTGGTCCAGATTGACGCCGGCAATATGGAAGGCCTTGAGGCTCTCCTGCTGCAGCTTGTGATGTTCGACCTGCGCATCGCGTTCGGCAACAATGTCAGTGAGGGTATTGGTGCAATAGCCCAGGCCATCCAGGCCCGAGTGGTGCTCGACGATGCAGACCCGGCTGCCGGCTTGCGCCACCACCACATTGCGCGCATGGGTTGCCAGCTCGCCGGCGGTGACAAGGAACAGCAAGTGGATCGGCTGTTCCGCGACGGTTCCGGCCGCCACGCGGATACAGGCACCATCGGTCATGAACGCCATGTTCAGGGCGGCGAAACCGGACGGGTAATGGCTTGCGCCGCGCAGCAGCGGCGCTTCCAGGCAGTCCGGTGCGTGCTCCAGCGTCGCGGCGAGGCTGGCGAGCTCAATCCCCGCAGGCAAGGCACCGATGCGCGACCATTGCGGCTGGTACACGCCATTGACGAACACCATCAGGTGCGCGCCGGCCAGGGCGAACGCCTCGATCCGCGCTGCCACCGCAGCGTCCAGGCCGTCGCCGGCCTGCGGCAGTGCCACGGCAAAGCGGCTTCTCTCGAGTGCGGCCACGCTGGTGTATTTCCAGTCCTCCTGGCGCAGCGTGGGAAACCCGGCTTGCGCGAAATGATCCAGCGCCTGGCGGCGCGCGTGCGCGAGCCAGCCCAGGCGGCGGCCGGGCAGCGCGGCCTCGACGCGGTCGAACTCGGCGAGATAGTGCTCCAGTCCGCTTGCGCTCATGCTGAGGACTCCATCCCGATGACGGCTTGCGCCTCTATCGCGGCATAGCCGCTGCGCTCCAGTTCGCGCGCCAGCTCGGGCCCGCCGGACTTGGCGATGCGGCCTTGCGCAAGCACGTGAACCTGATCCGGCACGATGTAATCGAGCAGGCGCTGGTAGTGCGTGACCAGCACAATGGCGCGCTGTGGGCTGCGCATGGCTTCAATGCCCCTGGCGACGATCTTGAGCGCATCGATGTCGAGACCGGAGTCGGTCTCGTCCAGAATGGCGAGCCGGGGCTCCAGCACCGCCATCTGCAGGATCTCGTTGCGCTTCTTCTCGCCGCCGGAGAAGCCCTCATTCACCGAGCGGTAAAGCAGGTCCTGGTCCATCTCCATGAGCTGGAGCTTGTCCTTGACCAGGGCGAGGAAATCCATGGCGTCCAGCTCCCGCTCGCCGCGGTGCTTGCGAATCGCGTTGAGCCCAGCCTTGAGCAGGTAGATATTCGAAACGCCGGGGATCTCCACCGGATATTGGAAGGCGAGGAAAATGCCAGCGCGGGCGCGCTCTTCAGGCGGCATGCCAATCAGGTTCGTACCGTCGTAGAGGACTTCGCCCGCAGTCACGGTAAAGCGGTCGCGCCCGGCCAGTACATGGGCCAGGGTGCTCTTGCCTGAACCGTTGGGGCCCATGATGGCGTGCACCTCGCCGGCCTTCACGCTGAGGTCGATGCCGTGCAGGATGGGCTTGTCGTCGACGCTGACGTGCAGCTTGCGAATCTCAAGCATGGCTGGCCTCTTTCTCCAATGCGCCCGCAGCGCGCCCCGTGCGCGCCACCGTTACCCGATACTGCCTTCCAGGCTCACGCCCAGCAGCTTCTGGGCTTCCACCGCGAATTCCATCGGCAGCTCCTTGAAGACTTCCTTGCAGAATCCGTTCACGATCATCGACACCGCATCCTCGGCGCTGACACCGCGGCTCTGGCAATAGAACAGCTGGTCCTCGCCGATGCGCGAGGTCGATGCCTCGTGCTCGACCTGGCCGGTGGCGTTCTTCACCTCGATATAAGGGAAGGTGTGGGCGGCGCATTTGTCGCCCAGCAGCAGCGAATCGCACTGCGAGTAGTTGCGCGCGCCGACTGCGCTCCTGGCCATCCTCACCAGCCCGCGGTAGGCATTCTGGCCGTGACCGGCCGAAATGCCCTTGGAAAGGATGGTGCTCCTGGTATTCCTGCCAAGGTGGGTCATCTTGGTTCCGGTGTCCGCCTGCTGGTAGTGATTGGTCAGCGCGACCGAATAGAACTCGCCGACCGAGTCGTCGCCCTGCAAGATCACGCTTGGATACTTCCAGGTGATGGCGGAGCCGGTCTCCACCTGGGTCCAGGAAATCTTCGAGTGCGCGCCGCGGCAGTCGCCGCGCTTGGTGACGAAGTTGTAGATGCCGCCCTTGCCTTCCTTGTCGCCCGGATACCAGTTCTGCACGGTCGAGTACTTGATCTGTGCATCTTCCAGCGCGATCAGCTCGACCACTGCGGCATGCAGCTGGTTCTCGTCGCGCATTGGCGCGGTGCAACCCTCCAGATAGCTGACGTACGCGCCCTGGTCGGCGATGATCAGGGTGCGCTCGAACTGGCCGGTGTTGCTGGCATTGATGCGGAAGTAGGTCGACAGCTCCATCGGGCAGCGCACCCCTGGCGGGATATAGCAGAACGATCCGTCGCTGAACACGGCGGAGTTAAGCGAGGCGAAGAAGTTGTCGGTATAGGGCACGACCGAGCCGAGATACTGCTGCACCAGCGCCGGATGCTCCCGCACCGCCTCGGAAAACGAGCAGAAGATGATGCCGAGTTCGCCCAGTTTCTGCTTGAAGGTGGTGGCCACCGAGACACTGTCGAATACCGCGTCCACCGCCACGCCTGCCAGCAGTTCACGCTCGTGCAGGGGCACGCCCAGCTTCTCGTAGGTACGCAACAACTCCGGATCGACTTCGTCCAGGGTCTTCGGCCCCGCTTTCTGGGAGCGCGGCGCAGCATAGTAAGCAATCGCCTGGTAGTCGATGGGCGGGTGCTTGACCGTCGCCCAGTGCGGCTCGGACATCGTCAGCCAGTGGCGGAAGGCCTTGAGACGCCACTCGCGCATGAATTCCGGCTCGCCCTTGATGGCCGAGATCATGCGGATCACGTCCTCATTCAGCCCGCACGGCACCGTGTCCGTCTCCACGGGCGTGTAGAAGCCATGCTTATAGCCTTGGCTGATCAGTTCATCGAGCTTGCGTGCCGGGGTTGCCATGTTCTGCTTCACTTGCCACTGTCATCGACATCACGAAATGCCAGCTTGCGGCCCGTGTGCGCGTCGGGCGTGCAAGGCGCCAATATCTACCGCGTGCAGTACCGGTTGTGCCATATCTGCCAGTGTCACGCCGTCAAGCACCATAAAGATCACTCTGTTGATCGATTGCCAGTTGGCGCGGATGGCGCACAGACCTTCCTGCGCACACAGACCGGCAGCGACGCTGCACTCGGTCACGCCGGCCGGGCCTTCCATGGCGTCGATCACCTGTGCGATCGAAATCTGTTCCGGCGGCCGTGCCAGCAGATAACCGCCATTGGCGCCGCGCAAAGACTGCAGCAAGTGGTGCCTTGCCAGCGTCTTCAGGATCTTGCTTGCCGTCGGTACCGGCACGCCGATCGCGCCGGCGAGCTCGGCGGCACTGTAGATCCGGCCCGGGTTTCGCGCCAGGTGCGTCATGATCACCGTGCCGTAGTCGGTCAGCTTGCTGAGTCTGAGCATCGTCGCCACCAGTATTCGCAAATTAGAACCAATCCGGTCCTCATTTGTTCCTGCATCCCTGTCTCGCATCCCTGTCTCGCGCCAGGCCAGGACATGGGGAACCGCTGCCACCAGGTCTCCGTCGACGGTGTATAGATGAATAGCCGCAGCTCGGGGCATGCCAACCCCGCGAGCGGCGAGGAGACCCGGATATGGTCAACCAACCCAACCAACCTGTTACCGTCATTACTGGCGCGAGCCGCGGCTTGGGCCGCGCCGCCGCGCGCCGGCTGGCCACCGTGGAAGGCCATCTGGTCGTCGCCACGGCGCGCAGGCCGACAGACCTCGAGTTGCTGGAGACAGAGCTCCGGCTTGCGGGTCACCCGATCGCTTGCCACTCCCTCGACGTTACGGAAGACAGCTCGGTGGCTGCGCTGGCCAACTGGCTGACCGAACGCTTCGGTCGCGTGGACGCGCTGATCAACAACGCTGGTGTTTCGCTCGACCACTACGACACCAGCCTGCTCGAACTGCCGCTCGAAACCCTGCGCCGCACCCTCGATATCAATCTTTTCGGCGTGCTGCGGGTCACCCAGGCGTTGGCGCCGCTGTTGCGCGCCAGCCGCGCCGGCCGGGTGGTCAACCTGGCTTCGGGCATGGGACAGCTGGCGGAAATGGGGAGCGGCGTGCCAGCCTACCGAATCTCGAAAACGGCGCTGAACGCCGTCACACGCATCCTGGCCGTCGAGATGAGCGATAGCGGCGTCAAGGTCAACTCAGTGTGCCCCGGCTGGTGTCGCACCGACCTGGGCGGCCCCGATGCGCCGCGCTCGCCCGAGCAGGGCATCGACTCCGTGGTGTGGCTGGCAACGCTGCCCGACGATGGCCCCACCGGTGGCTTCTTCCGCGATCGCCAGTCGATTCCATGGTAGCCAGATTCGGATTGACCTGATTGTCGCCTGTCCTATAATTTAAGCGCTGACTGAGACACGCTTTGACAAAGCGGAGGTAGGTCAGCGAAACGATCATGCTTCCTATATGAAGCGTGATCGTGCAGGCCTCACAAGCCTGCAGGTCCGAACCGGATCATGAGTTGCTGACCCGGTTCGGACGCAGACGCCCACGGTTGGAAGCACTGAGCACCTGCAGAAGGTGCTTTTTTGTATGGCTCATTGAGGTATGCCGGGGAGCCACGCGCTTGCCGCGCGCCTTGTTCTGCGCCACAGCTGTCCCGCTGGCCTGCCTGAAGATCATGACGAGGAACCGGCTCGCCACAGAAACCTCGCCTTACCTCCGGCAACACGCGGAGAATCCGGTCGACTGGTATCCCTGGTGCGAAGAGGCGTTTCGCCGCGCGCGCGACGAGGACAAGCCGGTGCTGCTTTCCGTCGGCTATGCCACATGCCATTGGTGCCACGTCATGGCACACGAATCGTTCGAGAATCCCCGGATCGCCGGCCTGATGAACGAGCGTTTCATCAGTATCAAGGTTGACCGGCAGGAACGTCCCGACCTCGACGACATTTACCAGAAAGTCCCCCAGATGATGGGACAGGGCGGCGGCTGGCCGCTCACGGTGTTCCTGACACCGCAAGGAGAGCCGTTCTTTGGTGGCACCTACTTTCCGCCGGAGGACCGCTACGGGCGCCCCGGGTTGGAGCGTGTGCTGCTGAGCCTGAGCGAAGCCTGGACGCATCGCCGCCAGGAACTGCGCGATACCATCGCGCAGTTTCAGCAGGGGTTCCGGCTGCTGGAAGACGCGGACCTGAGCCGTGAAGCCGCGGAAGTCGAGGACCTGCCCGCGCAGACAGCCTTCGCCCTCGCGCGAAATACGGATCCGATCCACGGCGGGTTGGGCGGAGCGCCCAAGTTTCCCAACGCAAGCGCCTACGACCTCGTGCTGCGCATCTATCAGCGAACTGGTGAACCCGCGCTGCTCGAAGCGCTGGAGCGCACGCTCGACGGCATGGCGGCCGGCGGCATCCATGACCAGCTCGGTGGTGGGTTCGCCCGCTACAGTGTCGATGAACGCTGGGCCGTGCCCCACTTCGAAAAGATGCTTTACGACAACGGCCAGCTCGTCAAACTGTACGCGGACGCCTATCGCCTGACCGGCAAGCAAGCCTGGCGCCGCGTATTCGAGGGGACTATCGCGTACATTCTGCGGGACATGACGCACCCCGATGGCGGCTTTTATGCTGGCGAAGATGCCGACAGCGAAGGCGAGGAAGGCCGCTTTTATGTCTGGACGCCGGCCGAGGTGAAGGCGGTCCTGGGCGACTCCGAGGGGGCCCTGGCGTGTCGCGCCTACGGCGTGACCGACGGCGGGAACGTTGCACCCGGCAGATCGGTGCTCCACCGTGCGCTCACGCCGCCCCTCGTGGAGGAGGCGCGACTCGAAGGCTGGCGCGAGCGGCTGTTGGCAGCACGCGCCCAGCGTGTGCGCCCCGGCCGTGACGACAACATTCTCGCCGGCTGGAACGGTCTCATGATCCAGGGGCTTTGCACGGCTTACCAGGCGACGGGCAACCCCGCACACCTCGCCGCCGCACGGCGTGCCGCCGGCTTTATCGAGGACAAGCTCACCATGCCGGACGGCGGCGTGTACCGGTGCTGGAAGGACGGCACAGTCAAGGTGCCAGGGTTCCTGGAAGACTATGCCTTCCTGGCCAACGCTCTGATCGATCTCTACGAATCCTGCTTCGACAGGCGATACCTTGATCGCGCAGCCGAACTCGTGGCACGGATACTGGATAAGTTCTGGGAAGAAGGGCTGTATTTCACGTCCCACGATGCCGAGCCATTGGTGCACAGGCCTCGCGCGCCATACGACAGCGCCTGGCCGTCGGGCATTTCAGCCAGCGTGTTCTCCTTCCTGCGCTTGCATGAACTCACCGGCGAGGATCGCTACCGTGACTTCGCCGAGCAAGAGTTTCAGCGATATGGGGCTGCCGCCACCGCGGCCCCGGCCGGCTTCGTGCACCTCCTTGCCGCCAGGGACTTCGCGCAGCGCGGCGCGCTCGGGATCCTGTTTGCCGGCGATAAGGCGGCTGCCGCCCCATTGGTGAAAAGCGTTCACCGCGCCTACCTGCCGGCACGCGTCCTGGCATTCGCCGAAGACGTTCCGGTCGGCCAGGGGCGGCAACCGGTCGACGGCCGGCCGGCAGCCTACGTGTGCCGACATCACACCTGTACCGCGCCGGTAACCACCGCCCAGGCGCTCCTTGAACGCTGCGCGGCGTGACTGTCACGATGCGACCCGGCCTTTGCCGCGATTCCTGAGGATCCGCAGACCAAACTGGATTGGCGGCGACCGCGCTCTGTTCGTTAGCAGATTTGCAGGAACCTCTTTTGTCGCTTGCCTGCGCCAGTCAGACCGATGATCTACGATGACCGTAGGCTCTTTGCCTGTCCCACTCGTGAAGCAATCGGCACCCCGCCCACCCCTCTCCATCGCCATCATGGCGCTGGCCTTACTCTGCCAGACCGCCGTCGCCGCCGACGCCCTTGCCCCACAGCGTGCCGACATGGTCAGGGAGATCGCCGCGGTCGCCGCAGTCGCCGCAGTCGCCGGCGCCGAGAAGGGCAGGCATGCCATCGACCCGCGCGTCATGGCCGTGATGGGGCAGGTACCTCGCCACGAGTTTGTGCCGGACGAGCAGAAGCCACACGCCTATGAGAACCGGCCGCTGCCGATCGGCCATGGCCAGACGATTTCGCAGCCCTATATCGTCGCCCTGATGACTGACCTGATGATGGTCAAGCCCAACGACACCGTGCTTGAAATCGGCACCGGCTCCGGATACCAGGCGGCGGTGCTGGCCGGGCTGGCACGCGCGGTATACACGATCGAGATCATTGAGCCGCTGGGGCGGCAGGCCTGCGACCGCCTGCAGCGACTGGCCTATCGGCAGGTGACGTGCAAGGTGGGCGACGGCTACTACGGCTGGGACGAGCACGCGCCCTATGACGCCATCGTCGTCACCGCGGCGGCCAGCCACGTGCCGCCGCCGCTGATCCGGCAACTGAAACCTGGCGGCCGGATGGTGATCCCGGTCGGCGCCCAGTTCCTGACGCAGTATCTGCTGCTGGTCGAAAAGTCCGGGGACGGCACCGTTACCACCAGGCAGATCCTGCCGGTCAGGTTCGTGCCGCTGGCTGGCGCGCACTGAGGCAGGAACATCGGCCCCTGCAAGCTGACCTCATGCCACGACCACCACTGTTCGCCCTGGCCTTGCTCTCTGCCGCCGCGCTTGGCTACGAGATCCTGCTGATGCGCTTGCTCTCCATCATCCAGTGGCATCACTTCGCCTACATGATGATCAGCGTGGCACTGCTGGGCTATGGCGCGGCGGGTGCGCTGGTGGCACTGGCGCGGCAAACGCTGATCCGCCATTTCGTGCCGGTCTTCGCCGGCGGCGCCGTGCTGTTCGGCGTCGGCGCGATGGCCTGCTTCGCGCTCGCCCAGCACGTGGCGTTCAATCCTCTGGAAATCCTGTGGGAGCCATCGCAGCCGCTGCGCCTGTTGCTGATCTACCTGCTGCTGTTCGTGCCGTTCCTTTGCGCCGCCACGAGTATCTGCCTGAGCTTTTCCCGCTTCAACCAGCAGGTTCCCCGCATCTACAGCTTCGACATCCTTGGCGCCGGGCTGGGCTGCCTGGGCATCATCGTGGCGCTGTTCGTGCTGAACCCGGTCGATGCGCTGCGGCTGGTCAGTACGGCAGGCATGACAGCGGCCGCCCTGGCATGCGTGGAATGCCGCTGGCATCCGCCCTGGCTGCCGGCGCTGCTGCTGTCGGCGGCAATCGTGCCGGCCGGCGTGCCAGGCGACTGGGTTGCGCTGCGTCCGTCCGAGTACAAGGAACTGAGCCAGGCCCTGCGCATCGGCAACGCGCGCGTGGTGGCGGAGCGCTCGAGTCCCCTCGGCCTGGTCACGGTGGTCGAGAGCGCCTCGATCCCGTTGCGGTACGCGCCGGGACTGAGCCTCAATGCAAGCCGGGAGCCGCCATCACAACTGGCCGTGTTCACCGATGGCGACGGGCTCAGCGCGCTCAACCGCTATGACGGCCGGCGCGAACCGCTTGCCTACCTGGGCGACCTCACCTCTGCCCTACCCTACCACTTGCTGCGGAATCCGACGGTGCTGGTGCTGGGCAGCGGTGCGGGGGCGGACGTCTTGCAGGCGCTCTATCACGGGGCCGGCGCGGTCGATGCCGTGGAGTTGAATCCGCAGGTGATTGAACTGGTGCAGGGCCGTTTCGCCGCGTTTTCCGGCAAGCCATACAGTGCGGCCGGCGTGCGTGCCTTTGTCGGCGAGGCGCGCGGATTCCTGGCGGCCAGCAATGCACGCTATGACCTCATCCAGGTGGCCCTGCTGGATTCATTCAGCACGTCGTCGGCGGGACTGTACGCGCTCTCCGAGAGTTATCTCTATACCGTGGAAGCCTTCCAAGGCTACCTGCGCCATCTCCGGCCTGGCGGCCTGCTCGCGATCACGCGCTGGGTCACGCTGCCGCCCCGTGACATACCGAAACTGCTCGCTACCGCCGTGGCGGCCATGGAAGGCTCTGGCATGCCCGAGCCGTCGCGACGCCTGGCGCTGGTGCGCGGCTGGAAGACGGCCACACTGGTCGTCAAGAACGGGGAGTTCAGCGCAGCGGACCTTGCCGCCCTGCTCGACTTCTGCCGCACCCGTTCGTTCGACGTCGAGTACTATCCCGGCATCCAGCCCGGTCAGGCGAATCGCTACAACGTGCTGGACAAGCCCTACTTCTTCGACGCCGCGCTTGCCTTGCTCGGCCCCGATCGTGACCGGTTCCTGTCCCGCTACAAATTCGACGTGCGACCCGCCACCGATGACAGGCCGTACTTCTTCCACTTCTTCAAATGGCGCACGCTGCCTGAACTGCTGTCGCTGAGGGCGCAGGGCGGCCTGCCCTTGCTGGAATGGGGCTATCCGGTGCTGGTGGCCACGCTGCTGCAGGCCACCGCCGCGGCATTGCTGCTGATCGTGGTCCCGCTCTGGATCCTGCGGCGCCGCCCCAGGCCGCTGCCTGCCATGGAGCCTGGCTGCCATGGCGAAGCCGTGCAGCGCTTGCTCGAATGGCGAGCCGGCTTCTACTTCCTGGCGGTCGGCCTCGGCTTCATGTTCGTGGAGATCGCCTTCATCCAGAAATTCATCCTGTTCTTGAGCCACCCGCTCTACGCGGTCGCGGTGGTGCTGTGTGCCTTTCTCTGCTTTGCGGGACTGGGGAGCCGATACGCCCAGCGCATGCCCGCGCGCGGTGGCGATGATCGCGGCAGGCGGCAGGCGGCGCTAGCCGTCAGCGGTATCTGGGTGGCCTCGCTGATCTACCTTGTGGCGCTGCCGGCGGTCTTCAGGCTGCTGATCGCCTTGGCGGATCCGGCCAGGATTGGCATCTCAGCGCTGCTGATCGCGCCGCTGGCGTTCCTGATGGGGATGCCGTTCCCGCTCGGCCTGGCCCGTGTCGCGGCCCGCGACGAAACGCTCGTGCCGTGGGCATGGGGTATCAACGCCTGCGCCTCGGTGGTGGCGGCGGTCCTTGCCACGCTGGTCGCGATCCACGTCGGCTTCACCGCTGTGGTGTTGGTGGCGCTGCTTCTGTACGCTGGCGCCGCGGTTGCGTTCCCGTGAACGGTGGGGCGGCGGTGAGCACCGCCTGCCGCTCTTCCGACAGTCTGCTGGGCCCGGAAAAAAGGTTCTTCGCCGGATTGCGGGAATGGGGAAGGGTTGGGGTTGTCGGGCTTGGCGGGCGCTGCTCAAACTGCAACCCACCCATTTTGTGCTCCAATAGGACCTTTTAAGGCTCAGAGTCACCCATTCGGGTGGGCTTGTGAGCATGTAGCGGCGATAATTGGCGCGAAGTGGAAAGGGAGGAACATATCAGTGCGGCGTTCTCTGAAATTTCGAGCGGCACTCGCGACCGGGTTCGTCGTAGCAGTTGTCATCTTCGCACTGGCTGTTGTCGCTCAGTATTACGCGTACTTGAGCCTGAGAGACTTGCTGCAGAACCAGCAAGACACTCTCGTCAAGCTGGTGGCCGAACAGCTCGACGAGAAGTTTGAAGGCCGAGCCATCGTGTTGCGCCGCCTGGCACGGCAGTTGGCGCCAATGCTCGACCGGAGCCCGGATGAGCTTCGGGCCTTCGCGACGCAGGCGGTTTCCATTCCCGAGGCATTCAACGCAGTCTCACTCATCTGGCCAGACGGCGAACTGGCGTTCAACAGCGCCACGCCTTTGGGTCAACACATATCCCTGGCCGACCGCGACTATGTTCGTGAAATTGTCCGAGGCGCATCCGTTGCCGTCTCCGAACCCTTGGTGGGGAAGAACAATGGCGCGCCTGGCATCGTCATGGCCGTCGGGTTGCGTTCCTCTGATGGCAGCCTGCGCGCAATCGTGGCAGGTAGCCTGAACCTGCTGCGGGAGAACTTCCTGCAGGAGCTGACACGCAACCGGATCGGCGCAACAGGTACCTTCTGCCTGATATCGTCAGGGGACAACCCGCGATATGTCATGCACACCGACTTGTCGAATTTGCTGAAAGGGGCGAAGGCGACTGGAGAGTCTTGTGAGGCGGACACCGATCCTGCTGCCCTGGAGTTTATTCACCCGAAGCAGCCTATAGTCTCGCGCTACCTGCTCGACACCAATGGTTGGGAACTAGTTGCCAACTTTCCTGCGGCTGAGGCCTACGCGCCGCTGAATGACGTAAGAAGGAAGCTGGCTCTGGCAGCTGGAATCGCCATAGCCCTTGCAGCCATTCTTATGTGGATCGTTTCACACCGACTGATGGTTCCATTGATTCGGTTACATGGGCTGGTGCAGCAGAATGCGAAAGGCCGGCTTATGCATTCACCTGTGCCAATGACAACTGGTGATGAGATCAGTGACCTCACCACGACTTTCTCGGAGTTCATGCATCAGCTCGCCGAAAGGGAAGCTGCCCTGGAACGCGCGAAGAACGAGGCGCGGGAAAGTGAAAGACGCATTCAGGCCATCGCCAATCACCTTCCGGACCTTGCCAGCTATGTCGGACGCGACGAGCGTTATGTGTTCGTGAACGAGGCCTATGAGCGCCGGTTTGGACTTGCATCGGAACAGATAGTTGGCCTGTCCATCCAGGAGCTTTGGGGCGCCACTGCCTATGCCGAAGTCAAGCCCTACCTCGACGAAGCATTTGCAGGCGCTTCCGTGGCCTTCGACCGGGACTCAGGAGATGGTAGCGAGTGCCTTGAGGTGACTTACCAGCCCGCATGGAACGAGGCAAAGAACACGGTCCTGGGGCTGCACATCTTTGTCCGAGACGTGACCACGGAGCGCCTCAAGATAAGGCACCTTGAAAAGCAGATGCTTCTCGACCACCTGACGGGCCTGCTCAACCGAAAGGGCTTCGACCGGCGCTTGAGGCTGGCCATCGAGCGAGCGAGCGCGAACGGCCGCCAGATGGGTCTGCTGCTGATCGACCTTGATGGCTTCAAACCGGTCAACGACACCTGTGGTCACGCCGTCGGCGACAAGCTTCTGAGGACGTTTTCGGAGCGTCTTGCGTCGTGCGTGCGCGAATCCGATACGGTGGCGCGGATAGGCGGCGACGAATTTGCCATTGTCATGGAACACATCTCGAACCCCGATGCGGTGGAACGCGTCGCGCAAACCATCGTAGAACTCGCGTCAGCGCCCTATGCCATCGACGGCCATCACATCATTGCTGGCGCAACGGTTGGTGTCGCACTCCGACATCCGCAACACGACCAATCGATTGGGGACCTGTTTATGCAGGCGGACACGGCGCTCTATACCGCCAAGCGCGGCGGCAAAGGCAGGTATGTGGTGTTCAGCCCAACCCATTAGCGGGTTGCAGCGACGGTTATGCCATCTCGTTCGGTGATTGTCAGTGACGAGCTTGCCCTTCCGCTCTAAAGCAACGACCCGGCAATTAGCACTTGATTGCGCGCGTCATCAGATAATGTTGCCGCAGCATATTGTTTTCCAGATGGCGGCCGACGAAGCCGTCCAGTTCGGCGCGGAAGCTCGCCAGCGTGGACGCATCACCTTGCAAGGTCTGCACCAGATTTACCACTGGCCCAAGCGTCTCCTCCAAAACCTTTCGGTAGTGCTGCGGACTTAGTGCCGGGAAGCACATCACGCCGCGGTCGAACATAATGTCCGTGACCGCCTTGCCCAAGCGCTCGCGAATGATACTCGGATCTCCCCATTGCGGCGGCGGCGCCGCACCCGGGGGCGGCGGCTGGTATTTGCCAACCAGTGCAAACATCTGGCCAACAAAGTGTTCCGGTGGCCAGGTCGAAAAGGCGATGGTGCCGCCCGGCTTTAGTACGCGCAGCATTTCCGCAATCGCTACTTCGGGCCGTGGTGCGAACATATGGCCGAATTGGCTGAGTACTACGTCGAAGGTGGCATTGCCATAGGGCAGCCCCTCGACGTCGCCCTCCTGAAAATCGATCTCGACCCCGCCCAGTGCGGCATTCCTCTTCGCCTGCTCAATCAGCGCCGGTGCCAGATCCAAGCCACGTACCCGGGCTCCGAGGCGCGCCGCGGTCAGCGCTACCACGCCAGTGCCGCAACCAACGTCGAGCACCGATTGTTGTGGAAGCACTCGTGCATGGCGGACCAACTCTGCCGCCGGCATTGTCGTCACCGCTTCCAACGGCGCAAACACTGCCCAGGCTTCGCGTTGTACTGCCTTCAGGTGGGCAAAGGGATCGTCTGACATGGAGGCCTCGACAGGACAGGGGGACAGCGGGGGACGGGGGACGCTTATTAGCAATTTCCTCGTCAGAGTAGGTCGTGGTGGAGGAAAGTGCAAATCGACTGCACCACGGTTGCGACGCCCGGGGAAGGACACCGTCTGATTTGCGTCAGGGGGGTCCGGCTAGCTCACTTGCCAGCCCGCGCCTGCACCGCCAATAGCTCGTGCTTGACTACCTTGCCCGCGGCGCTCAGTGGCAGCGCCGCCATAAAGGCCACGGAACGCGGCACCTTGTAGTTGGCCAGACGCGAGCGGCACCATTCCAGCAAAGCCTCGTCGCTCAGGCTCTCGCCTTCGCGCAATACCACGAAGGCCCGGCCAACCTCCCCCATGCGCGCATCGGGCACACCGACGACGGCGACCTGCGCCACCGCCGGATGCGTGCCGATCAGGTGCTCGATTTCCGCCGGATAGCAGTTGAAGCCGCCGACGATGAACATATCCTTGAGCCGCCCCGTGATCGACAGGTTTCCGGCGGCGTCCAGTTTGCCGATGTCGCCTGTGTGCAGCCAGCCAGCGTCGTCGACGGCCTCGCTTGTAGCAGCTTCGTCGCCGAAATAGCCGCGCATGACGTTGTAGCCGCGGATCCATACTTCGCCCTGCTCCCCGGCAGCGACATCTTTGCCTAGGGCGTCGACGCAGCGAATCTCCACGCCGCCAAGCGGCCGCCCGCTGGTATTGGCAATGGTGTTCAGGGCATCGCCAAGCCGGCAGACTGTCGCGAGTCCGCAGCACTCGGTCAGTCCGTAAGCGGTCAGCACGACATCGAAGCCAAGCACCTTGCGCATGCGGCGGATCAGCTCTGGCGCGATCGATGCAGCGCCCGTGACGGCCACCCGCAGCGACGACAAGTCGTATGCGTCCAGCCGCGGATGGGCCAGCAGGCTCAGGTAGAGCGTTGGCGATCCCGGCAGGAAACTGACACGGTGGCGCTCGACGCAGGCAAGCACGGCTGCGGCGTCGAACTGCGCCAGCGGCAGGATGGTGGCGCCGCGAATCACGGCCGCGAGCCAGCCGGCCTTGTAGCCGAACGCGTGAAAGAACGGATTGATGATCAGATAACGGTCGCCTGCACGCAGGCCGACGATCGCAGACCACTCGGAGAAGGCGCGAAGATTCTGTCCATGCGTGCTGATGACCCCCTTGGGCTTGCCCGTGGTGCCGGAGGTGAATAGCAGGTCGGACGGACTGTCAGCGGTCAGCGCGGCCACGCGCTTGTCGAGCATTTCCACCGGCGTGTCAGCGCCGCGTGCGAGGAAATCGCCCCAGGACAGGCAGCCTTCGCGCTCGCCGCGCAAGATGACCTGGTGGCGCAACGCAGGCAGCGCATGCCCGCGCAACATTCCGGGATAGTCGATGCCAAGGAATTCGCCGATGGTGAACAGCAGCCTGGCTCCGCTTCTGGCGAGAATGTCGGCCGCCTCGCTGCCCTTGAACCGCGTATTGAGCGGCACCAGCACGCCGCCGGCCATGTGGATACCGAGCGCCGCAACGATCCACTCATGCAGGTTGGGGGCCCAGACGGCGACGCGCTCGCCCCGCTCCAGGCCCAGCGCCATCAGCGCTCGCCCGGCGACGCGGGCGGCCTCGTGCAGTTCGCCGTAGCGCATGGGATGGCCGTCTTCCTCGATGGCTGTCGCATCCCGATACAGCCGGGCCGTGTGCGCGATGGCGCCGGGAATGGTGGAAATCGCCGCATCGGCCGACATGGCGGGAAACTGTGGCAAGCAATCGCTCATCGTTGCAGGCCTCCTTCGCGAACAGTCTGGCCATATGCGGCAAGCTCCGCGGCGGCCGGGTAATCCGTGTAGCCACGCGCGCCGGGCGTATAAAGCAGCGTGCGATCAAACGTTGCCAGCGCAGCATGGTGCCGCAGGCGCGCAGGCAGATCAGGATTGGCGATGAAATGGCGCGCGAACGAAACCGCATCGCCAATGCCCCCGGCCAGCGCGCGCGCGGCGCTCGCGCCGTCGAAGCCATCATTGACGATGAGCGCGCCAGCGAAATGCCGGCGCGCCAGCGCGAAGGCATCGAGCGCGCGATCGGGCGAGCGGCTCACGTGCAGGTAGGCCAGCCCGAGCGGCGAAACCGCATCGAGCAGCGCGCCATACGTGGCGGCCGGGTCATCATCGTGCATGTCGTTGAACGGGTTGCCGGGACAGATGCGCAAGCCCACGCGCCCCGCGCCGATCGTCCCGGCCATGGCCTCCAGCGCTTCCACCACGAAGCGCAGACGCGCCGTCAGCGAACCACCGTAGCCGTCGTTGCGCTGGTTGGCGCACGCTAGCAGGAACTGCATCGGCAGGTAGCCGCTGCTGCAATGCAGTTCAACGCCGTCGAAGCCGGCCGCCATCGCATTGGCGGCCGCCTGACCGTACTCGTCGATCACGGCCGCGATTTCGTCCCCAGCCAGCGTCCGCGGCGTGTCCATCTCAACCAGGCCATGGCCGTCGGCATAGATGGTGCCGCGCGCGCGGATCGGCGAAGGCGCCACCGTCTGCGCGTCCGCCGCCTTGTTATGGCGGCTCGCGATGCGCCCCACATGCATCAGTTGCAACACCATCGCCGCGCCCTGGCTCCGCACCGCGCCGGTCACCTCGCGCCAGGCATCGATCTGCGCCACGGTCTCGATGCCCGGAGTGCGGCAATACCCCTTGCCATGCCGGCTCGGATAGGTGCCTTCGGCGACGATCAGCCCGGCTCCGGCACGCTGTGCGTAGTAGGCCTGGTGCAGATCGGTGGGCAGATCGCCCGCGCCGGCGCGGCTGCGCGTCATCGGCGCCATCACGATACGGTTGGCGAGGGCAATGTCGCCGAGCCGGAGCGGCTCGAACAGGCTGGCGCTCATCTCTGAAACTCCTCTTTCGGTATCGGCATGGCGTCAGCGCGTGCGCACTTTCGGCAGCGAAGATCCTCGGCGCATCGCGGCAAGAAACTGATCCAGCGGCACCGGCTCCGCGACGCCTGGCATCAGCTCGCCCGGCTTGGTATTCCAGAACGCCTTCCACGACGGCCACAGCGCATGCCAGGAACCTTCGTATGGCTCACGGCCCGGCCAGCGCATCTTCCTGTCGCCGATGGGCGGCTTGTTCAGGTCGCTGGCGTAGAGATAGCATGGCAGACGGCGACGGAAATACCAGCGCCCGCCAATGCGCTCGTAGTCATCCCAGTAGAGCATCTGCATATTGACCCATTCCGGGCCGGTCTCATGCTCGTTCTTCGAGTACACCACGCCGCTCGCGTGGCCCGCATCCTGGAACTCGATGATGTGTCCGCCGATGTGGTGCGACGTCACGGTGAACTGATTGCGCAGCGTGTCGTCGATCCAGCGCCGCAGGTGTTCGCGGCCCACCTGGTCCTTGCCGACCGCCACATCGTGCGGAAACAGGCTGGTCCAGGCGTCAAGGTCGCGCATGTCGAGCGCCAGCGCATACTTGGCCGGCAACATGCGGATTTCCTCGATCGACTCCAGCCGGTCGAGCCGCGCCTGCAGCGATTGCGTGTGCGCCGGGTCCAGCGCCATGTCTGTTGTCACTTGCATCTCCAAGGTCATTCAGGGTGATACGCTCAACTTGCCTGCGGCTCGGCGCGCCGCTCGGCCGAGGTTTGCGACACATAGTCGGTAGCCCCCACATCGAGCCGGCAGGTCTTGCCGCCATCGACTACCAGGCTCTGCCCGGTGATATACGATGCCTCGTCCGAGGCCAGGAACAGGATGGCGCCGGCGACTTCCTGCGGCTCGCCGACTCGTCCCAGCGGCACCGAGCGCGCGGTGCCGCGCGCCATTTCCTCGCTGGCAAGTGCCTCGCGCGTGCCCTCGCTCCAGACGACTCCCGGAATCACCACGTTGACGCGTACATTGTGGACCGCGCCCTCAAGCGCCACGGCGCGGCTGAAATTGAGCACCCCGGCCTTGGCCGCGCCATAAGCCGACAGTCCCGGACTGCCGAGCAGGCCCACCACGGAACCCAGGTTCACGATGGCGCCGCCCCCTGCCGCCTTCATCACGCGCAGCGCCGCCCGCGTGCCGAAGAAGGCCACGTCCAGGCTTCCGCTCAGGCACTGCCGCCAGGCCCCGGTGCTGACCTCGTCGAGCACGCCCCAGGTATAGTTGACAGCGTTGTTGACCATGATGTGCAGGCCACCGAAGCGAGCCACGGTCTGTCCGACCGCGCGCTCCACGTCCGCCTCGCTGGTCGCATCGGCCTGAATCCACGCGGCCTCGCCGCCGCGCGACAGGATCTCCTCGGCCACCGCGCGCAGCGGCGCCTCGCGCCTCCCGCACAGCATCACCTTTGCCCCTTCCGCCGCAAAGCGCGCTGCCGTGGCGGCGCCGATTCCCGTGCCGGCGCCGCTGATCAGCGCCACTTTGTCCTGCAAACGTCCATTTACTTGCATGCTTTTCTCCGTTGCATCCTTCCTGCGTTGTCCTCGTGCCCGCGCCATCAAATCATGGCCATGCCGCCGCTGACGGACAGCGTCTGGCCGGTCATCTGCATGCCGTCCCCGCTCACCAGGAACAGTGCCGCCGCCGCAATCTCCTCCGGCTCGGCCATGCGGCCCAGGGGGATCGCACGCTCCAGGCTGCGCGCCCATTCCTCGCCGATCGACTGCATCATCGGCGTGCGGGTGGGGCCCGGGCAGATCGCATTGACACGGATCCCTCGCGGGCCCAGGTCGCGCGCCAGGCATCGGGTCAGGCCGAGCACGGCCGCCTTTGACGCGCAGTAGCTGAGAGGACCTTCTCCGCTCAGCGCGGAGACACTGGCGATATTGACGATGGCGCCGCCACCGCCGGCGCGCGTCATCAGCCGCACCGCCTCGCGCGTGCAATAGAACGTGCCATTGAGATTCACGTCCACCACGCGCTGCCATCCGGCATCGTTGAGGTCGACGATCATGTCGGTATAGACCGTGGGGGTCTCACCGGCCGCCAGTTGCCGCCCGCGCTCGGCCGCGCGCGCCTGATAGTGCTCGAAGCCGTCTCCGGGCACCTGCCCGATGCCGGCATTGTTGACAAGGATGTCGAGCCGCCCCCAGCGCCGCGCGAGCGCGTCGTACAGGGCCGCGACCGCCGCGCTGTCCGCGACGTCGCAGCCGCGCGCCATGCCATGCGCGTTGCCGATCCGATCGAGCGTCGCCTGCGCGGCCCCCCCATCGCGATCGACGACGACTACCGCCGCCCCCTCGGCTGCGAAGCGCTCGGCCATGGCTCGCCCCATGCCGGATCCGGCGCCGGTGACCAGCGCCACCTTTCCTTCCAGTCGCATGAACGCTCCTTGATCAGATCAGGTGCAGCCTGCTCACGGCTTCCGGCGGCACCTCTTCAAGCGTGCGCCAGGTGCCGTCGCGCCGCTCGAAGACCTTCTTGCGGTCCAGGTCGGCAGGCAGGTCAGCCACGTCGGTGTAGAATTGGCGATACCATTCGCGCAGCTGATAGACCGGACCGTCGGCGTCGCTGAGCACCGGGCGGTCGACGCGGATCTTGTTGTGCCAGATTTCCACGTCCTGGAAGAAGGAGGCCTGCGCCTGCTCGACATAGGCCTGCGCCATCTTCTGGTTCTGCTCCTCCGACTGCCCCGGCACCTTCCTGACCATGACGCCATAGCGCAGTTCGAAGCTCTGCGCATCGATCGGCACATGGCAATTGAGCAGGATGGTGTCAATGGTCCCGCCGTCCACTTCCGCGGTCATGCGCGTCACGTGATAGGCCGGCCCGAAGTACGCACTGTCCGCAACCAGGCCGCTGCCAAGCAGTTCGCTCTGCTCGCCGCGGAACATCTGGTAGCCGATGTGGCGGTCGAACGTGTTGCAGAAATAGACGGCGGGCGAACCGTGCACCGGCCCGAAATGGGCGACGTCCGCCAGGTTGTCGACCAGCTCGCGGCAATGGTTGCCGATCACCATCTTGCGGATCGTCCAGCCGGTCCACTCGCCGGTGAAGCAGGCATTGATGCGCGGTACCGCGACCTCGGGCGGCGGCGGCGCGCCTTCGGAGTCGTGCCAGATGAACAGCAGGTGGTTCTGCTCGCAGACTGTCCACGCACGGGTGCGTGCCTTGGGCGGAATGCGCTTGGCGCACGGCACGTGCTCGCAGCCACCTTCGCCGTTCCAATGCCAGCCATGAAAGCGGCACACGATGGCATTGCCCTTCACTTCGCCCAGGGCCAGGTCCGCGCCCATGTGCGGGCACCATGCGTCGAGGATGCGGATGCGCCCGTCCTCCCCGGTGAACGCCACCAGGCGCGTACCGAAGATTTCCAGCCGGTGAGGCTTGCCGTCCTTGTAATCCGAGGCTTGCCCGAGGCAATGCCAGCCGCGGGCATAGCGACTGGCCGACGGGGTTGTCTGCGAGGTTTGCTGCGCTTGCATGTCTGCTCCGTGATGACTGATTGCACACGGCCGTATTGTTTTGACAGGGCCAGCCCGCGGGCATGGTCCTGACGGACTAGATTCGGCGCATTTGCGATCGACATGACGCCGCCAGGCCCAAAGCTAGTCTGTTGGGACGACATTTCGTTACACGACGGGCGTCGCCATGCCCGGGGTCCGGGGAAACACCCACTGCGGACCGCCCCGACAAGCCGCTATGATTTCCGGCCAACCGCAGGGCGGTGGCACCGAAGGACCGGTTTGGTGCGACACCGAAGCGGCCATTGCACGGCAGACTTGAGACAAGACCGATGACACGCCCCTCCTGGATCGACGCCCGGCGTCCCGGCCAGTCCGCGCTCGACATGGACGAGATCAGCGATCTGATCGGCCTGGTGTACGAGGGCCCGCTGCTCGAGATCCCGTGGCAATCGTTGCTCGACGCCCTGCGACACCTGCTGGACGCCAACTACGTGACGCTGGTTCTGCGCCCGCCGTCGGACACATCGCCCGGCCTGATGATCACTTCGAGCGCGGTCGATACCACGGTCGGCACTGGCGCCTACGCGCAGCATTTCTACGCAATCGATCCCTTTGTCAACCTGCCGACCGGCCGCGTCCTGACGGTTTATGAACTGATCGGCGAAGCGAGGTGGCTGGAGAGTGAGATCTATCGCTTCTTCAACAAGCCCTACGATGTCCTGCGGATCATGGGCGTGGACATTCGCGCCGAGCAGGGAGAGGAGTGCCGCCTGCGGATATGCCGCCCGCACGGAGGCGAGGATTTCTCGGATACCGACAAGGCACTTTGCCAGCGCATCGTGCCGCACCTGCAGCGCGCGGTGCGGATCCACGCGAACCTCAACACTACCGAGTCCGAACGGCGCCTTTACGCCGGCACCGTCGACCGCCTGCTGATCGGCTCGGTGGTCCTGGACGATGCCGGCCAGATCCTCACCACCAACGGCATGGCTGACGAACTGCTCGCGGAGAAAGACGGCCTCCTGGTCTGCAATGGCCAACTGGCCATCGACTCTCCGCAGGAGAACCGCAAGCTGCAGGCCCTGGTCCGCCAGGCCACGACCTTGCGCGAGTCGGTGCAGCCGGGCATACCGATCGGGCTCTCCGTGCCGCGCAAGGGCGGCCGCGCCAAGCTGGGGCTGCTGGTGCGCCCCATCGCCGCGCAAACATGGTCGCAGCAACCACGCCAGCCCGCCGTGGCGATATTGATCCGCGACCCGGAGCAAAAGGCGCTGGCGTCAGCCGATCTGCTGCGCAATATGTTCGAGTTCACCCGGGCGGAGGCATCCCTGGTGCTGTTGCTGACCCAGGGCCTGTCGCTGGACGAAGCCGCGCAGGAACTCGACATCCGCCGCAATACAGCGCGCGCGCACTTACGCGCCGTGTTCGCCAAGACTGGTGTGACGCGGCAGGCGGCGCTGGTACAGACCGTCCTGCACAGCATCATTCCGCTCGGCTGAGGCATGTGCGGCGTGTCGGGCGCACCGGCATGCCGACGAGACGGCCGCACAGGCCATGACGGGAAATTGGCGCCCGATGCCGCGGTTTTAGTCAGTTGGGACTATGTTGCCTGCGGCGTCACCCGAAACAATGCGCACATCAGCCGCATTTGTCGCATCTATCGGATCTATCGCATCTGTCGCAGCGGTTGACCAACCATGACGGGAGACATACCAAGTGACCATCCAACATCCTTCCGCGAATGACATGCGCGTGGCCCTCAACACACCGGCCAGCGCGGTCGTGGTAACCGGCGGCGCCTCCGGCATCGGCGAGGCTTGCGCGGCGGCCCTGGCCGCCATCGGGCGGCCCGTGGCCGTCTGGGATATCCAGGAGGACAAGGCGCGTGCGGTCGCCGCCACGCTGGCCGAGCGCTATGACGTGCCGACCTGCGGGATCGGCATCGACCTGCGGGCCCCCGACGGCATCGACGACGCGCTCGCACGCACCCGCGCGGCGCTGCCGGCGCTGGGCGGCATGGTGCATGCCGCCGGCGTGGTGGATCAGAGCGGGATCGACGGCCTGACGCAGGCCCGCTGGGACGCCGTGCTTGACGTCAACCTGCGCGCCATGGCACTGCTGGTGCAGGCCATGCTGCCTGACCTGCGCGCCCAGGCCGGCGCCGCCGTGGTCGGCATCGCGTCGATCAATGCCACGCTGGGCAACGCGCTGATCCCGGCCTACTCCGCTTCCAAGGGCGGCCTGCTGTCGCTCGTGCGCTCGCTTGCCGACAGCCTCGGCCGCGACGGCATCCGCATCAATGCGGTGTCTCCCGGACAGATCCACACGCCGATGCTCCAGCCTGCCATCGACGCCCTGCCTGCGGGCACCTTCGAGCGCCGCATTCAGCTCGGCCGCCTCGGCACGCCCGCGGAAATCGGGCGTGTGGTTCGCTTCCTCATGTCCGACGAGGCCAGCTACGTCACCGGCACCGAACTCGTCGTCGACGGTGGCAACATTCCCTCGCAGCGCTGAATCGGAACGTCCCGCCCTGGCTTGCTGCCCGCGCCTTCGCGCGTGCAGCAGGACAGGCTCTCAGCCCTTGCGCCGGCTCACGCCGAAACCGCCTCCGAGGGTTGCGTACGCTGACACGCGGCAATATGCCGGCCAGCGTTGCGCCCGGACCAGATACAGTCGGCCAGCGACAAGCCGCTCACGTAATGGTTTGACGCCAGTCCCACCGCGCTGCGGCCCACGGCATACAGCCCGGCGACCGGCGCTCCCGATGCGGACAGCACCTGTCCGTTCTCTTCGTTGACCCGCAGCCCGCCCAGCGTGATCGAGGAGCAGGGGAAAACGCGGCTGTGCGCCGAAATATCGACGGCAAGCCACGGCCCCTCGTCGAGCGGCGCGCACATGGCGGAGGACTTGCCTGCCGGGTCGGGCCGTTCACCGCGCGCCGCGGCGCTATAGTCGGCAAGCGTTGCCTGCAGCGCGGCGCGGGGCATGCCGAGGCGATCCGCGAGCGCGTCCACCGAAGCAGCGCGATGGCCGCCGGCCAGCATCAGCAACGCGGCTGGCACGGCCTGGAAGGCCCACAGCTTCCCGCTCAGGCATTCACGCAACGCCGCGCGTGCCAGCTTGCGATTCAGGATCAGCCAGGCCCGGCCCTCGTGGTGCTCGCACATCGCATGTCCGAGCGTGGCGCCGTAGACCTCTTCATTGCCGATGCGCACGCCGCGTGCGTCAACCACGCAGCCGCGCGCCCAGTCGAAGGGCGGATTGATGAAGCGCCATGCCGATACACGCTCCAGGTGGCGTGCCTCGCCTCCGGCCGACAGGCCAAGCCGGATGCCGCTGCCGTCGCAACCGGTAGCGCCGAGGCGCCAGTTCAGACGGTACTTGCTCGCGTGCCGCGCCACCATCTGCTGGTTGAAGATAAAGCCCCCGCTGGCCAGCACCACCGCGTCGGCGCGTACCGCGTACGGGCGGGCATGGCGCAGTTCCAGCCGCAGCAGCCGCGCGCGCAGCGCATCGGCCAGCGCCGGCGCCATGTTGTGCACCTGATCCGCCCAGCGTGCGAGGCGCGCATGCCTGCGCTGCAGCCGTCCGGGTGGCACTTGCCACAGCTCGACGCCGATCACCGCGCCGGCGGCATCCGTGATCAGCCTGCGCGCCGCCGTATGGCGCAGCACGGAGACGTTCGCGCTGCCCTGCACCGCACGCTGAAGCACGCCGTAAAGCGCGCGTCCCGACATGCCACGCCCCTTGGTGCGATGTCCGCGTGGTGCGGGCTGCGCGAAGCGCGCGTAGGCCGGCACCGCCTCGTTGCCCGAGTAATAGAGGTAATACGGCTGCGCCGGGTACGACGTCTTGCGCGGCGGCATGGCCGCCGAGAACTCCGCCCCAAGCCCCTCCAGCCAGCCGAGCATGTCCCGGCTGCGCGCACAGAATGACTGCAGTGCCGACTCGCTGACTACGTCGCCGACCTCCTGGCGCAGATAGTCCGCCATCGCCTGGGGCGTGTCGTGATAGCCGGCCGCGGCCTGGTAAGGCGTGCCGCCGCCGGCATAGACCACGCCGCCGCTCTTGATGCTGGCACCGCCGCCTTCAAAGCGCTCTGCCACGATCACCTTGCGCCCGCCAGTCGCCGCTTCGAGCGCGGCACAGGCGCCGGCCGCCCCGAAGCCGACGATGACCGCGTCACAGCGTGCCTGCCAGGCGAAGGCGTCCGGGTTGGCGAGCCGCAGTGGCGCGGCAATCGGCGTAGTGGATCCATCCAGTGTTGTCATGACTTTCTCCCCGCATATGGATGCGGCGTGATCCTGCACACAGGGGACGCAGCGGTGCCGGCGCGGCACTGCGGTCTCCTCGTTGGTGTCTTGTATGGTGGCTTGTGCCTGACCGGCATTCATGGTTGCATCGGTATGGGCGGGCGCCATCGTCTGATGGGACTATGGACGCCCCTGCACGCAAGTTTCCGCCCCCCGGCATGGCTTGGTCGGAAGCCGAAAACGGCAGGCCGGTCAGCCGAGCGATATCACGCTGCCCAGCAGCATCCGTACCAGCTTCGCCTGCCGCGTGACCCCTGTCTTCGAGAAGATCGCACGCAGATGCGCGCGTGCCGTGTTCTTGCTGATGCCGAGTTCTTCCGCCGACTCATCGAGCGTCAGCCCATTGGCGAGCTGCAAGGCGAGCTCGGTCTCGGCCGGCGTGAAATCGAACAACTGTCGCACCATGTCACGCGAAGCCCGGGACTTGCGCTCGGGGTCGCGGATAAAGACCACGCACGCGGGGCGGCGCCGGTTGTCTTCCGACCACTCGCTCAACGGTACGGTGCGGATCAGCAGGCCCAGCCGGGCCTTGCCGGACGGACGCGTGACCGACATGGCTTCCGTCCCCGCCATCGCCGCGCCCCGGTGCGCCGCCATCGACTGGCGCAGCAGGCGCTGGAATTTCCGGTTCTCCTGCCCATAGTTCACTTCCAGCGTTCCCATGGCGATCCGGATGCCATCGCGCGCGGCCAGAATCTCGTCCGCCGCGGCGTTGGTCTTGATGATAGTGCCCGACTCGTCAATCATGACCATGCCGACCAGCATCCGGTCGATGGCTCCGGCACAGACATTGCGCTCGGATTCGACCATGTCCATGCGCGAATGCAAGTCCACGGCGCGCTTCAGATGTGGCAGCAATGCCGTGCACAGCGCCTTTTCGGATTGACTGAAATCCGGTGCGTCCATATTGCGCGAGACGCGCAACCGGCACTCCACGCCATCGTCCGTACGCAAGTCCGCGCCGAGTACGAAGCGTACGCCAAGAGGATGCAGGAACTGCTGGTAAAGCTCGCTGCTACACCACGCAGCCGGCCCCAGGTGCTCGTCGATGGTGACCACGCGATTGGACGGCAGCCCGACGAAGGGATCGAGCGAATAGTAGTAGCTGTTGTAGGAAGCCTCGCCGGGCTGCGTCGTACCGTGCTCGGACGCATTCACCATCAGGCCGGCACGATCCGCGGCCGGCGAGCGCAAGATCAGCGTGACATAGTTCGCGCGAAGTTGCCGGCGTATCAGCTCGAGCGCTTTTCCCCACGGCACCTTCTCCATCGGACCCTGGTAAATCTGTCCGAGAAGCACACTGAAATCCGCAGGCGACAGCTCCAGTTGCGCGAAGGCTCCGGCGGTCGCCGGATTCTGGGGCACCTCCATCAGCATTTCCTCTTGTCTCCGTCTTTTTCACCTCGGCCGGGGGAGGCCCTGGCCTTGATACAGATGCTCTGCAGGCACTTATGTCGTCGTGGATTATAGGAGCCGGTTTCCCTCATTCCCGCGACCGGCGCGAGCTTAATTCACAGAATCCAGTGAACGTAATCCGAACGGACTAAAGGAGTCGGACACGCGCGCACGGCCGAGGCTTTGTCGCAGTTCAAAAAGGGGGGAAGGGGTGGGGTTGTCGTGCTTGGCAGGCGCCGCTGTTTCGCCGGCGTAGCCGGCGAAACAGCGGCGCCTGCCAAGAACCATAACCCCATCCCCCATCCCCCGCAATCCGGCAAAAAACCAAAAAAAATACCGGCCACCACCGCCGGCCGGCACCAAGCTCACAGCAGCTGGAGACTCGCTGAGCATGCCATCACTATGCCCCATCGCCGCCCCACCCGCTTCGTCCACGCAGACTCGTCCGTTCGGAGTATGCGCGGGCCAGGCTCCCGGCCCTAGTGTTGAGACTCCCAAAATGAATGACAGGAAGGAGCAAACAATGGCCAAGGCGGAAAACCTCGTGACCTCGATCACCGTAGAGATCGATGCGCCGGCATCGCTGGTATGGGAGGTGCTGACCGACTTTCCACGCTACGCGGCATGGAACACGTTCTGCCCGGGACTGGAGACCACCGGCCGGCTCGGCGACATGGTCTGCATGCAGGTCCGCATTCCCGGCACCGGGCAGATCATCCCCGTCAATGAAACCCTGATCGCCTGGGAACCTGAACGCCTGCTGTCGTGGGAACAGCGAGCCACCGACGACAACAAGGACGCCGCGCGCCGCGACCAGTATGTCGAGGCGATCGGCCAGAACCGTACCCGCTACTTCACCACCGACCTGTTCCTCGGCCTGAACGCGGACACCATCATGCGCGAGCACGGCGGCTGGGTAAAACAGGGCTTCGACCAGGTGGCGCGGGACGTCAAGGCACGCGCCGAGGCGCTCCACGTCGAGCGGCAGGCCGGCCGGCGCTGACCGCCGGCACGGTCATTGCGGCGGGCGCTGGCTCAATACCAGCAAGGCCGCCGCGCCGCGGCTGCGCGCACAGGCATCGTCACAGCCGTCGGCAGCGACACCGGACAGGGACACCTCGGCAGCCGGTACATCATCCTCGCCGCCCGCGACAGACATCCAGGACACGCCCGCGCCAGCGAGCACCGCGGCCAGGGCGGCCACCCAACGAAATCCGAGCCGCTTCATCGCTGTCTCCTCCGCCCCCTTTTCGGGTGTCAAGGTCTTTGACACCATCGTAGGCGTGGGCTGCCGCGACCTCTTCGTCCGACCAGACTAGGGGGTGTCCCGAATGCACTCGGGTGCATCCTGCCGGACAGAGGCACCGTGTTGCACACCCGCTCCCAGGTACAGGGTGGCCAGCGCCGGCGCCGCGCCCGACAAGCCAGCGGACGTCAGCTGCAAGGCGTGCGCGCTCAGCAGGCCCCACAGGTGCGCCAGCAGCAGCCCGGCCAGCGCCGGCTCGGGCAACAGGTCGGCGCAAGCGCCGCGCAGTCGGTCGATGCCTGTCAGGACACGCTCGCGCAGCGGGCACAGTTCGCAGGCGGTGCAGCATTTATGTTGCAGCAGGGCCACCAGCAGGCTGACGTGGCGTGCGATGGCATCGCCATCGAGCAAGGCTGCCAGCGCCGGCTCCAGCGCGCCGGGCCGGGCCCGCTTCCCATCGGCCAGTGGCGCGAGCCGCGCAGCGAAATCGGCCTCCGCGCACGACAGCAGCGCGCCCAGCAACGCGGCGCGCGAGCGGAAATGGGCGTAGACCGCGCCGCGCGTCATGCCGATGGCGCGGGCCACGTCTTCAAGCGTGACGCAATGCAGGCCGCGCTGGTGCATCAGCTGCTGCGCGCTGTCCAGGATGCGCGCGCGCGTGGCCACGGCATCGTCGCGGGTTCGCCGGACCATCGGCGGGCTCGCGGCGGCGCGTTACAGGAAGTGCACGTCGTCCGGCCCCCAGTGGGCGCGCATGCTCTGGATGCGCCCGTCCGTGGCGAACGTCATGATGTCGGTCACGTCGATGCGCGCCGGCCGGCCTTCCAGATGCGCGTGGACCGAGAAGGTCAGCGCGGCGGCATTGCCGTGCGAGCCGCGCGGCTGGGCTGCCACCTCCAGTCGCGCGCCCAGAGAAGTGGCGTGCCGGTAGAAGGCCAGGATGGCCGGCTTGCCGGCGATCGGCTGCGCCCCGACCGGGTCCTCCACCGTGGCATCGTCGGCGTAAAGCGCGGCGACGCCCTCGGCATCGCCGGCATTGAAGCGCTCGACATAGTCGAGCAGCGTGGCTTTCATCGCTGTGCTATCGGGCATGCGTGTCTCCTTGTCCCTCAGCGTGCGGTGTAGCCGCCGTCGATGACCAGCTCGGCGCCGGTAACGTAGCGTCCGGCATCGGACACCAGATAGAGGATGCCAGCCGCGATATCGCGCGGCTGGCCCACCTTGCCGATCGGGGTCAGCCCGCCGAGGTAGTCGAACAGCGCTTCGCCCTGCCCCGATGCCTGGGCCACGTGTTCGAGCATCGGCGTGCGGATATAGCCAGGATGAATGGAGTTCGAGCGGATGCCCTTGGCCGCGTAGAGCATCGCATCGGTCTTGGCCATGATCCGCACTGCCGCCTTGGACGCATGGTAAGGGGGTACGTCCGGGCCGGCGGCAATGCCGTACATCGACGACACGTTGACAATGGCGCCGCTGCCCGCGCGCTCCATGTGCGCGATCGCATGCTTGGTGCACAGGAAGGTGCCGGTCACGTTCACCGCCATCACCTGTTGCCATTGCTCCAGCGTCACCTCGTGGGTGGGCGCGTTCGGGCCTTCGATGCCGGCGTTGTTGACCAGGATGCCAAGTCCGCCGAAGCGGGCCGCGACCTCGTCGAGCACGCGTGCCACCTCGCCTTCGCTGGTGACATCGAGCTTCCAGAAGGCCGCCTCGCCGCCCGCGCCGCGGATCGCTTCGGCGGTGGCCTTGCCGTCCGCTTCCAGCACATCGAGCACCGCGACCTTCGCGCCGGCCGCAGCCAGCACGCGTGCGGTCTCGGCGCCAATGCCGCGCGCGGCACCAGTGATGGCGGCTACCTTGCCACGCAGGTCGAACAGGTTGTACGGGTATTCCACGATGTCTCCTGTTGTCTTGTTGGTTGCGCGTGCCAATTATGCCGCGCGGCTTTGCCCCGTATCGGCCAGGAAGCCGAGGCATTCGCGATTGAAATAGGCCGCGTGCTCGACCATCACCCAGTGGCCGCAGCGGTTGATCATGACAAAGCGGGCATCGGCGCAGCCGCTCAGGAACTTCATCGCGCCGGAGGCGGGATTGAACTGGTCCTCGGTGCCCCAGAAGCCCAGCACCGGGCAGCGGATCTCGCCCAGCCGCGTGGTCAGGTTGGGCACCTTCATGGTCGCCAGCACCTCGCGCGGCTGCTCGCGGCACACCGCCATGCGTTCGTCGACGAGCGCGTCGGTGACCAGGCTGGCATCGTGCACCAGCAGTTGCAGCAGCTGGCGCATGGTGTCCGGGTTCATGTGGCCGCCGGTGAACAGCGACACCATGCGCTGGATGCCTTCCATCTGGAAATAGGTCTCGCGCTCCTCCACGCCGCCCGGGGCCATCATCACCAGGCGGCTGACATGCTCCGGGAAGTCCAGCGCGTACTGCAGCGCGATGGCGCCGCCGAGCGAATTGCCCACGAGCACGCAGCGCGGCAGCTCGAGTGCCAGCAACTGCTCGCGCAGCGCGGCGACGAAGAAGTCCAGCGTGTACTCGACATCATCCGGCTTGGACGACTGTCCATACCCGGGCAGGTCCACCACCACCGTGCGAAAGCCCGCCTGCTCGAACGCCGGCGCGTTATGGCGGAAGTTGCTGTGCCCGCTCGCGCCCGGCCCGCTGCCGTGGATAAAGACCACCGGTTCTCCGCTGCCCGAGTCGAGGCAGTGCAGCCGCAGGCCCGCCGACGTGGTGATGAAGCGCCCGACCGGCAGGTTCGGATGCGGCGAGGATGGCGTTGTTTGTGACGTAGCGGACATAAGGGCGTCTCCGGTGTGATGGGACGCATCTTGCGCAGCGCCGGCACGCCGGGCATCGTTCATTCGGACTACGAACGGCATCGCCACTTCTCCTACGATGGGCGCTCCATGCACCAGGGGAACCCATGACAGGATTCGACTACAGCGGCCAGACCGTGCTGGTCACCGGCGGCATGCGCGGCATCGGCCGGGCCATCAGCGAAGCCTTCCTGCGCGCCGGCGCGCAGGTCTTCGTCTGCGGACGCACCGCGCCCGCGCACGACGGCGAGTTGCCGCACGCGGCGGGCCGCGCCGCCCGTTTCATCGCAGCGGACATCCGCGACATCGAACAGACCGACGCCATGCTCGCGCGGATTGCGCAGCACAGCCCCACGCTCGATGTGGTGGTCCACAACGCCGGCGGCTCACCCTATGCGCTGGTGGCCGATGCCTCCCCACGGCTGCTGGAATCGGTGATCCGGCTCAACCTGGTGGCTCCCCTGCAACTCGCGCAGCGCGCCAATGCACGCATGCAGCAGCAGGTCGGCGGCGGCACGCAGCTGTTCGTCGGCAGCATCAGCGCGCTGCGCCCGTCGCCGGGCACGGCGGCCTATGGTGCCGCCAAGGCCGGCATCCTCAATGCCGTGCGCTCGCTCGCAGTGGAATGGGCGCCCAAGGTGCGCGTGGCTGCGGTCAGCCCGGGGCTGGTGCTGACCGAAACCTCGCAGCAGCAGCACTACGGCGACCCCGAGGCGCTGCGCGCGACAGCCGCCACGGTGCCGTTGGGCCGTCTCGCACAGCCTGACGATATCGCCAGCGCCTGCCTGTTCCTGGCCTCGCCACAGGCCTCGTACGTCTCCGGCGCCAACCTCGTGCTCGATGGCGGCGGCGAACGTCCGGCCTTCCTCGACACGGCGTCGGTCAATCGCGGCTGAACGGCTTCCCGTAGGGAAATCGCCTAGTCCATTCTGCCGATTTGTGCATGGCTCCCCCTCTCTACGCTTGCGGCCAGATGCGCGCCATTCGAAGTGCCAGGCCATGAACCACCACCGAAACCAAGGGGAGACCACCATGCACCAAACACCAAGCGGCCCAGTGAAACGACGCAGCATGCTACGGCCGATCGCCGCCGCCGCGGCGCTGGCAACGTTGCTCGCGCCGGCCGCCCGCGCCGGCGAAACCATCGATCTCGGCCACGACACCACGCTCGACTACAGCGTAACCGCATCCTATGGCGCGGCGGTCCGTACCGGCCACCAGAGCAACACGCTGCTGAGCCCCGCCAATATCAACGGCGACGACGGCGACCGCAACTTCAAGCGCGGCGACATGACCGCGAACCGCGTCTCGCTGCTGGGCGAGGCGCATGTCAGGCACGACGCCTTCGGTGCCCTGGTGCGCGGCAGCGTGTTCTACGACTGGGCCTACAGCGGCACCAACTCGAACAATGCGCCCTTCACCGTCAACCACAGCGGCCCGTTCAACGAGTTCACCGGCTCGGCGCGCGACTATCACGAGCAGCGCGCGCAACTGCTCGACGCCTATGTCTACGGCACCACGCCGATCGGCGATTCGCAGCTGAGCTTCAAGCTGGGCAACCAGGTGGTGGCATGGGGCGAGAGCCTGTTCTTCGCCAACATCGCCGGTGCGCAGGGGCCCGCCGATGCCACCAAGGCCTTCGTGCCGGGCGCCGAGGTCAAGGACATCCTGCTGCCGGTGCCACAGGCATCGCTGCAGCTGCAGGTCACGCCGTCGTTCAGCCTGATGGGCTATTACCAGTTCACCTACAAGGCGAACCAGCTCTTCGCACCGGGCAGCTACTTCAGCACCAGCGACGTGGTCGGCCCCGGCGCGGAATTCATTATCGGGCCCGGCTTCCGTATCCCGCGTGGCCCCGACATCAGTCCGTCGGACTGGGGACAATGGGGCATCGGCACGCGCTTCCGCGTGTTCGAAGACACCGAGATCGGGCTCTACCAGCTGCGCTATCACGACAAGAACCCGAGCGTCGTGACCTCGCTCTTCCCCTCGCTGCAGTACCAGCAGAAATACTTCAGCGGCATCAACCTGACCGGCGCCAGCTTCTCCACGCAAGTGCTTGGCGCCAATATCGCCGGTGAAATCAGCTACAAGGACGGCATTCCGATGCTGGTGAACGTGGCCGGCTCGCCCACCGCGTCGCCCGGACGTGCCCTGCAGGGGCAGCTGTCGGCGATCTACTCGATCGGCCCGACCTTCCTGGCCAACTCGCAGTCTCTGCTCGGTGAAATCGCCTACCTGCACGTGCTGGGCGTGGATTCGGTGATGGGTTTCAGCCAGCTGACCAACACGCGCAATTCGGCGGCGTTCCAGGTCGGCTGGTCGCTGACCTACAACAACGTGTTCGACGGCTGGGACCTGACGGTGCCGCTCACCTATGCGCAGCAGTTCAGCGGTCAGTCGTCCGTGGCCGGCGCCTTCGGCACGCTGATGGGCTATGGCGACAAGCGCGCCAGCGTGGGCGTGACATTGAAGTACCTGAACAACCTGGAACTCGGCCTGACCTACGCCGCGTTCATCGGCGGCGCGAGCATTGCCAACCGCCCGCTGGCTGACCGCGACTACGTGGCCTTCAACGCCAAATACTCGTTCTGACGCACGCATCACCCCGTGTTGCCGCGGCACATCACCACGTGTTGCCGCGGCACCGCCACCCGACTTCTCCCGCCATGAATGCCGACCTGATCTCCACGCTCAGCAACGAACTCCACCAAGCACTCGTCGCGCGAGCGCCCGTGCCGCCTCTCAGCGGCCGCGGCCTGGCGCTGGACGTGCGCGACGCCTATCGCATCCAGCAGGGCTTTGTCGCGCACCGGCTGGCCGCCGGTGACCGCGTCACCGGCAAGAAGATCGGCGTGACCAGCGAGGTGGTGCAGAAGATGCTGGACGTGCACCAGCCCGACTTCGGCATCCTGCTGCAAAGCATGCACTACGCCGCGGGCCAGCCCATCCCCACGGACACGCTGATCCAGCCGTGCGCCGAAGGCGAGATCGCCTTCTTCCTGCGGCGCGACCTGCGCGGCCCCGGCGTGACCCGCGACGACGTGCTCGATGCGACCGAGTCGGTGGCAGCGTGCTTCGAGATCGTCGACTCGCGCATCCGCGACTGGCGCATCCGCATCGAGGACACCGTGGCCGACAACGCTTCATGCGGCGTCTACGTACTTGGCGACGAGCGCGTCAGCCCGCAGGCGCTGGACCTGGCCGCATGCGAGATGGTGCTGGAAAAGAACGGCGAATGCGTGGCCACGGGCCTGGGCAGCGCCGCGCTGGGCCATCCCGCCGACGCGGTGGCGTGGCTCGCCAACACGCTGGGCAGCTTCGGCATTCCGCTGCTGGCCGGCGAAACCATCCTGTCCGGCTCGCTGGCGGCACTGATTCCCGTGCAGGCCGGCGACCGGCTGTCCATGCGCATCAGCGGCATCGGCGGCTGCAGCGCCATGTTCTGCTGACTTTCCGATTCACTCTACTTGCGAGGCGAGGCACCATGAACAAGATCCGATGCGCCCTGATCGGGCCCGGCAATATCGGCACCGACCTGCTCTACAAGCTGCGCCGCAGCGACATCCTGGAACCCGTCTGGATGGTGGGCGTAGAAGCCGCCTCCGAAGGCCTCGCGCGAGCGCGCGAGCTGGGCCTGAAGACCACCAGCGACGGCATCGACGGCTTGCTGCCGCACCTGGAAGCCGACGATATCCGCATCGCCTTCGATGCCACCTCGGCCTACGTCCACGCCGAGCACTCGGCCAGGCTCACCGCGCGCGGCGTGCGCGTGATCGACCTGACGCCGGCCGCGATCGGGCCGTTCTGCGTGCCGCCGGTCAACCTCGACGCCCATATCGGCAGCAACGAGATGAACGTCAACATGGTCACGTGCGGCGGCCAGGCCACCATCCCCATGGTGTACGCCGTGTCGCGCGTGCAGCCGGTGGCCTATGGCGAGATCGTCGCGACGGTGTCGTCGCGCTCGGTCGGTCCCGGCACGCGCCGCAATATCGACGAATTCACGCGCACCACCGCGGGCGCGATCGAGGCCGTGGGCGGCGCGCGCCAGGGCAAGGCCATCATCGTGATCAACCCGGCCGAGCCGCCGCTGATCATGCGCGACACCATCCACTGCCTGACCGACGACGCGCCCGACGTGGCCGCCATCACCGCGTCCGTGCACGACATGATTGCCGAAGTGCGCAAGTACGTGCCGGGCTATACGCTCAAGAACGGCCCCGTGTTCGACGGCCAGCGCGTGTCGATCTTCCTGGAGGTGGAGGGGCTGGGCGACTACCTGCCGAAGTACGCCGGCAACCTCGACATCATGACCGCCTCGGCGGCTCGCACCGCCGAGTGCATCGCCGCCGCGATGCTGGCCGTCCCTGAAACCACTACCGCCTGAGGAGCCACGCCATGGGCCAACGCATCACCCTGCACGACATGACGCTGCGCGACGGCATGCATCCGAAGCGCCACCAGATCTCGCTGGAACAGATGAAGGGCATCGCCCGCGGCCTGGATGCCGCCGGCGTGCCGCTGATCGAAGTGACCCACGGCGACGGCCTGGGCGGCGCCTCGGTCAACTACGGCTTCCCCGCGCACAGCGACGAGGAATACCTGCGCGCGGTGCTGGGCGAGCTGAAACAGTCGCGCGTCTCGGCGCTGCTGCTGCCCGGCATCGGCACCGTCGACCACCTGCGCATGGCGCACGAGATTGGCGTGCATACCATCCGCGTCGCCACGCATTGCACCGAAGCGGACGTCTCCGAGCAGCATATCGGCATGGCGCGCAAGCTGGGCATGGATACGGTGGGCTTCCTGATGATGGCGCACATGGCGCCGGTGCAGACGCTGGTGCAGCAGGCGCTGCTGATGGAAAGCTACGGCGCCAACTGCCTGTACATCACCGACTCGGCCGGCCACATGCTGCCGCACGACGTCACCGAGAAGCTGAGCGCCGTGCGGCAGGCGCTGCGGCCCGAGACCGAGCTGGGCTTCCATGGCCACCACAACCTCGCCATGGGCGTGGCCAATTCACTGGCCGCGATTGCGTGCGGCGCGAACCGCATCGACGCCGCCGCCGCGGGGCTGGGCGCCGGTGCCGGCAACACGCCGATGGAAGTGCTGGTGGCCGTGTGCGAGCGCATGGGCATTGAGACCGGCGTCGACGTGTTCCGCATTGCCGACGTGGCCGAGGACCTGGTGGTGCCGATCATGGACCACCCGATCCGTATCGACCGCGACGCGCTCACGCTGGGCTATGCCGGCGTGTATTCGTCCTTCCTGCTGTTCGCCAAGCGCGCCGAGGCCAAGTACCGCATTCCCGCGCGCGAGATCCTGGTCGAACTGGGGCGCCAGCGGCTGGTGGGCGGACAGGAAGACATGATCGAGGACACGGCGATCACGCTGGCGCGCGAGCGTGGACTGCTGGTGGCGTAAGTAGCGGGATCCTGCCCGGCGGCCATGCGGTGCCGGGCACCGCCATCCCGCGCATCCGAGACGAAAAAAGGTTCTTCGCTGGATTGCGGGGAATGGGGGATGACGGGGTTGGCGTGCTTGGCGGGCGCTGCTGTTTCGACGGCGTCGCCGGGGGGGGGGTTTTGTGGCGGCGCCTGCCAAGCACGAAAAACCCAACCCTTCCCCATTCCCACGATCCGCCGAAAGCCCCAAAAAAGCGCCTTAGGCACGAATTCGATTCCCAGTCGCCGGGCGTCGCCTCCGACTTGACGCCGGAGGTGAGCGCCCTGCCGGACCTGCCAGACCGTGAACACATCATGTCTGTCAAACCGGCATCACGATGCGCTGGTCTCCTGGGCAAGAATCCGGTCATCCTGCGGCTTGGCCCGGAGATACCAGGCGAGTGACAGCAGCGCAACCCAACCCATGCCGACATAGAGCGCCACGCGCGTGTCTTCGACATAGCCCAGCACGCCGATTACAAACAGCATGAAGGCAATCGCAAGCGCCGGACCGACGGGCCACATCGGCACCTTGAACTTGAGGGCGCGAACTTCCTCGGCCGACAGGCGGCGCCGCATGGCAACCTGGGACAGCAGGATCATGAGCCAGACCCATACGGTCGCGAAGGTCGCGATCGATGCAATGATCACGAACACCTGCTCGGGAATCAGGTAGTTCAGCACCACGCCGCCGAGCAGCGCGGCGGCCATCGCCAGCACCGTCACCCAGGGCACACCGTGACGCGAGGTGGTCGCAAAGATGCGCGGTGCCTGGCCCTGCTCCGCCATGCCGAACATCATCCGTCCGGCGCCAAAGATGTTGCTGTTGATTGCCGAGATGGCGGCGGAAATCACGATCAGGTTCAGAATCGCCGCGGCGGACTTGATGCCCAGCCCGGAGAAGATCTGTACAAACGGGCTGCCCTGACCGCCAATGCCGGTCCACGGAAAGATTGCCATCAGCACGGTCATCGTCAGTACGTAGAACAGCAGGATCCGCGCCGGCACGGCGTTGATCGCCCTCGGGATGACCTTCTCCGGGTTCTTGGCTTCACCGCCGGTGATGCCGATGATCTCGATGCCGCCATACGCAAACATCACCACGGCCAGCGAGGCAATCAGTCCTCCAACGCCGTGCGGGAGGAAGCCGCCATGCGCCCACAGATTGGTCAGGCCCGGAGAGTGTTCGCCATTCATCTGGACCCCGAGGAACAGGATCAGGGTGCCGCCGATGATCATCGCGGCGATGGCGAGGATCTTCACCAAGGCAAGCCAGAACTCCAGTTCCCCGAACACCTTCACGTTGCACAGGTTCAACCCGCAGATCAGCATGACGATGCCGAGCACCCATATCCATTGCGGAACTTCGGGGAACCAGAATCCCATGTAGATGCCGAATGCGGTCACGTCCGCGAGGCAGACGATGATCATCTCGAGGATATAGGTCCATCCGGTGAGAAAGCCCGCGAGCGGGCCGAGGTACTCGCTTGCATAGCGCCCGAAGGAGCCTGATACCGGCTCGCGAACCGCCATTTCGCCGAGCGCGCGCATGACCATGTAGACGGCTGCGCCGCCCAGGATATAGGCCAGAATGACGGCGGGGCCAGCGAGCTGGATGGCCGATGCCGAGCCGTAGAACAGGCCCGTGCCAATGGCCGAGCCAAGCGCAAGAAAGCGGATATGCCGCGCGCCGAGGTTGCGTTGCAGGTTTTTCAAGCTGTCTCCTGAAAGATATCGGGATGGGAACCGACGGTCCCATGGCGCGCGGATCTTCGCCCGCTCCGCGCCGGTATAGATGGCCTGTTCTTAGAGGCTCGGCAGCATGCCCGCAGGCAGCAGGGCCGTGAGGTGGCGCTTGGCGATCAGTGCGCTGGCACCTTCGATGTCCGGCGCGAAGTAGCGGTCCTTGTCGTAGAACGGCACTGACTGTCGCAGCAGCCCGCGCGCGCGCTCGAGCGCGTCGGTAGTCTTTGCCCCCTCGCGGAAATCGAGTCCCTGGCAGGCGGCGAGCCATTCGATGGCAAGGATGCCCTGCACGTTGCTAGCCATCTCCCAAAGCCGTTTGCCGGCGTTGGGTGCCATGGACACGTGGTCTTCCTGGTTCGCGGAGGTGGGCAGGCTGTCGACGCTGGCGGGGTGTGCCAGCGCCTTGTTCTCCGAAGCCAAAGCCGCGGCCGTGACCTGCGCGATCATGAAGCCGGAGTTGACGCCGCCATTGGCGACAAGGAACGCCGGCAGCTGCGACATATGCTTGTCCATCATCAGCGAAATGCGCCGCTCGCTCAGCGCGCCAATCTCGGCCAGCGCCAGCGCGAGGTTGTCCGCCGCCATGGCCACCGGCTCGGCGTGGAAGTTGCCGCCCGAGATGATGTCTCCTTCCTGCGCAAACACCAGCGGGTTGTCGGAAACCGAGTTCGCTTCGACGCCAAGGACGTCCGCCGCATTGCGGATCTGCGTCAGGCAGGCGCCCATGACTTGCGGCTGGCAGCGCAGGGAATAGGGATCCTGCACCTTCTCGCAGCTCGCATGGGACTGGCCGATTTCGCTGGTCGGCCCCAGCAGTTGGCGGTAGATCGCAGCCGAGTCGATCTGGCCACGCTGGCCACGCGCCGCGTGAATACGTGGATCGAACGGAGCACGCGAGCCGAGCGACGCCTCGACGGTCAGCGCGCCGCAGACACTTGCCGCGGCGAACAGGTCTTCTGCCTGGAACAAGCCCTGGAGGGCATAGGCGGTGGATACCTGCGTGCCGTTGAGCAATGCAAGCCCTTCCTTGGCGGCGAGCGTGAGCGGTTGCAGATCGGCAAGGGCAAGCGCTTCGCGTGCGGGCAGCCATTTGCCGCGATGGCGCGCCTGGCCCTCGCCGAGCAGCAGCAGGGACATGTGGGCAAGCGGCGCGAGGTCGCCCGAGGCGCCAACCGAGCCCTTCAGCGGGATGCGCGGGTACACCTCGGCGTTCACCAGTGCGATCAACGCGTCGATGACCTTGCGGCGGATGCCGGACAGCCCCCGCGCCAGGCTGTTGATCTTGAGCACCATGATCAGGCGCACCAGGGCGTCATCGATCGGCTCGCCTACGCCGGCCGCATGCGAGAGCACCAGCGAGCGCTGCAGGCTTTCCAGATCCTCGCGTGCGATGCGCGTCTGCGCCAGCAGGCCGAAGCCGGTGTTGATGCCATAGGCCGTGCGGCCCTCGGAGATGACGCTCTCCACGCACGCCACGCTGCGGTCGATGGCCGCGAAGGCACGCTCGTCGAGCGTGATCCTGACCGGATGCTGATGCACGGCACGCAGTTGCGCGAGCGTCAGCTCACCGGGTTGCAGATGGAGGGCGGTGGCCGACTGGTTTGCTTGATAAGACATGTTCAGATTCACTGGGAAGCGTGGCGCATCACGCCGGTCGATGGGTCATTGTTCAGGACGCGGGCAATGCGGGCAGCCGCGGGGGCGGGGCTCGCTGTTATGCCTTGTCCACAATTTGCTCAAAAACTCGACCTCGCCGCAGCGAGGTCTTATATGGTTGTACGGTATTGTATATACAAGTTAGTTTGAACTGGGGTTTACCCGTCCTCGAAGCAAGCTGGGGCGTGGACCGCACGCGCGAACTGCTGTGGCGCGAGGCCAAGGCTTGAACGGATCAGCGCGTCCGCACCGGCCAACGCATTGGCGTGAAGCTGTCGCTCCACGCCTCACCCCTCCGTGATTACCCTAGGCGCCTGTGACGGCGAAATGACAGCTTGGGTCTCTAGCATCCCCCTCCCAGACCCTTCGGTGGGCACAGTTTGGTCAAGGAGACACTTGTCATGCGCCTCTCCGGCATGGTTTACAGATCACGGCAAATCGAGTTCGCCGGCCTTTGCGCGGCGCAAGCCGCCGGCGCCAGGGCGCGTGCGGAAGAGAACAAAGCGCGGTTTCACGCAGGCCTCTCGCGCAACATATACTGCGACCGTATCGACGCAGTGATCGCGGCGTCGCTGCCCCGGATGCGATGCACGCCATCGGCTGCCGCATCGGACTACCGGTTCGTGACGTGCGCATCGCCGGAGGTTCGTGCATGCTGACCGCCATCGCCTATACGATGATCATCGTCTTCATGGCGCTGATCATGACCAAGCGCCTGTCGGCGATGGTCGCCCTGATCCTGGTACCGATCGTCTTCGGTCTGCTGGCGGGCTTCGGAATTGAACTGGGCCCGATGATGCTGGAAGGCATCAAGAAGCTGGCCCCTACCGGCGTCATGCTGATGTTCGCGATCCTGTATTTCGGGATCATGATCGATGCCGGACTGTTCGACCCGGCGGTGCGGGTCATCCTCAGGCTGGTCGGCAACGACCCGACCAAGATCGTGATCGGCACCTTCGTGCTGGCGACGGTGGTATCGCTCGATGGCGACGGCTCGACCACCTACATGATCACCTGCGCCGCGATGCTGCCGCTGTACAAGCGCCTGGGCCTGAGCCGCCTGGTGCTGGCCTGCGTCATCATGATGGCCGGCGGGCTCATGAATATCCTGCCGTGGGGCGGCCCGACCGCGCGCGCGGCCAGCTCGCTCGGCGTGGACGTGGGCCAGTTGTTCGTGCCGATGATCCTGCCGATGATCGTCACCGGCATCTGGGGCATCTTCGTCGCGGGCCTGCTGGGGCGCCGCGAGAAGACGCGGCTCGGCGCCCTTGCGCTGCAGCAGGCGGGCGCACCGGCCGACGACGCCCCGGCGGTCACGGCCAGCAACCCGACTACCTCGCGGCCCCGGCTGCTGTGGTTCAACTTCGCGCTGACCGTAGCGCTGATGGCGCTGCTCATCCACGGCGCGATCCCGCTCCAGGTGCTGTTCATGGTCGCCTCGGCGATCGCGCTGATGGTCAACTATCCGAACATGCAGGACCAGAAGGAGCGGATCGCCGAGCATGCCGGCAACATCGTGCCGGTGGTCTCGCTGATCTTCGCCGCCGGCATTTTCGTGGGCATCCTGTCGGGGACCAAGATGGTGGATGCCATCGCCGCCAGCGTGATCGCGGGCCTGCCCAACTGGCTGGAGCCGTACCTGGCGGTCGTCACCGCAGTGCTGAGCGTGCCGTTCACGTTCTTCATCTCCAACGATGCCTTCTACTTCGGCATCCTGCCGATCCTCGCCAAGGCCGGCGCCGTGCATGGCATTACCGCGGCGGAACTGGGGCGCGCTTCGCTGATCGGCCAGCAGGTCCACCTGCTCAGCCCGCTGGTGGCGTCGACCTACCTGCTGGTCGGCCTGGCCGAGGTCGAGTTCGGCGACCATCAGCGCTATACGCTGCTGTGGGCGCTGTCGGCGGCGGTGGTGATGCTGGCCGCCTGCATCGTCTTCGGCGTCATCCCGGTCATGGGCCGGACCTGAGGGACCTGAGGCACCGCCATGCGAAATCACCGCACGCAACGGCTCCCCCGGCGACGCGCCCTGCTGGCGCTGGCGCTGGGCTGGCCCCTGGTATCGACCGCGCAGGACGCCAACGAACTGCTGGACTACGCACCCAGGGCGACGGTGCCGCCCGGCTACGCGCCGGACTACGCCAGCGTGGTCCGCGCGGCCGAGGATGAAGGCCGCCTGGTGATCTACGCCACCACGGATGCCGACCTGGTCAGGCCGCTGCTTTCCGACTTCCGCTCGATGTATCCGCGCGTCCGGATCGAGTACGACGACCTGACCAGCACCGAGCTTTATCACCGCTACCTGGCCGAGACCCAGCTCGGGACCGAGTCCGCGGACGTACTGTGGAGTTCGGCGATGGACCTGCAGGCCAGCCTGGTCAGGCGCGGCTATGCCATGTCCTACGCCTCGCCAGAAGCGCCCGGGCTGCCGGCCTGGGCCCGCTGGCAGGACCAGGCCTGGGCCACCAGCATCGACCCGGTGGCGATCGCCTACAACCGCAAGCTGCTGCGCGCCGCCCAGGTACCGCGCACCCACGCCGAGCTGGCAAAGCTGCTGGCGACGCAGGCCAGCCAGCTGCGTCGCAAGGTCATCACCTACGACATCGAGAAGTCGGGCCTCGGGTTCCTGCTGGCCACGCAGGACGCCACCGCAGGCCCGGCCTTCTGGGACATCGCCGCGGAACTGGGCAAGCTCGACGCCCGCTATGTGCCGACGACCGCCGCCATGCTGCGCCAGGTTGCCAATGGCAGCATGACGCTCGCCTACAACGTGCTCGGCGCATACGCGATTGGCCAGGCGCAGAACAACGCCGCCATCGGTGTCGCCTTCCTGACGGACTACACGCTGGTGCTGTCGCGCATCCAGCTGATCAGCCAGCGCGCGCGCCACCCGAACGCGGCCCGCTTGTGGGTCGACTACACGCTGTCGCGGCGCGGCCAGACCCTGATGGCGCAGCGCGCCGGGCTGTACGCCGTGCGCAGCGATGTCGGCGGCGATACCACCGCTGCCCGGCTGGTGACGCAGCTTGGCCCCAGCATGCGGCCGATCCTGAACGACGCGGACCTGACGCGGCACCTCGACATCGCGGCTTATCGCGAATTCGTCGCGCGCTGGCGCACGGCAACCGGGCAGAAGTAGCGCGTCAGGCCAGCTTCTTGTATCGGCGTATCGGGCAACCATGCGCAGATACACAGCGATACAAAGCCCCGGGGTTCCCGACACATGCCGCTTGCCGCGGCCTCCTAGACTCGTGTTCAAGTTGATCACGTACACAGGAGAAAGAGATGTCGGAAAGAATCGATCTGCCCCGCCGGGGCTTTCTGGGCGCCGCGGCCGCAACGCTGGCCGCAGCGCAGCTGGGCCTGTCGCAGGCTGCCCGGGCACAGACCGGCGTGGCGAAGGCGGCACCCCTGCCCCCGACCAAACCCGGTACCCATACGACCTTCGCACCGATCCGGCATGTCAATGCCGGCGTGCTGAACGTCGGCTACGCCGAGGCCGGTCCGGCCGACGGGCCGGTCGCGTTGCTGCTGCACGGCTGGCCGTACGACATCTACAGCTTCGTCGACGTGGCGCCCCTGCTGGCGGCGCGTGGCTATCGCGTGATCATCCCCTACCTGCGCGGCTATGGCTCGACCACCTTCCTGTCGGCCGACACCCCGCGCAACGGCCAGCCATCGGCCATCGCGGCCGACATGATCGCGCTGATGGACGCACTCGGCATCCGCAACGCCGTCGTGGCCGGCTTTGACTGGGGCGCGCGTACCGCTGGCATCATGGCCGCACTGTGGCCGGACCGCTGCCGCGGGCTGGTGTCGGTCAGCGGCTACCTGATCGGCAGCCAGGCGGCCGGCAAGCAGCCGCTGCCACCGGAGGCCGAACTGCAATGGTGGTACCAGTTTTATTTCGCCACGGACCGCGGTGCGGCTGGCTATCAGAAGTACACGCGGCAGTTCGCCAGACTGATCTGGAAGCTGGCATCGCCGCAATGGAACTTCGACGACGCCACGTTCGAGCGCAGCGCGGCCGCGTTCGACAACCCGGATCATGTGGCAATCACCATTCACAACTACCGCTGGCGGCAAGGACTGGCCACGGGCGAAGCGCGCTTCGACGACATCGAGAGGAAGCTCGCCACGGCGCCCGCGATCACCGTGCCGACGATCACCATGGAAGGCGATGCCAACGGCGCGCCCCATCCCGAACCCCGCGCCTATGCCAGCAAGTTCACCGGCCGGTATGAGCACCGCGACCTGGCCGGCGGCATCGGCCACAACCTGCCGCAGGAAGCGCCTGCCGCCTTCGCGCAGGCAGTCCTTGACGTCGACCGGCGCTGAGGCGCGGAACAGTGGATGCAAAGATTGCTGATATTGCTTGCCATGACGCTGTCGGCGCTTGCCTCGGAGCTCGGCGGCGCGGCGCATCGTTGCACATGGACGGGGATACCCCGGCAGGAACGTGTCAGAAGGGAGGACCCGGAACGCCCTTAGTACCTTAGTCCGGCACGGCTCACGCTCGAAGCCGGCGTGGCGAGCAGGCGGCGCATCGACATCGTCAACGCGCTGTACCGGTTCGGCACGGCGCTGTTGACAATGTCCCGGGCGCGACGGCGAGCGCGCCAACTACAGCGGCACGACCTTCGGCTGGGCTTTCGGCTGGAACGGAAATCCCGGCGGAAACTCGGGCAGCGCCGGCATCGGCGGCATCGGTGGGAACGATGGCAATGGCGGCATCGAAGGCAGCGGCGGCAACGAGCCGTTGGGGTCGGGCTCACCCACGGCAATGGACGGCATGGTGGCATAGCCGCCGCGGATGGCGACGCGCGCGGCCAGATCCAGTTCGCGGACACGTGCCAGGTTCTCGATCAGTAGCTTGGACATGGGAATCTCCTGTAGTCATGGAAAGCGAACGGCGGGAAACGACGTTCGATCGAGACTATGCAGATGCCGTGCCACGGCTCGCGCGCGTCGCCAGGTGCGCGCTACGGCCTTGTACGGAGAGAATGTGGTGGGCGGCGACCAACAGCCGCGCGAAACGTCAGGGCGGCCCGAACAACCGCATCCGTCTGCCGGCGGCCGCCCGTCTAAGCGTCGACCTGTTCAAACGACGGCTCGCACAGGATGGGAAAGTTGAGCGAGTTGGCAATGAAGCATTGCTCGTGCGCCGCGTGGTGCAGCCGCCCGGCCAGTTCGAGATCGTCCGTTGCGCGCAGGGTGACACGCGGGCGCAGCACGATCTGCGTGAAGTGGCCGGTCTCGCCCTCGACCATCGTGCCTTGCGCGTCATCGGCGTAGGCCAGCACGACGATGCCCGCTTCAGAGCAGAGGTGCAGGTACCAGAGCTTGTGGCAGGCCGACACCGACGCCACCAGCAGGTCTTCGGGATTCCAGCGTGCCGCGTCGCCAAGGAACGCCGGGTCCGATGAGCCGGGAATGGCTGGCTTGGCTCCGGAGCGGATCGTGTAATCGCGCGCATAGGCCCGGTAGCCCGATGTTCCGCTGCCCTTGTTGCCGGTCCATTCGACCGAGACCCGATAGTGATGTTCACGCTTGGCCATGCTCGCGCAGCTCCCTGGGTGGATTCCGTTGACGCGCGACGCACCGCAGGCCCGTCCCGCGCTGCGTCGCAGGACACCATTATTCCAAATCGCACGGAAACCAGGCTGAGGCCGCCGACCTCGATCACGGGTGCCGGGAACTGCTCAGGCGATCGATCGCCGCAGCTCGCGCGCCGGTTGGCTCGCCAGCCGCCTCGCGGTCTGCATGGAGACGCCGAAGCGGTCATAGAACGCGGACTCCACGTCGCCGGCAGGCGGCCAGCCGACAAAGCGCTTCAGGTCCCCCATGGCAACGTCTGCGCTCATGGCTTCGAACAACAGGCGCATCAGCCTTTGCGTGCGGCACAGATCCGTGAGCGCCGTGCCTTGCGAGAACAGCAGCCGGCGCAGCTGCGCCGCGGGCATGTCCAGCCGTTCGGCGATGAAGCCGGCGCTCCACGCATATTGGGGCTGCAGGAATACGCGACGGGAGATGCGGTGATGCAGGCCATCCTGCGCGGTACCGGGCATGCCGTGGCGGATTTCGACGGTACACGCCGACGGCTGCGCGCAGCTGCCATCCAGGTGCATGTCGATGGCCTCGAACGGCTCGATCGTGACTGCCTGCCCGGGCACCAGCAGCCGCTCATGGCCACGCCGCCTGATCACCGACCTGCCCTGCGTGGGCGCGACCGTCAGCGGAAACGCCAGGAACAGGCGCTGCAGGCTGACGTGCGAGTGGGACTGCAGGTGGACGCGCATGGTGGAGCGGAAATCGGTCGTTGTCGGGCAGGATCATCGCTGTTAACCGGGCGGCGCACCATCTGCAATTCCCGAACGCACCGTTTGCCTGCACCACACGCTTGCGCCACAGGCCCGGCACTTCGCAGGGTGCGCGCGCGAATCTGTCCGACAGGCCCGCCGCCGGATGCCGTTATCATGAGGGGGCCTGGTATGTCTGCCGGCGCACGGCAGACCCATCGTTGCCACCACGGCAACGGGCTGCCGGGTCCGCCGCAGGACCGCCCCCGTTTTCAATCCGCCGCTCCCAATCGTCCTGCATGGAACACAACATTCCCCTTATCACCACGCTTGCGGCCGGCTTCGGCATTGCCCTGGTCCTTGGCTACCTGGCCGAGCGGATCAAGGTGCCGGCGCTGGTCGGCTACCTGGTCGCCGGCATCATCATCGGCCCGGGCACGCCGGGCTTCGTCGCCGACATCCACCTGGCGTCCCAGCTTTCCGAGATCGGCGTGATGCTGCTGATGTTCGGCGTCGGGCTGCATTTCTCGCTGAAGGACCTGCTGGCGGTCAAGCGCATCGCGGTGCCCGGCGCGGTGGTGCAGATGGCGCTGGCCACGGCGCTCGGTGCCGGCGTGGCGTGGCTGTGGGACTGGCATTGGGGCAGCGGGCTGATCTTCGGGCTGTCGCTGTCGTGCGCCAGCACCGTGGTGCTGCTCAAGGCGCTGGAGACGCGCGGCGTGCTCGAAAGCATGAACGGCCGCATCGCCGTGGGCTGGCTGGTGGTCGAGGACCTGGCCACGGTGCTCGTGCTGGTCCTGCTGCCGCCGCTGGCCGGGATTCTCGGCGGATCGACGGGTGCCGAAGCGGCGCAAGCCACGCCGCTGTGGACCACCATCGCGCTGACGCTGCTGCAGGTCGGCGCCTTCATCGCGCTGATGCTGGTGGCGGGCCGCCGCGTGCTGCCGTGGTTCCTGTGGCTGGTCGCGCGCACCGGCTCGCGCGAGCTGTTCACGCTGTCGGTCATTGCCGCGGCGATCGGCATTGCCTATGGCGCGGCCCAACTGTTCAGCGTCTCGTTCGCGCTGGGCGCCTTCTTCGCCGGCATGGTCATGCGCGAATCCGAGTTCAGCCATCGCGCCGCGCAGGAATCGCTGCCGCTGCGCGACGCGTTCTCGGTGCTGTTCTTCGTCTCGGTGGGCATGCTGTTCAAGCCGGCGATCCTGGTCGAGCAGCCCTTGCACGTGCTGGGCACGGTGGCCATCATCATCCTCGGCAAGTCGGCCGCGGCCTTTGCGCTGGTGCTGGCCTTCCGCTATCCGCTCAATACCGCGCTGACGGTGTCGGCAAGCCTGGCGCAGATCGGCGAGTTCTCGTTCATCCTCGCCGGCCTCGGCCTTACGCTCGGGCTGCTGCCCGCCGAGGGCATGAGCCTGGTGCTGGCCGCCGCGCTGATCTCGATTGCATTGAACCCGGTGCTGTTCGCCCTCAGCGAACCGTTGCGCCGCTGGATCCTCAAGCGCTCGGCACTGGCCAGGCGCCTGGAGCAGCGTGGCGACCCCTACGCCGAACTGCCGACGAGCACCGAGCGCAAGTACCTGGAAGGCCAGGTGGTGCTGATCGGCCACGGCCGCGTGGGCCGGCGCATCGCCAGCGCGCTGCAGGCGCGCGGCATCCCGTTCGTGGTCGCGGATCAGAACCGGGAACTGGTGGAGAGCCTGCGCAACCGCGGCATCGCGGCGGTCTCCGGCAATGCCGCCGACCCCGCGGTGCTGATCCAGGCCCATATCGCGCGCGCCGCGATGCTGGTGGTGGCCGTTGCCGATCCGCTCGATGTCCGGCAAATGGCCAGTATCGCGCGCACGCTCAATCCGTCGATCGAGATCGTCCTGCGCACGCACAACGAGGACGAGTCCGTCATGCTGCGCAAGGAAGCGATCGGCACGGTCTTCTATGGCGAAGAGGAACTGGCCAGGGGCATGACCGCCCATGTGCTGGAACGTTTTGCGCCAGGTCCGCAGGTCCACGCCGCAGGCCATGCCGCGGGCCACGCGGCTTAATGTGGCTTAATGTGGCATAACGTGACATCACCCGGCCGCGAACTTCTTCAATAGAATCCCGGTCGCATGCGTTTGCGCAGCGGCTTGCCGCTGCCCCCCTCCGGAGAAAATATGAAGGCAGTCAATATCCTGCAAACCATCGGCAATACGCCGCATATCCGCATCAACCGGCTGTTCGGCAAGGACCACGAGGTCTGGATCAAGTCGGAACGGTCCAACCCGGGCGGCTCGATCAAGGACCGTATCGCGCTGGCGATGGTGGAAGATGCAGAACGCCGCGGCGTGCTCAAGCCAGGCGGCACCATTGTCGAGCCGACCTCGGGCAATACCGGCATCGGCCTGGCGATGGTGGCGGCGGTCAAGGGCTACAAGCTGATCCTGGTGATGCCGGAGAGCATGTCCATCGAGCGGCGCCGCCTGATGCTGGCTTACGGCGCGACCTTCGACCTGACCCCGCGCGAGAAAGGCATGAAGGGCGCGATTGCCCGCGCCGAGGAACTGATCGCCTCCATTCCGGGCGCCTGGATGCCCCAGCAGTTCGAGAATCCGGCCAACATCGAGGTCCATGCACGCACCACGGCCCAGGAAATCATCGCGGACTTCCCCGAGGGTCTCGATGTGCTGGTCACCGGCGTCGGCACTGGCGGCCATATTTCCGGCTGCGCACAGGTGCTCAAGCAGCAGTGGCCGCAGCTCAAGGTGTTCGCCGTCGAGCCCACGGCTTCACCGGTGATTTCCGGGGGCGCTCCCGCGCCTCATCCGATCCAGGGCATCGGCGCCGGCTTTATCCCGGCCAACCTGAAGACCGGCCTGCTCGATGGCGTGATCCAGGTGGATGCCGAACCGGCCCGCGATATGGCGCGCCGCTGCGCGAGCGAAGAAGGCATCCTGGTCGGAATCTCGTCGGGCGCGACCCTGGCCGCGATTGCCGCCAAGCTGTCCGAACTTCCGGCCGGCACGCGCGTGCTCGGCTTCAACTACGACACCGGCGAGCGCTACCTGACGGTCGAAGGCTTCCTGCCAGCCTGAGGCTCGCGCCCGTGCGCCGGCTGGCAACGCCGGCGCGCGGTTGAACGGGCTGAACGGGCTGAATGGATTCAGTGCGACAGCAACAGCGGTACCCCGGCCTGCCGCACCAGCGTGCGCGTGGTGCCGCCCAGCATGCGCTCGCGCAGGCGGCTGCGGCCGTAGCCGCCTGCCACCAGCAAGCCCGCATTCAGTTCCTGCGTCAGCCGCAGCAGCACCTCCCCCGGCTGTCCACCACGCTGGACCCGCAGCCAGGCGGTCACCCCGTGGGCGGCCAGCCACTGCAGCAGGCGTTCGCCACCCGCTTGCTGCTCGTCTTCACCACTGTCGCCGGCCACCACCACGACCGTCACGGCAGAAGCCTTCGCCAGCAACGGCAGCGCGTCGCTCACCGCGCGCGCCGCCGGCTGGCTCCCGTCCCAGCCCACCAGCACATGCGCTTGCGGCGCCAGCTTGGCGCCGGCAGGCACCAGCAGGACCGGGCGCCCCGCATTCAGCAGCGCATACTCGGCTTCCTCCGCCATCAGCGCCGGCGCGTTGTCGCCGGCCTGCAAGGGCGGCGGCAGGATCAGGTCCGCGAAGCGGCCTTCCGTGGCCAGCGCCCAGCCGGTTTCGGCTTCGACCACCACATGGCGGCAGGCTAGGGTGGCGTCAGGCGAGGCCACCGCGGCTTGCAGTGTGGCCAGGTTCTCGTCGATGGTGCGCTGCAGGTCCGCCGCTGCCCGCGCGGCGTACTTTCCGGCTTCCTCGCCGGCGCCGCGGAACGGCTCCAGCCGCGTGCCGGTTGCGGTCAGGCCCACCAGCCCGGCGCCAAAGTGCCGGCACAAGGCCAGTGCGGCTTCCAGGCGCGCCGCGCGCGCGGGGTCGTCGTCCAGCGCGACAAGGATCGTCTTGTAGTCCATTCGCTCTTTGCTCCGTGGAATCGGGTGCCATCCGGCGTGAACCAGTGTAGACATTGGTGCGCCAGGTGCGTGATCGGCATCAAGACAGCATGATTCCGCTTGATGCCATACCTCGGGGAAGCGTACCAGAGACTTCCGGGCGGGCTCGGGCCTGCCGCGGTTCTGACGGCCTTAGTTCCCCCTCCGCCAGCTCAAATCTTGATGCCGGTCAAGCTGAGATCGTCCGCTGCGACTACCCTGAATCAGAAGGGCCACGCGTTGCCTCATCCGATTTGCCGTTTTCCGACCATTCGCCGCGACTCACTGGAGGTTCACCATGTACCAGCGCATCCTGCTCGCCGTAGACGGCAGCCAGTCTTCCGACCTCGCCCTGAGCCAGGCCATCATCCTCGCCAGCGCAACCGGCGCCGAGGTCAAGGCCTTGTTCGTTGCCGATGACAGCGATGCGTTCTTCGATGCCGCCTATTTCGACGCCAGGGCCGTGATGGAGGGCATCCTCGCCTACGGCCGCAAGGCCCTGGCAGAGGCCGCGGACAAGCTGGAGGCGGCGGGCATCAGGCATACGACCCAGCTGGTCGAGAAGCCGGTGGCCCCCGGGCAGATCTCGTCGACCATCGTCGCCCAGGCCGATACCTGGAGCGCCGACCTGATCGTACTCGGCACGCATGGCCGGCGCGGCGTGCGGCGCATGCTGATGGGCAGCGTTTCCGAGGGCGTGGTCAGCAAGACCAGCCGGCCGGTGCTGCTGATCCGCAGCGAAGTGGAAGGCTAGCGAGCAGCACATGCGCAGGCGCACGATGCCTGAAACCATGCGCGCCATGGTCCTGGAACAAGCCGGCCAGCCACTGCGGCTGCGCCAGGTGCCGGTGCCCGAACCGGGCCCCGGCGAGGTCCGCATTGCCGTCAGCGCGTGCGGGGTCTGCCGCACCGACCTGCATATCGCCGACGGCGAGCTGGCGCACCCGAAGTCCCACCTGATTCCCGGCCACGAGATTGTCGGCCGCATCGACGCCTGCGGTGCGGGCGTCGATGCATTCACGCTCGGCGAGCGCGTGGGCGTGCCGTGGCTGGGCCATACCTGTGGCCACTGCCGCTACTGCACGTCCGGGCGCGAGAACCTGTGCGACACGCCGGCCTTCACCGGCTACACGCGCAACGGCGGCTACGCTGAATACACCATTGCCGACAGCCGCTACTGTTTCCGGATTCCGGAGGGCTACGACGACGAACATGCCGCACCGCTGCTGTGCGCCGGCCTGATCGGCCTGCGCACCTTGCGCATGGCCGGCGATGCCCGCCGTGTCAGCATCTACGGCTTTGGCGCGGCCGCGCACCTGGTGGCACAGATCGCCGTCGCGGAAGGCCGGCAAGTCTATGCCTTCACCCGGGCCGGCGATGCGGGCGCGCAACAGCTCGCGCGCGATACGGGCGCCTGCTGGACCGGCGCCAGCGAGCAGGCGCCGCCCGACACGCTGGACGCGGCGCTGATCTTCGCTCCGGTGGGGGCGCTGGTGCCGCTGGCGCTGCAGGCAGTCGGCAAGGGCGCCACGGTGGTCTGCGGCGGTATCCATATGAGCGACATCCCCGCGTTCCCCTACCGGCTGCTGTGGGAAGAGCGACGCGTCGTCTCCGTCGCGAACCTGACCCGCGCCGACGGCGAGGCGCTGATGGGGATCGCCGCCCGCACGCCCTTGCATACGCATACAACCGCCTATCCGCTCGACGCAGCCAACCAGGCCCTGGCCGACCTGCGCGGCGGCCGCCTTGCCGGCGCGGCAGTCCTGCGCGTCCACGCCTGACCGGCGCCAGCGTCGCCGAGGCGGCGCGTGGCTATTGCACACTTCGCGCCACTGGCCGGACAATTCCGCCATGCGGGATTTCCCCGCCCGGAGCCCATGATGAGAATCCGCCTGGCAATCGTAGCCTCGCTCGCGTGCGTGGCAGGCCTGACCCTGGGCGCCTGCTCGGCACTGCAACCGGAACAGACCGGGCAGCGGCTGATCGGCAGCGACCAGGGTGCGGTCCGCAGTACATTCGGCGAACCCACCGACACCTTCAGTTTTCCGAACGGTACGTCGCGCTGGCTCTACTCCGGGCAGCCACTCGGGCATACGGTCTATGCTGCGGACTTTGACGCCACAGGCAAGCTTGTCGGCTATCGGCAGATGCTGACGGAAGCAGAAATCTATCAGGCGCAGGTTGGCGTCTGGACCAAGCAGGATGTGATCGAGCGCTTCGGCAAGCCGCGCGAGCCCACCCAGTATTACCCGCTGATGAAGCGCGAGGCCTGGACCTACCGGATGTACAAGGACGGCTACCAGACCGCGCATTTCAGCTGCTACTTCGACGAGAACGGCGTGCTGCAGCAGTCCATGATCATCGTCGACCCGCTGGGTGGCGACCGCCGCGGGCATTCGCGCTAGCCGTCCGCGCCCCGGGGGAGCCAACGTTGGCGGAAGGGTCACCGGGACCACGGCGGTATTTTCGCGCAGAATAGAACTCGCCGCGATGCAGCAGAGACCGCACGCGGCTCCCTTGCTCTCTTCTTGCGCGGAACCCGAACGTGACCACTGCGATCCTGCTCGAAAACATCCATCCAAGCGCCACGGCGCGCCTCGGCGAAGCCGGCCTGACGGTCGAACGCCGCAGCGGTGCACTGGCCGGCGACGAACTGCGCGAAGCGCTGTCCAGCCATGACCTGGTGGGCATCCGCTCCGCCACGCACCTGCGCGCGGACGACATCCGCAGCGCGCCAGACCTGCTCAGCATCGGCTGCTTCTGCATCGGCACCTCCCAGGTCGACCTGGATGCCGCAACGGCAGCGGGCATTCCGGTCTTCAACGCACCGTTCTCCAATACGCGCTCGGTGGCGGAACTGGTCGTGTCCGAAGCCGTGATGCTGCTGCGCAGGATTCCGGAGAAGAATGCACTCGCGCATGCAGGCAAGTGGGCCAAGGGCGCCAGCAGTGCGTTCGAGGCGCGCGGCAAGACCATTGCCATCGTCGGCTACGGCAACATCGGCTCCCAGGTCGGCGTACTGGCCGAATCGATGGGCATGCGCGTGGTGTACTACGACGTGCTGGCCAGGCTGTCGCTCGGCTCGGCGCGCGCCGCCGGTACGCTCGAGGAAGCCGTGTCGCAGGCGGATGTCGTCACGCTGCACGTGCCAGCCACCGCGCGCACGCGAAATATGATCGACGCGCACGTGCTCGCCCGCTTCAAGCCAGGGGCGATCCTCATCAATGCCTCGCGCGGGACCGTGGTGGACATCGAAGCGCTGACCGCGGCGCTGCGCGACAAGCGCCTGGGCGGCGCCGCGATCGACGTGTTCCCGCAGGAGCCCAAGACCAACAGCGATCCGTTCTCCAGCCCGCTGCAGCAACTGCCCAATGTCCTGCTGACGCCGCATATCGGCGGCAGCACCGAGGAAGCCCAGGAGAACATCGGTACCGAGGTGGCCGCCAAGCTGCTGAACTTCCTGGAAACCGGCGGCACCATCGGCGCGGTGAATTTTCCTGAGGTCGACCCTGGTCCGCTTCAGGCGCCGGCACGCCTGCTCAACATCCACAGCAACGCGCCCGGCGCGCTGGCCGCGCTCAACACGCTGCTGGCGCAGGACGGCGTCAACATCAACGGCCAGCACCTGCAGACGCGCGGCCATACCGGCTACGTGGTCACGGACCTCGACCGGGTGCCGTCCGACGCGATGATGGAAGCCTTGCGCACCCACGCCGGCTTCGTGCGTTCGCGGCTGCTGGTGCGGTAAGCCGTTCCGCCTGTCGGGCCGCAGGCAACGCCGCGACCCGGTAGCGGGTGGCAGGCTCGCCGGGCCGACATCAACAACCTGCAATATTTTTAAGGAAATTACTAAAGCCCTGCCCCGTTCAGCCGCTATCGGGGATAGGAGCGCCTGATACACAGCCGCGCTCAGTGCCATACCGAGGCGGCCGGGTCGCATCCACCCATGGAAGGAGTCGATATGGACCGAAAAGGAAGACGCGGGCCCGCGCGGGTGCGCCGGCTCGGACTATCGTTGTGGCTCGCGGCCGGCATTGCCGGCACCGCAGCCGCGCAATCCGGCACCATCAGATTCCAGGGGGCCATTACGGAGCCCTCCTGCGGGTTCCAACGGGGCGCACAGATGGTCCGCGCCACCTGTCTGTCGGCAACGGGGCAGCCCGTCAGCATCGATCTCGGCACCGCCAATGCCGGCAGTGAAGCGAGCACCAGGGTGGGTGCCGCCCTACTGAGGCTGGAGCCGGTTCCCGGCCGTCATGGCGCCGCAGACGCCTACGTCGTCTTAGCTACGTACATGTAAAGGCGCGTCGCAGGCTTGCGCCGGGGGCACGCGTGGCGGTCCCCGACGTGACTGGCTGCCCGCTAGCGGCTCGCCCGGATCAGGTCGGCCGCCTTCTCGGCGATCATGATCGCCGGCGCGTTGGTATTGCCCGCGACCAGCGTGGGCATGATGGAAGCGTCGACCACGCGCAGCGCCGGATCCACCACGGCCATCTCGTCCACCCCCATCTTGCAGGTGCCGACCGGATGGTAGACGCTGTCGGTACGCTCGCGCACAAAGGCCTCGATGACCTGCTGGCTGCCCTCGCCCGGACCGAAGTCGTCGGTGAACAGCTCGCGGCCGCCGGCACTGGCCAGCGCCTCCTGGGCAAAGATCCGGCGGATCGCGCGCACGCCTGCCACCATGCCGGTCATGTCCTCTTCATCGCTCAGGAAGCGCGGATCGATCAGCGGCGCCTCGCGCATGTCCCGCGAACGCAGGCGCACTTCACCGCGGCTCTTCGGACGCAGCACGCAGGCGTGGCACGAATAGCCGTGGCCCAGCTTCTTCCTGTCGCTGCCATGGTTGAGCAGTGCCGGAATGAAGTGCAGCTGGAGGTCCGGTACGACCAGGCCCGGCCGGCTCCGGACAAAGGCGCCGGCTTCCGCGAAGTTGCTGCTGGCCATGCCGGTACGCTTGCGGCGGTAGCGCAGCAGCTCCATCGAAAGCTTTGCAAAGCCGGGCAGCGAATGGCCGAACAGGTCCAGCGAATGCACCTGCTTGTTGAGAATGACGTCCGGATGGTCCTGCAGGTTCTTGCCCACGCCCGGCAGGTCGGCCACGACGCCGATGCCCAGTTCGCGCAGCTCCTGTGCCGGTCCCACGCCCGATGCGAGCAGGAGTTGCGGCGAGTTGAATGCGCCCGCGCTGACAACGACTTCACGCCGTGCCGCGAGCTTCTGTTCCACGCCGCCGCGCACCACGGTGAGGCCTGTCGCACGCGCGCCCTCGAAGTCGATGCGCAGCACCTGCGTCTCGACCAGCACCGTCAGGTTGCGCCGGCCACCGCTCAGGGTCTTGTCGCCGGCATTGCCCTGGTGCAGGTAGGCGCGCGCCGTGTTCCAGCGCTCGCCCCGGTGCTGCGTGACGTGGTACAGGCCCGCGCCCTCCTGCTCCGCCCCATTGAAGTCGCCGTTCGCCGGGTAGCCGGCCTGGATCGCGGCCTGGACAAAGCGGATCGAGAACGGATTGGGCGAGCGCAGGTTGCTGACCCGCAGCGGCCCCGAGCCGCCGTGCCAGCGGTTGTCGTCGCGGCCGCTGTAGTCCTCATGGTGTTCGCTGCGCCGGAAGTATGGCAGCACCTCTTCATAGCTCCAGCCGGTGCAGCCCAGACGCGCCCAGTCGTCAAAGTCGTTGCGGTGGCCACGGATATAGACCATGCCGTTGATCGACGAGCTGCCGCCCAGGCCCTTGCCGCGCGGCTGGTAGCCCTGGCGGCCGTTGAAGCCCGGCTGCGGCGCAGTGTAATAGCCGTAGTTGCGCGGCCCGGGATTGCGCACAGTGGATGCCATGCCGATGGGCATCCAGACGCTGATGTGGTGATCGCTCGGACCGGCCTCGATCAGGGCCACGGTCACGGCGGGATCCTCGGCCAGCCGCGCTGCAATGGCGCAGCCCGCCGAGCCCGCGCCCACCACCAGATAGTCAAAGGTTTCCATGTATGCGTTCACTCCCTCATGCATCCACGGCACAGCCGGCGACCGACTTGTACTCCAGGAACTCTGCCAGGCCATAGGCGCCAAATTCGCGGCCGTTGCCCGACGCCTTGTAGCCGCCGAACGGCGCGTTGAAGTCCATCCGGGCACCATTGATCTGCACCGAGCCCGCACGCAGCTCACCCGCCACGCGGCGCGCGCGCGCCGGGTCGCCCGACCAGACATAGGCGGCCAGTCCGTACGGCGTGTCGTTGGCAATGCGGATGGCCTCCGCCTCGTCGTCATAGGGAATCATGACCAGCACCGGCCCGAAGATCTCTTCGCGGGCAATGGTCATGTCGTTGTCGACGTCGGCGAACACGGTCGGGCGGTTGTAGTAGCCCTGCGCGAGCCCGTCAGGCCGGCCGGGACCGCCCGCGATGACACGCGCGCCCTCGCCGATACCTGCTTCGATCATGCGCTGCACACGTTCATACTGGGCCCGGTTCGAGCTGGGGCCCAGCTTGCTGTCCGGCGAGGCGGGGTCGCCCACCGTCAGCGCCTGCGCCGTCGCCTGCGCAATGGCGATGGCCGCCTGGTATTGCGCGCGCGGCACCAGCATGCGCGTGGGCGCCGTGCAGGTCTGGCCCGAGTTGAGCATGCAGCTCACCACGCCCGTCGACACCGCTGCCTTGAGATCGGCGTCATCCAGGATCACGTTGGGCGACTTGCCGCCAAGTTCCTGCGCCACGCGCTTGACCGTGGGCGCGGCCTGCACGGCTACGTCGACGCCGGCGCGCGTCGACCCCGTGATCGAGACCATATCCACGCCCGGATGCCGCGACAGTGCCGCGCCCACCGCGGGACCGGTCCCGAACAGCATGTTGAACACGCCTGCCGGCGCGCGGGCTTCATGCACGATCTCGGCAAAGATGCGCGCATCCAGCGGCGCGATCTCGGACGGCTTGAGCACCACCGTGCAGCCCGCCGCCAGCGCGGGTGCGACCTTGGCGGCGATCTGGTTGACCGGCCAGTTCCATGGCGTGATCAGCGCCGTCACGCCGACCGGCTCGCGCACCACCTGCGTGGTGCCGCTGGCGGTGACGAACTCAAAGGCTTCCAGCGCGGCGATGGCCGACTGCAGCTGCACCAGGCCCATCGGCGCCTGGTACTCGCGGCACAACCACAGCGGGGCACCGATCTCCGTGCTGATAGCCTCGGCGATCTCGCCAATGCGCGCCTTGTAGCCATCGGCAATGCGGCGCAGCAGCGCCAGGCGCTCCTCGCGGCTGGACCTGGACCACGACGGGAAGGCGTCGCGCGCGGCGGCCACGGCGCGGTCCACATCGGCCGCGCCGCCCATGGCGACCATGCCGATCACAGCCTCCGTCGCGGGGTTGACGATATCCGCCAGCGAGAAACCGTCGGCGGGAGTCACCCACTCGCCCCCGATATAGAACGTATTGAGATGGTGCATCGATCGTAGCTCCTGAAAGTGGGGGCGCTTCAGAAAGGTTTGTCGCCGATGATGGTCGCGCGCATCATGCGGCGCACCGCCGGGTAATAGTCCTGCACGGCGTAGTGCTGCGTCGAACGGTTGTCCCAGAACGCAATGATGTTGGGCCGCCACTTCAGGCGGACCTGGTATTCGGGCACCGCGGCCTGGCGGAACAGGTACTGCAGCAGGTCCAGCTCGCCGTAGCGGAAGTCGAAGCCCACGCGGAACTGCGCCTTCTCGCCGAAATTGGCGAGGTGCGTGACGAAGCCTTCGTTGACATAGAGGATCTTTTCGCCGCTCTCCGGGTGCGTGCGCACGACCGGGTGCGTGACCGCCGGGAACTTCTTGCGGTTGATCTCGCGCTCCTCGGGCGTCATGCGCGCGCCGAAGCCTGGCATGATGTCGTGCACGGCGTCGAGGCCTTCGATCCGTTCCTTGACCGCGTCCGGCAGCGCCGCATAGGCACGCGCCATGTCGACCCAGATCGTGTCGCCGCCGGACTCCGGGCATTCCACACAGCGCAGCATCGATGCCATCGACGGCACCTCGCGCCAGGAAACGTCGGAGTGGTAGATGTTCTCGCGGCCGCGCATGTCCTTGCTGCCGCCCAGCAGGACCAGTTCCGGATGATCGGCGTGGTGCGGGAACACCGGATGGACTTCGAGTTCCCCGAAGCGGCGCGCGAGCTGGACGTGCTGGGCCGGGGTGATGTCCTGGTCGCGGAAGAACAGCACCTTGTGGCGCACCAGCGCCTGGCGCAGCGAGGTAAGGGTCGCGTCGTCGAGCGGCTCGCGCAGGTCGATCCCGTCGACCTCGACACCGATCGTGGGCGTCATGCGGGTGACGGAGAACCCATGGTAGCCCGCGGCGGCGGGCTCTGCGGATACTTCCTTCCGCTGGATTGCAGCATTGCTATTGGTCATCTGGTCTCCTCGGATACTCGGATACTCGGATAAGGGTGCAGGACCGTGGCAAGGATATGCCGCGCCACGGCAGGGTTCCCGGCGGCCCTCGCGTCAGTCCAGGCGGATGTTCGAAGCACGGATCGCTTCGGCCCAGTACGTTTGCTCGGCCTTGACGACATCGGCAAAGGCCGCGGGCGTGCTGCCCTTCAGGACGATGCCCAGATCCACCATGCGCGCGCGGAAATCCGAGTTGGCGAGCGTGCGGTTGACATCCGCCGAGACCTTCTCGACGATCGCGCGCGGCGTCGCGGCCGGCGCGAACATGCCGACCCATCCCTGCCGCTCCAGCCCGCGCACGCCGGCTTCGGCGAATGTCGGCACATCGGGCAGCAAGGGCGAGCGCGCCGCGCCGGCCACGGCCAGCACACGCAGCTTGCCGGTGGCGGCATGCTGGCGCGCACTGACCGCGGCGATCATGCCGGCCGGAAGCTGCCCGCCCAGCAGGTCATTGATCAACGGCGCTTCCCCCTTGTAGGGCACATGCGTCAGCGCGACGTTCGTATTGCGCGCGAAGATCTCCATGTACAGATGGCCGCTGGAACCCAGTCCGTACGATCCATAGGCGAGCGGCTTGCCCTGCTTGCCGATATAGTCGATGAGCTGCTTCACGCTGTTCACGCCCAGCGAGGGCTGCACGACCAGCGCAAGGTTCGAGGTTGCCAGTTCCGAAATCGGCGCGAAGTCGCGCACCGGGTTGTACGGTGCCTTGCTGTACAGGCTTGGCGCCTGCACCATGCCGGTCAGCGTCAGCAGCAGCGTGTGGCCATCGGGCTCGGCCTTGGCCACCATGTCCGCGCCGATCATGCCGCCGGCGCCGGGCCGGTTATCGACGATCACCGGCTTGCCCCAGGACCTGGCGAGGCTTTCCGCAATCTGCCGCGCCACCACGTCGCCGGTACCCCCCGCCTGGTAGGGGTACACAACCCGCACCGCACGCGACGGGTAGCCCGCCCCATTCGCCTGCGCCCTGGCGCTGAAGCTGACCCCGCCGAGCGCAGCGCCCGCCAGTCCGAGTCCCAACTGCTGCAAAACCTTTCGTCTTTGCTGCTGCATCTTGGTGTCTCCACATTGTCGTTTGTTCTTCCGCGTGCCGGGCGGCACGGGTTCGACTGACTGCGCTGCGGCTGCAGCCGGCCTCTGGCGGGCCTGGTCGTGCAGCCACAGTCCTGCATACTGCGAAGGTCAGAGCGTGCGCGCGATGATCTCTTTCATGATCTCGTTCGAGCCGCCGTAGATCTTGCCCACACGGGCATTCACGTACATCCGTGCGATCGGATACTCCATCATGTAGCCGTAGCCGCCGTGCAGCTGCAGGCATTCGTCGATGATCTCGCAGCTGGTCTGTGTGCCCCACCACTTGGCCATGGCCGCCGTCTCGGGATCGAGTTCTTCGCGCAGGACCTTGGCCATGCAGTCGTCCACGAAAGCGCCCGCGATCACGGCCTTGGTCTTGCACTCGGCGAGCTTGAAGCGGGTGTTCTGCATGTCGAGCAGCGTGGCGCCGAACACCTTGCGTTCGCGCACATACTCGGTAGTCAGCTCGACCGCACGCTCCATCGCCGACAGCGCACCGAGCGCGATGATCATGCGTTCCTGGGGCAGCTGCTGCATGAGCTGGTAGAAACCCTTGCCCTCTTCCGTGCCGAGCAGGTTTGCGCATGGCACGCGCACGTCGTCGAAGAACAGCTCGGCGGTGTCCTGCCCCTTCTGGCCGATCTTCTCGAGGATGCGGCCGCGGCGGAAGCCGGGCAGGTTCTCGGTCTCGACCACCACGATCGACACGCCCTTGGCGCCCTTGTCCGGATCGGTCTTGCAGACCACCAGGATCAGGTCGGCCAGGAAGCCGTTGGTAATGAACGTCTTCGAGCCGTTGAGCACGTAGTGGTCGCCGTCGCGCACCGCCCGGGCCTTGATGCTCTTGAGGTCGGAGCCGGCGCCCGGCTCCGACATGGCAATGGCCGCGACCATCTCGCCGCTGGCCATCTTCGGCAGCCAGTGGCGCTTCTGCGCTTCGGTGCCATAGCGCAGGATGTAGTGCGCCACGATGCCGCTGTGGACGTTGGTGCCCAGGCTGCTCACGCCGGCGCGCGACTGCTCCAGCGTGATGATGGCCTCATGCGCGAAGTTGCCGCCGCCACCGCCGTACTCCTCGGGAATGCTCGCGCACAGCATGCCCATCTCGCCGGCCGTGCGCCAGACCTCGCGGTCCACGTGCTGCTGCTTCCACCAGCGGTCCTCGTGCGGAACCAGTTCGCGCTCGATGAACTTGCGGATGCCGTCCTGGAACATGGCCAGGTCGTCCGTGATCCAGGGTCGTTGATTGAATGCCATGATGTCGCTCCTGCCCGATCAGGGACGGCCGCCGCCGCAGATCAGCACCTGGCCGGTGATGTAGTTGGATTCCGGAATGCACAGCAGGTACACGGAGCCAGCCGCTTCGGCCGGGGTGCCGCCGCGGCCCAGCGGGATCATGGCTTCGATATTCTTCATCAGCTGCGGATTCACGCCGACCTTGATCTCGTTGCCGCCGATGTTCAGCGTCGAGGTATTGTCCGCCCCGGCGGTGGCCTCGGTGAGGCGGGTCTTGATCAGGCCGAAGGCCACGCTGTTGACGTTGACCTTGTAGCGGCCCCACTCCTTGGCGAGCGCCTTGGTCAGGCCGTTGATGGCGGCCTTGCCGGCCGAGTAGTTGGCCTGGCCGGCGTTGCCCATCACGCCCGAGACCGACGAGATATTGACCACCTTGCGGAACACTTCCTGGCCGGCCTCGGCTTCCTTCTTCGCGGCTTCGCGGAAGTAGTCGGCGGCCGCGCGCAGGATGCGGAACGGCGCGGTAACGTGCACGTCCATGATGGCCGACCATTGCTCGTCGGTCATCTTCTGGATCACGTTGTCCCACGTATAGCCGGCATTGTTGACGATGATGTCCAGCCGCCCGAAGGTCTGCAGCGCGGTACCCACGAAGCGGGTGCCGAAGTCGGCTTCGGTGACGCTGCCCACGCACGCCACTGCCTTGCCGCCGGCGGCGACGATTTCCTGCACCACGGCCTGCGCCGGCTCGGCGTCGAGGTCGTTGATGACCACGGCCGCGCCTTCGCTGGCGAGCTTCAGCGCGATCTCGCGGCCGATACCGCGGCCCGAACCCGAAACGATTGCGACCTTGTCGACAAGCTTGCTCATTTCCCAATGCTCCTTTGCTGATCTGTTGAATGTCCCGCCGGTGCGGCGCCGCGTCAGGCAGCCAGGGCGATCAGTGCCTCGCCCGACAGCTTGGTTTCGCCCGCCTGGTTGCGGGTCTGCAGTGCCACACGCACGGTGCGCGTGGCGTCGTCCTTCTCCACTACCTTGCCGGTGCAGGCGATTTCATCGCCGACATGCGTGATGGCGGCAAAGCGCACCGAGAAGCTGCGGATGGCCTCCTGCGGCACCCAGTTGGTCAGCAGGCGGCCGAGGTAGGCCATCGACAGCATGCCGTGCGCGAACACGTCGGGCATGCCGGCCTGCCGCGCGAAGTCGATATCGACGTGGATGGGGTTGTGGTCGCCCGAGGCGCCCGCATACAGCGCCAGCGTGAGCCGGCTCAGCGGCGGCGCGGTGAAGGACGGCAGCTCCGTGCCGACCGCGATCTCATCAAACCGGAGGGTCTGCATGGCTGTCTCCTTAGCTGTTGCGCACGACGATGGTGCTGCGCAGGTCGGCGACCGGTTCGCCCTTGGCATCGGTCACGCGGGTTTCGCGCACCACGAACTCCAGCGCGCCGCCCTTCTTGTCGTAGATGTCGGCCACGCGGGTCTCGAAGGTCAGGCGCTCGCCCGCATAGGCCATGCGGCGATACTCGAAATGCTGCTGGCCATGCAGGACCTTGCCGATGTCGATGTTCAGCCGCTCGATCATCGCGCGCGGATTGGGCGACTCCATCTCCAGGCAGAACAGGAACGTCGGCGGCACCGGCAGGCCCGGATAGCCCGCGGCCTCGGCTGCGGCGAGGTCGATGTAGCGCGCGTCGGTCTGCCCCGTCGCCCTGGCGAAGAAACGCAGGCGCCCGGCCTCCACGTCGACGGAGTGGCGCGAGATCACTGCGCCGATATGCATCTTGTCAATCATCTTGCGGCTTCCTTTCCTGCTTACTGCTGGCGTTCGTATAGCGTCACCACGCAGGCGCCGCCGAGGCCCAGGTTGTGCTGCAGCGCCAGGCGCGCGCCGTCGACCTGGCGGTCGCCGGCCTTGCCGCGCAGTTGCCAGACCAGTTCGGCGCATTGCGCGAGACCGGTGGCGCCGAGCGGATGGCCCTTGGACAGCAGGCCGCCGGACGGATTGGTGACCACGCGGCCGCCGTAGGTGTTGTCGCCGTCGACGATGAACTTCTCGGCGGTGCCGACCGGCGTCAGGCCAAGGCCTTCATAGGTGATCAGCTCGTTGGCCGTGAAGCAGTCGTGCAGTTCGACCACGTCGATGTCGGTCGGCGCCACGCCGGCCTTCTCGTACACGGCAGCCGCGGCGGCGGCGGTCATGTCGTAGCCCACCACCTTGCGCATGTCGCCTTCGTCGAAGGTGCTGTTGCGGTCCGTGGTCATGGCCTGCGCGGCGATCCTCGCGCGGGCGTCCAGGCCATGCTTGCGCGCGAACGCCTCCGAGCACAGGATCGCGGCGGCCGCGCCGCAGGTCGGCGGACAGCACTGCAGGCGCGTGAGCGGATCGAACACGGTCGGCGCCGCCATCACCTCTTCCAGCGTCACGGTGTTGCGGAACACCGCGAACGGATTGCGCGCGGCATGCTGGCGGGCCTTGACCGAAATGCGCGCGAAGGTGTCGGGGCGGATGCCGTATTCCTTCATGTACGCGCGGCCCGCACCGCCGAAGAACTGGGCCGCGCGCGGCGCCTGCTCGTCGAAGCCCTGGACCTGCGCCATGGTCTTCGCGAAACGCTCCATCGGACCCGGACGGTCGGTATAGGCGCCCTTGAGCGCGCCCGGCACCATCTGCTCGAAGCCGACCGCGATCGCGCATTCGATCGCGCCGCTTTCCACCGCCTGGCGTGCCAGGAACAGCGCGGTCGAGCCGGTGGCGCAATTGTTGTTGACGTTGATGACCGGGATACCCGTCAGGCCGACGCCGTAGATGGCTGCCTGGCCGGACGTGGAGTCGCCGAACACGTAGCCCACATAGGCCTGCTCGACCAGCGCGTAGTCGATGCCGGCGTCGGCCAGCGCGGCCTTGGCGGCGTTGGCGCCCATCACGCCATAGTCATCGCTGGCGCCCGGCTTGGTGAAGGGAATCATGCCGACGCCGGCTACTACCACTTTGTTGCTCATGTCGAGCTCCTGCTCAGAATGGAAATTGAAGGGAGGCGGCCGCTTCAGTTGACCTGCCGGGCGTTGTCTTGCCAGTAGGGAGCGCGCAGGTCGCGCTTGAGGATCTTGCCGGCCGCGGACAGCGGCATCTCGCCACGGAACTCGATGCTCTTCGGGCACTTGTAGCCGGCGATGAACTGGCGGCAGTGCTCGCGCAGCGCGGCTTCGTCCGCCTGCGCGCCGGGCTTGAGCACGACCACGGCGTGCACGGCTTCGCCCCAGCGCGCATCGGGCACGCCGATCACGGCGCACGACGCCACCGCCGGATGGCGCGAGAGCACGTTCTCGACTTCCGCCGAATAGACGTTCTCGCCCCCGCTGACGATCATGTCCTTGAGGCGGTCGACGATGAACAGGTAGCCGTTTTCATCCATGTAGGCGCCGTCGCCGGTGTGCAGCCAGCCGCCGCGCAAGGTCTCGGCTGTTTCGGCGGGCTTGTTCCAGTAGCCCTGCATGACATTGGGGCCGCGCACCACGATCTCGCCCACCGAATTGCGCGGGACTTCAATCCCCTGCTCGTCGACGATCTTCACGGTGACGCCGAAGCCGGGGCGGCCGGCCGAGCGGTACAGGCCGCTGGCGCGGCCTTCCGGGCCATGGTTGGCCGGCGGATTCACGGAGACCACCGGGGCAGCCTCGGTCAGGCCGTAGGCGTGATAGAACTGCACCTGCGGCAGCGCGGCCAGCGCCGCGTCGAGCAGGCCGGCGCTGATCGGCGAGGCGCCGTAGTTGATGCGCTGCAGGCCGCTCAGGTCATGGCTCGCGAAGTCGGGATGGGACAACACTGCCTGCAGCATGGTCGGCACCAGCAGGATCTCGTTGACCTTCTCGCTCACCATGGTCTCCAGCACTTCCCTGGCATCGAAGGCCGGGATCAGCGCGTGCGTGGCGCCGGCGATGAACAGCGTCACGGCCTTGGCCATGGCGGCGGTATGGAACAGCGGGCAGGCGTGGAGGGTGATGGTGTCTTCGGGGCACGGGTACTGGGCCATGCGCGAGATCGCCGATGACCACAGGTTCATGTGCGACTGCATCACGCCCTTGGGCTTGCCCGTGGTACCGCCGGTGTACATGATGGCGGCAAGGTCGTCGCCGCCGCGCAGCGCGTCATCGACCGGCGCGGCATCGGCCACCAGTTGCTCGTACGACAGCATGCCGTCCGGCGCCGGGCCGTCGCCGGCGTGGATCAGCAGCGGCTTGCGGCTGGCGCCGGCCACAATGCCCGCCACCAGGGGCAGGAAGTGGTCGTCGACGATCAGGATGCCGGTGTCGCAGTCGTCCAGCGAGTAGACGATCTCCGGCACGCTCCAGCGGGTATTGACGGGATTGAGCACGCCGCCGCCCCACCAGACGGACAGCATGTATTCGATGTAGCGGTCGGAGTTCAGCGCCAGCATGCTGACGCGGTCCCCTTCGGCCATGCCGAGCTGGCGCAGGGCGCCGGCCAGGCGCGCGACGCGGTCGCCAAGCTGGCGGAAGGTCTGGCGGCGGGTACGGAAAACGGTGGCGGTGCGATCGGGCGTTTGCTGCAGGCAGCGGTGCAGCCCCTGGGTCAGGTACATACTGCGAAGTCTCCGGTGGCGCGGTGGCGCGGTGTCGCGGTGTCGCGGCGGCGGACGTGGCGCCCCGCTGTAGTCGGCCACTTTAGGAGCCGCCGGATGGCCTGTCGTCGGCCGAAGGGAGGAAAATCCCGCCAGCCGCCAAATCGTCCGAAAGAACTACGACAGGCGTACATCACCGTGGAACAATCGCGTTTTTCCTGAGTCAGACACCTGAAATGCGTATGATTCATCACAAATCACGCAATATCGCAGGGCGACTCGCCGAATCAGCCATGCGCACAGGAGTAGAGGAGATTCCCTTGCCCGCCGACCCCGCCTCGACCGGAACCATCAGCGAACCTGGCCTGCCGGGGCTGGTGGCGTCCAAGCTGGTGCCTCCGGCCAGCGGCCCGGCGACGCTCGCGCGGCCGCAGCTGGTGCAGGGCATGCTCGATGCCAGCGCCGCACGCCTGATCCTGATCCGCGCGGCCGCCGGCTTTGGCAAGACCACGCTGATGCAGCAGTACGCCGCCCAGTGCGCGGCGCGCCAGCGCGGCACGGCATGGCTGCGCGTGGACGGCGGCGACAACGACCTGCAGCGTTTCCTGGTCCACCTGGACGCCGGCCTCCAGGCCCTGCATGGCAAGCGCAAGGCCGCGCGGCCCCCCGCTCCCGCCAGTGAGCCGGCCGGGCCGTGGCTGGCGCACCGCATCATCGAACAAGTCGCGGGCGCCGTGCTGCCGCTCAGCATCCTGCTCGACGACTTCGAGGCCGTGCAGAGCGCCTCGGTCCTCAATTTCGTGCAGCAGCTCATCGAGGCCATGCCGCCATGCGGGACGCTGGTGATCGCCTCGCGCGTGACTCCCGAGATCGGCCTGGGGCGCATCCGCGCGCGCGGGCACCTGCTCGAGATCCATCCGGCGCAACTGCGCTTTACGCTGGAGGAAGCCACCGCCCTGATCCGCGAACGCTGCCACCTGCCCCTGAGAGACAACGAGATCGCCACCTTGCATCGCTGCACCGAAGGCTGGGCCACGGCGATCTACCTGGCCACGCTGTCGCTGCAGACCCGCACGGACCACGCGGCTTTCGTCGCCTCGTTCTCGGGCACCAACCTCGAGCTGGCCGAATACCTGGCCGAGGACATCCTGGCGCAGCAAACCGAGGCCTGCCGCACCTTCCTGCTCGAGACCAGCGTGCTGGGCCAGCTCAGCGCGCCGTTATGCGACGCGGTCACGGGCCGGCAGGACAGCCGCGCGATGATCGACTATCTCGAGCGCGCCAACCTGCTGCTGTTCCCGCTGGACGGCGACCGGACCTGGTATCGCTATCACCAGCTTTTCGCCAGCTTCCTGCAGCACCGCCTGGACCTGCAGCAGCCCGGACGCGCCACGGCGCTGCACCGCGCCGCCGCACACTGGTATCTCGAGCAGAACCGGCCGGTGCCGGCGGTGGACCACCTGCTCCAGGACGGGCTGCACGAGGAAGCGCTGCCCGAGATCGCGCGCCATGCCGATGCGCTGCTCAACGCCGGGCGCGTGCGGCTGCTGGTGCGCTGGCTGGACCAGATTCCGCCGCAAGCGCTGGCGCGCTATCCGCGCCTGCGGCTGGCGCGTGCGTGGGCGCTGCTGCTCAACCGGCGCTACCCCGATGCCCAGCAGGCCATCGAATCCATCCAGGCGGAACTCGACGACAGCGCCGCCAGCCAGCGGCTCGCCGTGGAGGCGGAAACCATCCGCTGCGTACTGCTGGTCATGACCGACCAGGTGGAAGCCTGCCGCCAGGCCAGCATGGGCCAGATCAACCGGCTCGGGCCGGAGGACCTGTTCCAGTCCTGCATCCTGGCCAATTCGCTCGCGTACAGCCTGATCTGCACGCACCGCTACGACGACGCGCGCGGCGTGCTGTCGCGCGCGATCCAGCGCGGCGCCGATGAGCGCTCGGTATTCATGCGCAGCATCGCCGATTGCCTCGAGGGCATCATCGACCTGGTGCAGGGCCGCCTGGGCAACGCGCTGGCGCGCTTCCACACCGCCTCCACGCGCACCTGGGACGACGCGCGCGGCGACATCACCGGCGACAAGCCCGCCATCGACACCTCATGGGCGCTGGCCCTGTATGAGAACGACGCGCTCGACGAGATGGCCCGGCTGCTGGCCGACGCACTGCCCTACACCAAGGCCAACGGACCGCCCGACTCGGTCATCGGCTGCCACGTGATGAGCGCGCGCCTGGCGCTGCTGCGCGGCGACAAGGAGCAATGGCTGCGCGTGCTGGCGGAGCTGGAGCAGCTCGGCCAGCAGGTCAACGCCGAACGTTCGGTGTGCTCGGCATGGCTGGAGCGGGCCCGCGTGGCCACGCTCGAGGGCCGGCTCGAGGCCGCCGAGCAGGCGCTGCGCGCGGTCGATCTCTATGGCGGCTGGGAAGCGCTCGATACCGCCGGCCACGCCAGCGACATCGACCGGCCGTCGATCGCGCGGCGCCGGCTGGAGATCGCGCAGGGACAGCATGCCCAGGCACTCGCCGCGCTGGACGCGGCCATTGCCGCCGCCACGGCGCAGCAGCGCTACTGGCGCCTGATCAAGCTACGCATCCTGCGCGCCGCGGCGCTGGACGGCCTGGCGCGGCATGACGAAGCGCTGCAGGAGATCACCGAAGCGTTGCGCCTGGCGAGCCATGAAGGCTTCCTGCGCACGTTCCTGGATGAAGGCGACCGGGTGGCCGCGCTCGTGCGCAACTGGGCATCGGCACACCAGGCGCACGCAGCCAGCCTGGGCATCGCACCCCAGTTCGTCACCCGGCTGCTCGGCAAGCTGCCCGGCGCCTCCCCCGGCCACGACGCCGAGCCCGCGCTGGTGGCCGGCCTGTCGGACAGCCTCACGGCGCGCGAACTGGAGGTGCTGCAGATGCTGTCGGCGGGCCTGCGCAACCGCGCCATCGCGGAGCGGCTGTTCCTGTCCGAACTGACGGTCAAGTCACACCTGCGCAAGATCAATACGAAGCTCGGCGCACAGAACCGTACCGAAGCGGTTGCCATCGGCCGCGCGCGCGGGCTGATTCCCTGAGGGCAGGACGCCGGCCTGCGTACCGGTATGCTGAGCCCCGCGCGCACGCGCGCGCGGCGAACTTGCGCGCCGCCTGCTCGACGCAGGATATTCAGATCATCATCGGACAATCGGATGTGAAGCCATAACTGCTGCCCGCGCGTTGCGCGCACATTGCGCGGGCGGCGTTCCTGATTACGCTCATGTCCGACGAAGCACCATGCAGGTAGCCGTGGCAGTCGCCACCAGTTCCCCGTCCTGGCGCAGTTCCCCGACCACGTTGCAGACATTGCGGCCGCGCCGCTCCAGCCGCGCGCGCCCTTGCAGCGGGCCTGCCTGCGCGGGCCGCAGGAACGAGAGATTCAGGTTCAGCGTCGAGCAGAATTCGCCATCGGCCAGCGTCGCGGTGACGAGCATCGCGGTCACATCGTCCAGCATGGCGCCCAGCATGCCGCCCTGCACCTGGCCAGCCGGATTGAGGAAGGCCTCGGTGGCCACGTAGTCGGATTCGAGCGAGCCGCCCTCCGGATCGGCGCGGCGGACCACTCCCCCCAGCAGGCCGGCAACAGCCGGCAGCGGGGCTTCGCCGCGCAGCATCCTCGTGAAATAGTTGACGTTGCTCATCGTATGCATAGGGGTCAACGGCCGGTAAAGCGCGGCACGCGCTTTTCCCGCCATGCCAGTGCGCCTTCGCGCAGGTCGTCGGAAGCATCGGCCGCGGCGATGTCTTGCGCCAGCCCGTCGGTATCGAGCTCGCCGCGGGCAATGCGGTTCAGGTGCTTCTTCATGCCAAGCAGCGCCAGCGGCGCCATGCCCGCCAGTGCCTCGCTCCAGTGCGCCGTCAGTGCGCGCAGCGCTTCGGGACATTCTTCCAGCCGATCCAGGTACCCGCACGCCAGCATGGCGGCCGCGTCGAACTTGTCGGCCATCAGCAGGATGCGCTTGGCCGTGGCCAGGCCCAGCCGCGTGACATAGCGCTCCATGCCGCCGCGGTAGAACAGCAGGCCCAGGCGCGCGGCAGGCACGGAAATTTCCGTGCCGACCGCGCCGAAGCGGAAGTCGCACGCCAGCGCCAGGTCGGTGGCGCCGCCATAGACGCCGCCATGCAGCACGGCAATCGTGACCGGCCGCGCCTGTTCGAGCGCGTTGGCCAGTGCCTCGAAGCGGGCACTGGCATCGGCGCCGCCAAGGCGGCCGATATTGAACCCGCTGCAGAAATGCCGGCCCTGTCCCTCGATGCGCAGCACGCGTATGCGGCTGTCCGCGTCCACGGTCTGCAGGTACTGGCGCAACAGGTCAAGGTCCCCCGGCTCCAGCCGGTTCGCCACCTCGGGGCGGCGCAGGGTGATGACCGCGATATGGCCGTCGACGGCCAGTTCCGGCGGCTGTCCTTGCGGGGTCTCGCTCATGGCATCCGGCCTCGCTCAGTGAAAGCCGTAGATCCGCATGGTGGTCTCGCCCGCCTCCACCCGCCTGAGAATGGCGGCTTCGGTGGCCTCGCGGTCCTGTGCCTTGCGAACAACCTCCGCCGCGCGGCCGCGCGGCACCACCACCACGCCGTCACGGTCGCCCACGACCAGGTCACCCGCCTCCACACGAGCACCGCCGACCAGCACCGGCGCATTGAGCCAGCCGATCGCGCCGTAGTCCTTGCCGGTACCGCGGATGCACAGGCCGCGCGCGAACACCGGAAAGCCGATCTTCTCGAGCAGCACGCCGTCGCGCACGCAGCCGTCGATGACCAGCCCGCCGAGGTGCTTCACCTTGGCGGCAGTGGTCATGATCTCGCCCCAGTAGCCGTGCTCGTAGGCACCGCTCACATGCACCACCAGCACGTCGCCGGGCTGCGCGATGTCGATGGCGCGGTGCAGCCAAAGGTTGTCGCCGCCAGGCGAATGGACCGTCAGTGCCGGGCCGCAGATGCGGAACTCCGGTGCCACGGGCTTGATGGCCGGCGACACTACGCCGATCTTGCCGCCCGCTTCATGCAGCGTGGCGGTGGGCAGCGCGCGCGCATCGTTCACGATCCCGGCGCTGACCCGCTCGAATTCACGGATCATGGTGCTGCTTGCGTCGTGTTCCGCCATGGTCAGGCTCCCTTGGTCTGCAGCTGGTGGTAGCGGAACTGGCGGCGCGCCTCGTCCAGGCGCATGCCGCCACGCACGGCTTCGCGGATCGCGTTTTCGGCGTGCTCGATCTGCTCGGCGGTGTCGAGCACCGCGGCTTCGTGCTCGCGCGGGATGACCACCACGCCATCGGCGTCACCACGCAGGATGTCGCCGGGCTGCACGCGCGCATCGCCGATATTGACCACCACGTTGGTGGCTTCCACCTGCACGCGGTCCTTGCCCGTGCGCATCCAGTGGTCCTTGCTGAACACCGGGTAGCCGAGCTGGCGGCACAGCGCAACATCGCGGCACACACCGTCGATCACGGTGCCGGCAATGCCGCGGCGGTGCGCGATCTCGGTCAGGATGTCGCCCCAGACCGTGGCATTGTCGCGGCCGCCATTGTCGAGCACGAGGATGCTGCCCGGGGGCACGTCGTCTATGTAGTCGCCCACGGTGCCCGGCGGGTTCGATGTCGGGCCGTACAGCAGTGTGTAAGCGCGGCCAGCCGTGGCGAAGCCCTCGCCACGGGCCTTGATGCGGTAGCACTGGCCGGCGATGCCGTGCTTGTCCAGCGCGTCGCTCAGCGTGGCGGTATCCAGCTTCGCCGCGCGCGCGACGTTGATGTCCTGTGGTTCGCTCATCTCTCTCAACCCTTCAGCATGTGTTCGTAGTTGCCGCCCATGACTTCCCCGATGGGCGTGCCGCCCAGGATGGCCTTTGCCATCACGGACTCCTTGCGCACGATGGCTTCGGCCGTCTCCAGCACGCGCGCGATGTCACGGGCGGCGATGAAGATCACGGCACTGCGGTCGGCGACCACGTAATCGCCCTCTTCCACCGTCACGTTGCCGATCTGCACAGGCACGTTGGTGCCTTGCTCCACCACTCGGCTGCGCGCAGTGAACGCGGTCAATGCGCGGCTGAACACGGGGAAGTCGAAATCGAGCGCTTCATCGATATCGCGCACCGGGCCGTCCGCCACGACGCCGGCGACGCCGCGCGCCTTGGCCCCGAGCGACAGCAGCCCGCCCCAGCTTCCCGCCTCCACGCCGGTGCGCTGCTCGACGACGATGATGTTGTCCGGGCCCGCCTGTTCGATGGCCGTGCAGCCGAGATGGCGCGTCGGGCCGGGCGGCGGCGCGCCGGTGCCGAGCTTGACGGTGATGGCCCGGCCGGCAATGCGCCCCGCGCCGGAGCGCTGCGGCAGGCCCGTCACGGTGCCTGGCAGCTGGAGCTTGTCGAGCGCGTCGGATACCGCGCAGCAATCGAGCCGGCGCAGGCGTTGTACGTTGGATTCGGTTTCACTCATGGTCGTTGGTATGGCTTTGGTTCGGTTATTCAATCCAGCGTCTGCCAGGCCGCGAAGCACAGGCCCGTGCCGGTCAGCGCAGGCGTGCGGTAGCCCGGGACATAGGAAACCCATTCAAGGTCGAGGTCGCGCACGGCCTCGACGGCGATCAGCCAGTTGCGGATTTCGGAGCTGCCCGCCTGGAGCTGGCGCGGATCCAGCGAGGCGAGGAAGCCGGTGTCCTTGCGGCGGATGGCGTCGATGATCGCGTTGTCAAGCTCGGCATCGACCACGAAGTGGCTCAGGCCGCCCGAGGCCAGCACGCCCACGCGCAGGTCTTCGGGATAGGCGGCAATCAGCTCGCGCAGCGCGGCGCCAAGCTGGATGCAGCGGCGCGGCGTGGGCTGGTTGGGCGGGTCGAAGGTGTTGACGATGACCGGCACCACTGGCAATTCCAGCCCCTGCAGGTAGCGGCGGTGGATGAACGAGAACGCATGGCCTTCGAACTGGCCGCGCTCGAGCCCGTCCATCGCGGTGATGTCGAAATCGCGGTCGCACAGCGCGCGGATCAGCCAGCGGCCCATGTCGGCGTTGACCGGATAGTCGCGGTCGGCGTCGGGCTCCTGGCGAACCATGCGGGCCTTCTTGTACCAGCCGTCGGAGGCGCTTTCCTCGCGCTTCGCATTACGGATGGTGTCACCGTAGTAGATCGCGAAAGCCGGGTTGTTGGTCGTGCGGAACAGCTCGGTCTGGTCATCGCCAACCACCAGCAGCACGTCGAGCCGCGCGGCGCGGATGCGGTCGCGCAGCTCGTCCATGGCCGCTTCGGCCTGGTCGTAGCGCTCGCCCATGCGCTCGGGCGTCACCATGGACTCGGCATCGTCCGGGGCGATCGCGAGCAGCGCTTCATAGGTAGTCGGGTTGCCAGCGCGGTCGAAGTAGTGCGGGTTCTTCGGATCGACCTGGCGGAAGCCGTGTTGCCAGTCTTCACGCTGGCAAACCAGCATGATGCTGTGGGAAGAGCCGAATGCGGCGACGAGTCTTGCCATGGAAGTGTCCTTCGTTCAAACGATGTAGGCGGCGCGCAGCTCGCCCACCTGTGCCGCGCTGTAGCCAAGCTCGCGCAGGATGTCGTCGGTATTGGCGCCCTGCTCCGGCGCGGGCTGCGGCGGCAGGTCGCGCGGATAGCGCGACAGGCGCATCGGCTGGCCGACCAGCGCGACATCGCCAAGCTCGGCGTGCTGCATCGGCCAGGCCACGCCAAGGTGCTTCACCTGCGGATCGGCAAACACCTGGTCCACGCGATGGATCGGGCCGCATGGCACGCCGGCCTTCAGCAGCCGCTCGGTCCATTCGGCCGTGGTGCGCGTGCGCAGTGCGGCTTCGATCGCCGCGTTGACCCTGTCACGGTTGCGCACGCGTTCCGGATCGGAACCCAGGCCGGGCTCGTCGACAAGGTGCGGCACTTCCAGCGCCTCGCACAGGCGCTTCCACATGGTCTGGCCGATCGCGGCGATATTCAGGTAGCCGTCGCTGGTGGCGAACACGCCCGTGGGCACGGTCAGCGGATGTTCGTTGCCGGTCTGTTCGGGAATCTTGCGGTCGACCAGCCACTGCGCGGCCTGGAAGTCCAGCATGGCGATCTGCGCTTCCAGCAGCGAGGTCTGCACCCACTGCCCTTGGCCCGATGCCTCGCGCTCCAGCAGCGCCGTGAGGATGCCCATGGCGCAGAAATGGCCCGCGCACAGGTCCGCGAGCGGGATACCGACGCGCATCGGGCCTTCGCCCGGCTTGCCGGTCACGCTCATCAGCCCGCCCATGCCCTGCGCAATGGAGTCGAAGCCGGGCCAGCCCGCGTAAGGGCCATCCTGGCCGAAGCCGGAAATGCTGGCGTAGATCAGCCGCGGGTTCACCGCGCGCAGCGCGTCCGGGCCGATGCCGAGGCGGTGCTTCACGTCGGGGCGGTAGTTCTCGATAAAGACGTCGGCGCGGCTGACCAGCTCATGCAGGATCCGCACGCCCTCGGGCGTCTTCATGTTGAGCGTGAGGCTTTCCTTGTTGCGGTGCAGGTTCTCGTAGTCGGCGCGGTTATGGTCGCGTCCGCCGATCATGTCGTCGCCGCCCGGCGCGCCCGGCGGGATCTCCAGCTTGATCACGCGCGCGCCCATGTCGGCGAACAAGCGCACCGCGGTAGGGCCGGCACGCACGCGCGAGGCGTCGAGGATGGTGAAGCGGGACAGCGGGCCCTTGCGCTCGCCCGTGTCGTGTTCGTTGTGTCGGGTGTCAGCCATGGTCGTTGCCTCTGGTCTTTATGCCGGGGTGAACATCGGCACGGCGTAGCCGCCGTCGCTCGGCTTGAACACGACCTTCACGCGCTGGCCGATCTCGATCTCGCGCGGGTCGCAGTCCACCAGGTTGGTCATCATCGTCACGCCTTCGTCCAGCCGGACGTAGGCGAGCGTCCACGCGGCCTCGCCCTTGCCCATGGTGCTGAACGAGTAGACCGTGCCGAAGCCGCTGGCATCGCGCCATTCGGTGCGGTCGGACTGGCAGTGCGGGCAGATGTCGCGCGGGTAGTAGTGCGGTGCGTGGCAGTCCAGGCACGATTTCAGCAGCAGGCGGCCGGCGTCCGCGGCTTCCCAGAACGCCTGGCTTTCCGGCAGCGTGCGCGGCGCGGGGATCTTGCGCGGGCCGGCGGGCGGCGCCTTGGCCGCGGCGTTGGCCGGAGTGGCGGGTGTGTTCATGGTGTTCATTCCCTTTCAAGAATCAGCGTGGCCGCGGTATGGCGCGAAGCCAGCGCGCCGCCGATGCCGCTGGCCAGTGCCAGGTCGCAGTTGCCGACCTGCACCGCGGGATGCGCCTCGCCGCGCAGCTGGCGCACCGCCTCGATCACCTTGGTGACGCCGCCGCGGTTGGCCGGATGGTTGTTGCACAGGCCGCCGCCATCGGTGTTGAATGGCAGGCGTCCCACGCCGGAAATCAGGCCGCCGTCGGCAACGAACTTGCCGCCCTCGCCCTTCTTGCAGAAGCCCAGGTCTTCGAGCTGCATCAGCACGGTGATGGTGAAGCTGTCGTACAGCGACGCGTACTTGATGTCGGCGGGCGTGACACCGGCCTCGGCGAATGCGGCCGGGCCCGACCACGCGGCGGCAGACCACGTCAGGTCGATATGGCCGCCCATGGCGTGCTTGGGCGCTTCGCCGGTGCCGCGCACCTTCACCAGCGGGCGCTTGAGCTGGCGGGCGATCTCGGGGCGCGCCACGATCAGCGCCCCGCCGCCGTCGCTCATCACGCAGCAGTCCAGGCGGTGCAAGGGGTCGGCGACCATCGGTGAATTGACTACGTCTTCCACCGTCACCACGTTGCGCAGCATGGCGTACGGATTGTGCTGGGCGTGATGCGACGCGGCCACCTTGATCCACGCGAGCTGCTCGCTGGTGGTGCCGAACTCGTACATATGGCGTTTCGCCACCATCCCGTAGAGGTTCTGCGTGGCCGGGCCGAAGGGCAGCTCGAAGGCCACGTCGGGCGCGTCCGGGTCCGGCGCCCTCAGCGCCAGCGCGGCACCGGCTGCGCGGGGGCGCCCCGCCAGCGTGATCAGCGCGACGTTGCAGCGCCCCGCGGCGATGGCCTCGGCGGCATGCGCGACGTGCAGAATCGGCGCGGAACCGCCGCATTCGGTGGAATCCACGTGGCGCGGCTTCAGGCCGAGGTATTCCACGATCGTGGTGGTCCCGAGGCCGGGCGCATCGCCAGCGCAGAAGTAGCCGTCGACATCGGCGGCGGTGAGGCCGGCGTCGGCCAGCGCGCCGCGGGCCACATCGGCATGCAGTCGCGCGACCGACAGGTCATCGGCTTTGCGTGTGGGATGCTCGTACGCTCCCACGATGTAGGCGGATCCGTTCAGGGTCATGATGAGGCAGGTACTTGGGAAGAGATGCCGGGCGCCGTTCCGGGCGTCACTGGTCGGGGGTGAAGCCACTGGCCTTGATCACCGGCCCCCAATAGGCGAGTTCCTTGCGCTGGAGGCGGTCCAGCTCCGCGGCCGGCCGGAAGTCGGGGTGCAGCGTGGCGCGCGTCTGCAGCGTGGCGCGCACGTCAGGCATGGCAAGGACCTTGCCGAGCGCCGCCTGCATGCGGTCCAGTTCTGCCTTGGGCGTGCGAGCCGGAGCCCAGATGCCGGCCCAGGCTTCGCCGCTGTCGACCGCCACGCCCTGCTCCGTCGCCGTGGGCACGCCCGGCAGCAGCGGCGAGCGCGCCGCGCCGAATACGGCAATGATGCGAACCTTGCCGCTCTTGGCATGCGGCAGGATGTCCCCCGCGGTCATCACGGCCGATGAAAGCTGCCCGCCGAGCAGGTCGGTGACGAGCGGGCCGTTACCCTTGTAAGGCACGACGTTCATCGGGACACCAATGGCCTTGCCAAACTGCAGGCCGGTGAAGTGCGTCTGCCCGCCCAGGCCGGCGGTGCCAAACATGGCCTTGCCGGGGTGCGCCTTCACCCATTCCACGAAGCCCTTCATGTCGGTGACGCCCGTCTGGCTGCTGACCACCAGCGCCAACGGATAGGAAATCACCACCGCGACGGGCGTCAGGTCAGCCAGCAGGTCGTACTTGAGCGTGGCGGGCGGGTACAGCAGCGTGGGGAAAATGGCGGTGGCATTCGGCGCGACCATATAGGTCAATCCGTCCGGCGCGCTGTGCTTGAGCATGCCGGTCGCCACGCGGCCACCCGCGCCGGGACGGTTGTCGACGATCACGGTCTGGCCGAGTTCGCCCTGCAGCTTCTCGGCCAGCACGCGCGCGACGGTATCGGTGGAGCCGCCTGGCGGGAAGCCGACCAGGAACTTGATTGGCTGCTTCTCCTGCGCCTGCGCGCCGCAGGCGAATGCCAGGCCGAGTGCCAGCACACCGCAAGCTGACCTTAGGGTATGGATGAGGGCCATCGTCTTTGTCTCCTGTGTGTATTTTTTGAACCGGCCAGGCGCCGCTTAGCTTTGCCTGGCCTGCCTGGCGAAACTCGCCAGGTGGTACCCGGCATCGCCGAACAGCTGGTTGATGACCATCAGGCGCTTGGCGTAGTGGCCGACGCGGCATTCGTCGGTCATGCCCATGGCGCCGTGCATCTGGATTGCCCACTGCCCGACCTGCCGGCTCGCCTGGCAGATCACCGTCTTGGCCGCCGAGACCAGCCGGCGGCGCTGCACCGGATCGCCGTCGGCGACCGCCATGGCGGCCACGCAGGCCATCGACTTGCACTGTTCGAGCGCGATCAGCATGTCCGCGACACGGTGCTGCAGCACCTGGAACTTCGCCAGCAGCGAACCGAACTGCTTGCGCGTTTTCAGTTGCTCCGCGGTCAGGTCCAGCAGGGCTTCGAGCGCGCCGACGGCCTCCGCGCATAGCACGGCATTCGCGCGGTCAGCGGCGGCAACGATCACCGGCAGCGCGGCGCCAGCCTGGCCCAGTACCGCGTCGGCACCGGCGCCGACTTCGCGCAGCGTGAGGTGCGCGGCGCTGCGGCCATCCAGCGTGCGGAACTCGCGCACGGCCAGGCCTGGCGCGTCGGCCGGCACCAGGAAAAGCGTCACACCCTGCTCGTCGGCGGCATCGCCGGCGGTGCGCGCCGCCACGATGAAGGCATCGGCCTGCGCGCCATCGAGCACGAGCGACTTGGCACCGTCGAGAACCCAGCCGTCGCCATCAGGGCGCGCCAGCGTGCTGACGCGCGACAGCTCATAGCGGGCGTCTGCCTCGCCAATGGCCAGGGCCAACCGTGCCTCGCCCTCTGCCAGGGCCGGCAGCCACTGCTGCCGCTGCGTTGGCGTGCCGGCCTCGTCGAGCAGTTGCCCGGCCAGCACCACGCTTGACAGCCACGCACCGCCACCAAGCGCCCGGCCTAGTTCCTGCGCCACGAGCATCATTTCGGTCGGCCCCTGCTCGCTGCCGCCCATGTCTGCCGCGAGCGGCAAGCCGAGCAGGCCAAGGTCGGCCATGGCGGCCCAGCGCGCGGCGGCCTCCTCGGCGGTCTCGGCGTCGCCACGTCGATGCGCGGGGTACTCGCCGTCGCAGAAGCGGCGCACCGCATCGCGCAGCGCGATATGTTCGTCGTTGAGTGAAAAATCCATGGTCTCGGTACGGTGTCAGGCCGCGAGGAAGGCCTTGCTGATCAGGTTGCGCTGCACTTCGTTGACGCCGCCATAGATCGACAGCTTGCGCGCGTCGAGGTAGTTGGCCGCCAGCGCCGACAGTTCGAGCGGGCTGGCGGGTTCGTCCAGCTCGCCGCGCAGCGCCGACTCCTCGAAGGGCACGGCATGCGGGCCCGCCACTTCCACGAGCAGTTCGTAGATGGCCTGGCGCAGCTCGGTGCCGCGCACCTTGAGCATCGACGCCTCCACCGCCGGCACCCGGCTCTGCTGGTTGGCGCTGAGCAGGCGCAGCGCGGTGAATTCCAGCGCCAGCAGTTCGATCTCGAACTGCGCCAGGCGCGACTGCAGCACCGGATCGCCGTCCAGCCCCTCGCTGGCCGCGAGCGCTCGGGCGCGTTGCAATTGCTGCTTGCACGAGCCGATGCCCGCGATGCCGGTGCGCTCATGGCCCAGCAGGTATTTGCCATAGGACCAGCCCTTGTTCAGCTCGCCCACCAGGTTCTCCACCGGCACCCGCACATTGTCGAGGTAGCACTCATTCAGGTCGGTGCCGCCTTCGAGCATGCGGATGGGCCGGACCTCAACGCCCGGGGTATTCATGTCGATCAGCAGGAACGAGATGCCCTCCTGCGGCTTGGCCGCGTTCGGGTCGGTGCGCACCAGCGCGAACATCATCGAGCACCAGTGCGCATATGAGGTCCACACCTTGTGGCCATTGACCACGAAATGCTTGCCGTCCGGTTCCAGCACCGCGGTGGTCCGCACCGCCGCCAGGTCGGAGCCGGCGCCGGGCTCGGAAAAGCCCTGCGCCCACCACGTATTGCTCTGGCGGATGTCCGGCAGGTACTTCGCCTTCTGCTCGGGCGTGCCGAAGGCGATCAGCACAGGCCCCAGCATCTGGATGCCGCTGGCGATGATGCGCGGCGCGCCGCCCAGCATCGTTTCCTCGTCGAAGATATAGCGCTGCACGTGGCTCCAGCCCGGTCCGCCATGTTCCACGGGCCAGCCCGGCGTCAGCCAGCCGCGCGCTTCGAGGATGCGGAACCAGGTCACATAGTCGGCGTGTTCCAGCCGCAGGCCGAGTTCGACCTTGCGCCGGATGTCCGCGGGCAGCTTTGCCTTGACGAAGTCGCGCACCTCCTGTCGGAACGCTTCGTCAGCGGGGGAAAAAGTCAGCTTCATAGTGTGTGTGCCGGGGGTTCAGGCTTGCGGGGCGCAGACGACCAGCGCATCGAGCGCGAGCACGCGGTCGGGATAGGCCACCAGCGGGTTGACATCGATCTCGGTGATCGCGGGGTTCGCGCGCATCTGCGCGCCGATCAGCGTCACGGCCCGCGCAATGGCCGCCACGTCGACTGCCGCCGCGCCGCGGATGCCACGCAACAGGGACGCCGCCTTGAGCCGGCCCAGTTCCGCGATCACATCAGCTTCAGCGAGATCCGCCGGAATCAGCCGCACATCCTTCAGCGCCTCGATCCACACACCGCCCAGGCCCACCAGTACGACCGGCCCCCAGCCTTCATCGCGTCGTGCGCCAACCACCAACTCCAGCCCGCGCGGGCCCATCGCCTCGACCAGCACACCGTCGAGCGTCAGCCCTGGACGGTGGGTGGCGATGTTTTCCTGCAGGCGGCTCCAGCCGGCACGCAGCGCAGCTTCATCGGTCAGGCCGACGATCACGCCGCCCACATCGCTCTTGTGCGGCAGCTCGCTTGCCTGCGCCTTGATCACCACCGGGTAGCCGATGCGCGCGGCAATCGCCGCCGCTTCGTCGGCACTCGTTGCCAATGCACCTTCGGGCACAGTCAACCCGGCTGCGGCCAGCCACGCCTTGCCCTGATATTCCGCGAACACGCCCGAAGGCGGAACCGTGCCGGGCAACCGCACCGCCGCGGGAAGCGACTGGCTGGCCCGATCGGCGCGCTGCAGCGCTTCGCCATAGGCCGACACCCGGGCAAGCGCGCGCAGCGCGCGGTCGGGCGAACGGAAGAACGGCACGCCGCTGGCGCGGATGGCGTCGACAAAGAAAGGCTCGATCGGGCCGCTGTCGCCGGTCACGACCAGCACTGCCGGCTTGCCGGCGCGGGCCAGCGCCGGGACGATGTGCTCGGCCTTGTCGCGCTGCGCTACTTCGGGCCCTGCGGGAATGCTGAGCACGATGCTGCCCACGGCCGCGTCGGACAGCATGGTCAGCAGCACTTCGCCGACCAGGCCGGGGTTGCGCACGCCGATGGTGGTGTAGTCGAGCGGGTTCTCGGCCACCGCGTAGTCCGGCAGCATGGCCTTGAGGCGTGCCGTCGTCTCCTCGCCGAGGGGCGGCAACTCCAGTCCCAGCCCGTCGCAGAAGTCCAGCGCGACGTTCTTCATCGCGCCGGACCCGGTCATAAAAGCCGGGCCGCCGGCAGGCGGCACCGGGAAACGCAGCAGGATCGCTGCAGCGTCGACAAGCTCGTCAGGGGTGTCGACGAGCACGACCGCCTCGCGCGCGAGCGCCACGCAGGCGGTGGCGTGATCGCCGGCCAGCGCGCCAGTGTGGGACTGCGCCGCTTCGCGCGCCTTCTCGCTGCGGCCCGGCATCAGCATCACGATGGGCTTGCCGGCCTGGCGGGCCTTGCGCGCCAGCGAGAGGAAGGTACGAGGGCGCCGCACCTGTTCGGCGTACACGGCCAGCACACGGGTCTGCGGGTCGTCGATGTAGTGGGCAACGAAATCCTCTACGCCGAGCGACGCCTCATTCCCCGTGGAGACCACGGCGGTCAGCGGCAGTGCGCGCCCGACGAAGGCGTCGCGCATGTTCGCCGCCATCGCCCCGCTTTGCGCCACCACGCCGATACCCGGGCGACCGCCGCACGGATAGGGCTGGACGGCCTCGAAGGTCACGGGCACGCCGGCCTCGAAATTCGTGAAGCCCATGCAGTTCGGCCCGAGCAGCAGCATGCCGGCGTCGTGCGCCGCGGCGGCCAGCTGGTCCTGCCGCTCACGGCCGGCCTCGCCGGTCTCCGCATAGCCGGACGCGAACAGGACCGCCGCGCGGGTGCCCTTCGCGGCCAGGCTGCGCACGGCATCGAGCACGCCCGCCTCGGGAATCGCCAGCACGGCCAGGTCGATCCCGGCGGGAAGTTCATCCACCGTTTTCACACAGGCGCGGACGTTGATCTCGGTACTGCTGCGGCTGACCAGGTGAATGGCGCCGGCGTAGCCGAAGCGCTCGAGGTTAGCCAGCACGAACCCGCCAAACGACCGCGGGTCCGCCGAAGCGCCGACGATACAAACGGAGGCCGGACTGAGGACGCTGGTCACGGCGGCCACCGTGGCTTGCGCCGCCGGTCGAGGCCGTCCGGCCTGCGGAAAATCAGAGGTCTTCATGGGTTGAGTCTTCCTGGAAAGGGCGTTTGCCTTGCGTTGAAAGAATTCTGGCATACCATAACCGTAGTTTCAATACACCAGAAAACACTTCATCTCGAACAATCATAGGGAGTTTCCCTTAGACGGGCGGTATCTCCAGCCTTTTAAAAGCAAGCGGGGAAGTCGGTGACACCGCTACCGAAAGGCCCTTAAAGCCCCTTTCTCCGCTGCTCTGCATCGGGCTGGAATCCATATCTGGCGCCGGATTTCGGAAAATCTCCAGCCTCGCGCGGGGAGACCGAAGGCACTGTCCCGCTCTTCAGCATAGGGAACAAACGGCGCACGATCGCGAACGCCACTCACCGGCACCATTGATCACGTCTTTGCATACCAGTATTTTTTTGTTGTATATTTTGACGCGACAACGAGATGCTTATACGCATTTTTCCGTATGCAACCGACCCTTCCGATGCCCACACCCACGCCTGCCATCCGCCCGAGCCGGGCAGAGGACATCCGTGCCACGCTGGAGGCCGAGATCGAAGCCGGTGTCCTGTGTCCCGGCGCGCCGCTTGACGAGCGCGAACTGGCGCAGCGCTTCGGTGTATCGCGCACGCCGGTGCGTGAAGCGCTGCAGCAGCTGGCCGCGCACGAACTGGTCAGCATTACCCCGCGCCAGGGCGCGGCGGTCGCGCGCCTGTCCGTCGGCAAGGTACGGGCAATGCTGGAATACGTGGGCGAGCTGGAATCCCTGGCAGCGCGGCTGGCCGCCCGCCGCGGCGACCAAGCGCTGCATGCTGCGCTCGACGCCGGCCTGTCGCTGTGCCGGCGCGTCGCGGCGACACCCGGTGCAATCGGCTACGCCGCCGCGAATGCGGCCTTTCACGAAGCCATCTACCAGGGCTGCCGCAACGAAATCCTCGCCGGCCATATCCGCGTGGCGCGGCGGTGCCTGCAACGCTATCGCATGCGCGACTTCGCCTCCGGGCAGCAGGTGGCGAAGTCCCTGGAAGACCACCAGCGCATCGCCGATGCGATCCGCGCCGGCGACGAGCAGCAGGCTGCCGCCGCCATGGCCTTCCATGTGCCCGCGGGCACCACCGGCTTTGCCGAATTCCTGGCGACCGTGCCGGCCCATTTCTTCGAAGGCGGCCATGCCGCCGCGTCCTGACCACAGTCCCCCAATACCCCAGGCATCCCATGACCAGACCTCTCCGCTCGCTCGATGTGCCCGGCCTTGCGCACAACGCTCCCATTCCCACCGGCGCCCGCGTGGGCAATGTCATCTGCACCTCCGCCATCTCGGGCAAGGATGCGGCCACCGGTGAACTGCCCGCCGGAGCGGACGCACAGGCCGCGCACGCGTTCCGCAATCTCGCCGGCGTGCTGGCGGCCGGCGGCGGCAGCGTGGCGGACGTGGTGAAGCTCACTGTCTACGTGAAGGACAACAGCGTGCGCGACGCCATCAATGCCGAATGGCTGCAGTGCTTCCCCAACCCCGAAGACCGCCCCGCGCGGCACATCGTCGTGCATGACCTGCAGCACGGCATGCTCCTGCAACTCGAATGCCTGGCCGTCCTGGCCGGTGCCAACCAAGGCTGAACACCATGATCATCGATTCCCACGCCCACGTCGTCATGCCCCCGGAGAGCTTCCGCTACATGGCGGAACTCATCGGCGGACGCGCCAATCCGTCCACCACGCCGAAGATTCCGGATGCCTCCGTACGCAAGGCGGCCGAAGAACTGGTGCGCAGCATGGACGCCGTCGGCACCGACGTGCAGTTCATTTCTCCGCGCCCCTACCTGCAGATGCATTCGGTCAAGCCGGGCCGCGTGACGGAGCTGTGGTCGCGCCACTGCAACGACATCATCGCGCGCTTCGTCGCCATGTTCCCGGACCGCTTCCGCGGCGTGGCCGGCCTGCCGCAGCACATGCTGGAATCGCCGGCCGAGCGCGCCGTGCCGGAACTGGAACGCTGCGTGAATGAACTGGGCTTCGTCGGCTGCCTGATCAATCCGGATCCGACCGAGAGCGAAGGCCCGACGCCGCCGGGTCTTGGCGATCCGTTCTGGTATCCGCTCTACGAGGCCATGACGCGCCTGGACGTGCCGGGCCTGATCCATTCCGCCGGCAGCTGCAGCGCGCGCGAGTCGTACACGCTCAAGTTCATCAACGAGGAAAGCATCGCCGTCATCTCGCTGCTGAATTCGAAGGTATTCCAGGACTTCCCGACCCTGAAGATCGTGGTGGCGCACGGCGGTGGCGCGATTCCCTACCAGATGGGCCGCTTCCGCTCGTGGTCGGTGCGCAAGGGCGAAACCGTCACGTTCGACGAGCAACTTCGCAAGCTGTACTTCGACACCTGCAACTACTCGACCGAAGCGATCGACCTGCTGCTGAAGGTGGCCGGCACCGACAACGTGCTGTTCGGCACCGAGAAGCCCGGCACCGGCAGCGCGCGCGACCCGCTGACCGACCGCGACTATGACGACATGAAGCCGGTGATCGAAGGCATCTCGTGGCTGACCGATGCGCAGCGCAAGAACATCTTCGAATGCAATTGCAGGCGCCTGTACTCGCGCGCCTTCCGCACCGACGAGGAGTGCTGACATGCCACTGACCCGCGAAGACAACGACCTGCTCACGCGCGTGGAGAATGGCGCGCCGATGGGCGAGATGATCCGCCAGCATTACTGGATTCCGGCCGTGCCCTCGGCCAAGCTGGTGGCCGACGGCGCGCCGGTGCGCGTACGCCTGCTGGGCAGCAACTACGTGGCGTTTCGCCGCACTGACGGCGCGGTGGGCGTGCTCGACGAACTATGCCCGCACCGCAAGACCTCGCTGCTGATGGCGCGCAACGAGGACAACGGCCTGCGCTGCATCTTCCACGGCTGGAAGCTCGACACCAGCGGCGAGGTCATCGAGGCGCCGAACCACGTCGGCGACCAGGCGCAGTTCTGCAAGCACGTGCGCGTGAACCGCTACGGCGTGCAGGAGCGCGGCGGCATCGTGTGGGTATGGCTGGGCAAGGGCGAGACGCCGCCGAAGTTCCCGGACCTGCCCTTCACTTCGCTGCCCGAGGACCAGCGGTCGGTCACCAGCCAGGAAGTGCCGACCAACTGGGTGCAGGGCGTGGAAGCGTCGATGGATTCGTCCCACGTCGGCGTGCTGCATGAATCCACCACGCAGATCACCGCGGGCTCTGGCAACCAGCGCCTGCACATGACGAAGGCACTCGCGCCGCGCCTGGAATTCGAAGACCGCCCTTACGGCTACCGCTATGCCGCGTTGCGGCCGCTGCCCGACGACCAGTTCTATGCGCGCGTGAACAACTTCGTCATGCCGTGGTACGGCATCATCTGCGCGCCCGATGAAAAGGGTCCGAGCACGGTGTTCTTCTCGACGCCGGTGGACGATGTCACGCACCGCGCTTGGTTCGTGCATTTCAATCCGCACCGCCCGCTCGGCATGACCGTCATGTCGGCCACGCCTGATGTGTGGAACTTCCCGCCGCTGCCGCCGGGCACGCCCGCCGACAACTGGGGCCAGAACCGCGACCTGATGCGCCGCGGCCACGCCACCGGGTTTCCGCAGCACCTGGGCACCGAGGACTTCGCCATGTTCATCGGACAAGGGCCGATTGCCGACCGCACCACCGAGCAGCTCTGCTCGGCCGACGGCGCGGTGCTGCGCGTGCGCCAGGCGCTGTTGAAGTCGGTCCGCGAGTTCGTGGCCGGCAAGACCCCGATGCTCGCCGACAACCCGGACCTCGACTACAGCCGGATCGTCTCGGTCGGCGGCGTGCTGCCCGCGGGCGAAGACTGGCGTTCGCTGACCACGGCGCCCTGAGCGGCCGGCGCAAGACTGAAAAGAAGACGGAGACAACAATGACCAGCCCCCGCTTCCGCTCGCGCCGCCAGCTGTTGCTGGCGGCGTGCGCAGGACTCGCCGCGCCCGCGGCTTCGTTCGCACAGTTGCGCGGCAAACCCGCCATCCGCATCCTGTTGGGCCTGCCGCCCGGTGGCGGCACCGATGCCATCGCGCGGTTCTTTGCTGATTCGCTGCCTGCGCTGCTCGATCAGCCGGTGATCATTGAGAACCGTGTTGGTGCTGGTGGCAGGCTGGCAGCCGATGCGCTGAAAACAGCCCAGCCGGACGGTCTCACCTACATGATCGCGCCCAATGCGACACCGACCTTCCAGACGCTGGTATTCGGCAAACAACTCAAATGGGATCTGTGGAAGGACTTCGAGCCGGTGGCAGGACTTGTCTCCTTCCCATGTGGCATGGCGGCCGGCACCAGGACGCAGGCGAGCAATGCTGCAGGCTTTGTACGCTGGGCCAAGGCCAATCCGGACAAGGCCAACTTCGGTGTGCCCGGACTCGGAGGCCAGAACCATTTCCTTGGCATCCAGTTCGCCAGGAGCGCGGGAATTGACCTGCCAGTGGCTCCATACAAGGGTACGCCTCCGATGATTACCGATCTCCTCGGAGACCACATCGCTAGCGCTATCACACTGCTGGAGGATTTGCGCAAGTACCACCAATCGGGGCGCGTCCGGCTGCTCGGCATTTTCAGCGACAAACGTTCCGTGTTGGCGCCAGACATCCCCACGATGGCCGAACAAGGCTTCGACGTTACCCAAGGTGACGGCTGGACTGCGATGTGGGCGCCGGCCCGCACGCCGGCAAGGGAGATCGCGCGCATACAGACGGCGCTGCGCACCATCCTGTCTTCGCCGCAATCGCGCGATTTTCTGATGAAGCAGCTTGCGGTCGTACCAGACTACCTGGATGGCCAGCAGATGGCTCGCCGCCAGCGCGCCGAACTTGAAACCTGGGCGCCTGTCATCAAGGCCTCCGGCTTCCGCGCAGAGCTCTAGAGGCAAGAGGGACACGATATGCTGAGCGAGGAAAAGAATCGCCTCTTGACCAATGTCGGCGCGGGTACACCCATGGGCGAGGTGCTGCGTCGCCACTGGCACCCGATCGCGGGCATCGATGAACTGGAGCGCGAGCCGATCAAGCCTGTTCGGCTGATGGGCGAGGACTTGGTGCTCTACAAGGACCTGAGCGGTAACTACGGCTTGGTGGACAGGCACTGCGCCCATCGCCGGGCCGATCTGGCCTATGGTTACGTGGAAACTGACGGCTTGCGCTGCAACTACCATGGCTGGTGTTACGACCATCGCGGCCGCTGCGTCGAGCAGCCCTTCGAGCAAGTGGTCGATCCGGCGGGCAGGCTACTGGACCGCGTGCGCCTCAAGGCCTATCGCGTTGCCGCCAAGGCCGGCATGCTGTGGGCGTATCTGGGGCCGGACCCGGCTCCGCAACTGCCGGACTGGGAGCCCTTCAGCTGGGCCAATGGCTTCGTCCAGGTGGTATTTGCCGAGGTCCCCTGCAACTGGCTGCAGGCGCAGGAAAACTCCATCGACCCCGTGCACTTCGAGTGGATGCATGCGAACTGGGGACGGCGGCTGCGCGGCGACCTGGGACAGCGGGCGCCGCGGCATCTGCGGCTCGCCTTCGAAGAGTTCGAGCACGGCTTCCTCTACAAGCGCATCAGCGAGGATACCGACGAGCGCCACCCGCTGTGGACCATCGGACGCGTCTGCCTGTGGCCGAACGGCTTCTTCCTCGGCGACCACTTCGAATGGCGCGTGCCGGTCGACGACACCAACACGCTGAGCGTCACCTGGTCCTTCATCCGTGTCCCGCGTGAAGCGGAGCCCTTCGTGCAGCGGGAGATTCCAAGCTGGACGAGCCCCACCCATGATCCGGCCACGGGGCGCTGGATCTCCAGCCACGTCATCAACCAGGACATCATCGCCTGGGTCGGGCAAGGACCGGTGACGGACCGCACGCGCGAGAACCTGGGCGCCAGCGACAAGGGCATCGCCATGATCCGCCGGCGGCTGCTCGACGATATCGACTCGGTAGCGCAAGGGCGCGACCCCAAGGGCGTCATCCGCGACGCGCAGGCCAACCACCGTCTGGTGCTGCCGTGCGATTCACGCGACTTCTTCCTCAACGGGCTGCCCCGCGCCGAATACGAGTGCCATCCGAAGTGGAACAAGCTGCTACGCCACTTCATCTTCCACGCCGGACAGCCGGAAGCCGTCCGGCGTGCCTACGAGGCCGCCACTGGCGTCGCGATCGAGGACATCGACGTCGTGGATATCTGAGTGCCGGCACCTGCCCCGCTGCGATGCCCATGGCCGCTGGTGCCAAGCCTGGAGAGAATCAATGAACCCTACCGAAACCCTGCAACTGCGCGTCAGGTCGATTACCTGGGAGGCCGATGGCATCCTCAGCTACGAACTGCGCGCCGAGCCGCCGCTCAAGGAACTGCCAGTCTTCGACGCCGGCGCCCACATCGACCTGCACCTGCCCAACGGGCTGATCCGCAGCTACTCACTGCTGAACAGGCCCGACGAGCGGCACCGCTACGTCATTGGCGTCAACAAGGATCCCCAGAGCCGCGGTGGCTCGCGCTACCTGCACGAAACGCTACGCCCCGGCGACATCCTCACCGTCTCCCCGCCACGCAACAACTTCCCGCTGGAAGAAGGCGCGCCGCTGAGCGTGTTCATCGCGGGCGGCATCGGCATCACCCCGATCTTCGGCATGATCCAGCGCCTGCGCACGCTCGGCCGGCCCTGGCGCCTGCACTACGCGGCGCGCACGCGCAAGCAGGCTGCCTTCATCGACGCGCTGGAGGCCATGAATGGCCGCGACTGCGCCAACGTGCACGTCGCCTTCGACCGCGAGGCGGGGGGCAAGATGCTGGACATCCCTTCCATTGCAGCCGACCTGCCAGGCAACGCCCACATCTATTGCTGCGGCCCGGTGCCAATGCTCGACGCCTTCGAGGCGGCAACCCAGGCGCTTCCACCAGCGCGCGTACACCGCGAGTACTTCGCCGCGCGCGAGGCCGCCGCCACCGAGGGGGGCTTCGTCGTGGAACTGGCGCGCAGCAAGCGCAGCCTCGAAGTGCCAAGCGGAAAGACCATTCTGGACTGCCTGCTCAGCGAGGGCATCGAACCACCCTACTCGTGTCAGGAAGGCGTATGCGGCACCTGCGAGGTGCGCGTGCTGGAAGGTGTGCCGGATCACCGCGACCTCGTGCTGAGCGAAGCCGAGCGCGCCACCAACCAGCGCATGATGATCTGCTGCTCCGGCGCCAAGAGCCGCAAGCTCGTGCTGGATCTCTGAGCGGTGCGCGGCAGCCCCCATATTCAAGAAGGAAGCAAGACCATGAGCAATGAACTGGTGACTTATGAACTCGACGGCAACGTCGCCCTGATCGGCCTTAACCGCCCCGACAAGCGCAATGCCATCAACGAAGACGTGGTGTGGGCCCTGCACGATGCCGTCGTGCGTGCCGGCGAGGAAGCCGACGTGGGCGTGCTGTTCGGCCACGGCAGCAACTTCTGCGCGGGACTGGACCTGAAGGAAGCGCTGGCGCGCGCCTCGGGCGAGCAGCCGCGTCCGCGCAAGCGCACGCGCCATTCCTGGCATACCGTGTTCGACGGCATTGCGCGCGGGCCTATCCCGTTCGTCGCGGCGCTGCACGGCGCAGTGGTGGGCGGCGGGCTGGAACTTGCCACGGCCGCGCATATCCGCGTCGCGGACGAATCGGCGCTGTTCGGCCTGCCGGAAGGACAGCGCGGCATCTTTGTCGGCGGCGGGGGCACCGTGCGCATCCAGCGCGTGGTGGGCTACACCGTCATGGCCGACATGATGCTGACCGGCCGCCTGCTCAATGCGCAGGAAGGCGAGCGCGAACACATCGTGCGCTACGTGGTGCCGCAGGGCCAGGCGCTGGCCAAGGCGCGCGAACTGGCCGCGCTGGCCGCACGCAATACCGCCGACACGAACTGGCGCATCACCAACGTGCTGCCGCGCATCAACGACCTGTCGCACGACGACGGGCTGTTCGTCGAGTACCTGACCTCGAACATCCCGCGCCCGCCAGAGGCGGCCGAACGCCTGCGCGACTTCGTCGAAGGCCGTGCCAAACCCCTCGCCGGCCCCGGCGCGAAATCAGAATGAGCCAAGCAACGCCATGACGACCACCACGATTCCATCGAGCGCCGATGCCGTAGCACAGGCCACGGCAGACTATGTCCGCTTCGCCCAGGCTGAAGCGGCCCATATCCCGGACTTCCCGCAGGACCTGCCGCTGCGCCCCGTCAACCACGTTGCCGTGATTGGCGCAGGCACCATGGGCGGCGGCATTGCGATGGCGCTGGCCAATATCGGCATTCCGGTCACGCTGATCGACAGCAGCCAGCAAGGACTGGATACCGGCCTGCGCCGCGTGCGCGACAACTACGCCGGCAGCGTCTCGCGCGGCAAGCTGGAAGCGTCAGCCATGGAAGCCAGGCTTTCGCTCATCAAAGGCTCCATTACCCTGGTCGATGCCGCGTCCGCCGACATGGTGATCGAAGCCGTCTTCGAGGACATGTCGCTGAAGCAGCAGGTGTTCCGCGAACTCGACGCGCGGTGCAAGCCTGGCGCCATCCTGGCGACCAATACCTCCGGGCTGGACGTCGATGCCATCGCGGCGGTCACGCGCCGCCCGCAAGACGTGGTCGGCGCCCATTTCTTCAGCCCGGCACACGTGATGCGCCTGCTCGAAGTGGTGCGTGCCCGCGACACCGCGCCGGACGTGATCGCCACGCTGATGGATCTGGGACGGCGCATGGGAAAGACCGCCGTGCTGGCCCGTGTCTACCCCGGCTTCATCGGCAATGCGCTGTTCCGCAACTACACGCGCGAAGCGCATTTCCTGCTCGAGGAGGGAGCGCTTCCTCATGAGGTCGACCAGGCCCTCACCGGTTTCGGCTATGCCATGGGCATCTTCGCCGTGCACGACATGGCCGGCAATGACGTGGGCTACCAGACCCGCAAGGCGCAGATGGCGACACGGCCGCAGGACCGGCGCTGGAACGACCTGATCCTCAAGCTGACCGAACTTGGGCGCCTGGGACAGAAAAGCGGCAAAGGCTGGTACCGCTATGAACCCGGCAGCCGCCAGCCGCTGCGCGATCCGGAGGTCGAAGCCTTCATCGAACAGGAATCCGCGCGGCTCGGCATCGCACGGCGCCCCATCGGCGCCGGGGAGATCATCAAGCGCTGCGTCTACGGCATGGTCAACGAGGGCGCGAAGCTGCTCGAAGCCGGCGTGGCGCTGCGGCCCAGCGACATCGACACCGTCTACCTGACCGGCTACGGCTTTCCCGCGCGCCATGGCGGCCCGATGTACTACGCCGACCGCATCGGGCTGCGCGAGGTGTACGCCGACATCGAGCGCTTCCACGCGCAGCACGGCTACTGGTGGGAACCGGCACCGCTGCTGGCCCGGCTGGCGCGCGCAGGGAAGACTTTCGCCGACTACCAGCGCGGTCACGCGTGAGGCCGCGGGCAGCCATTTTCACGGCCTGGTCCCGCACTCCCGTTGCATTCCTAATACGGATTAACGTATACCACTATTTTTTATAAACATACCAGTAAGCGATAGTTCTGCCACTTCCCGAATCGCGGAAATGACAGCCAAAACATGGAGGAGAACAGCATGAAAAGAAACCTGGTCGGCCTTGCCTGCGTCATCGCCAGCGCCACCGCGGCCGCGCAGACGTCGGGCGTCACGCTGTACGGTGTGGCCGATGCCAACATCGAATACACCAACAACAACCTGGGAACGGGCCCGGACGGGCATTCCAGGGTTGGCGTGAACTCGGGCGGCCTGTCCCCGAGCCGCTGGGGCCTGCGCGGCACGGAAGACCTGGGGGGTGGCAAGCAGGCAATCTTCGCACTGGAAAGCGGCTTCACCCTGGATAACGGCGTTTCCACGCAAGGCGGGCGCCTGTTCGGCCGCCAGGCGTGGGTCGGCCTGCGCAGCGCCACGCAGCAACTGACGCTGGGCCGGCAATATACTTCGCTGTTCCTGATGATGGCCAACTACTCGCCCACGGCGTATGCCACCACGTATGAACCCGTGGTGGGCATTGCCGGCTCGAACCTGCGCGAAGACAACATGGTGAAATACCATGTCGACCTGGGCCCGCTGACGGCCGAAGCACACTGGGCCTTTGGCGAGCAGCCCGGAACGGTCACGGGTTCGTCGGCCTTCGGCGGCGGCTTCGACTACCGTTTCGGCTCGTTCGGCATTGCCGGTGCCTATGACAGCCTCAACAGCGCCAAGACCGCCGATTACACCCGCACGCAGAAGGCAGCGCTGGGCCTGCGCTACCAGATCACGCCGGCGCTGCTGGCCCAGGCGGCGTACCGGTACAACAACAACGGAACGCGCGCGGCCAACACCGCTGCGCGCGACGACCTGTGGTGGTTTGCGCTGAACTACCAGGCAACCGGGGCGCTGCTGCTCACGGGTGCGTTCTACTACGACAACGTCAAGTCGCAGTACACAGCAACCAGCCAGACCAATCCGAGCAACCCGTGGCAGGTCACCTTCATCGCGGATTACTCATTGTCCAAGCGCACCGATGTCTACCTCAGCACGGCATACACCAAGAATGCGTCGCTGAACTTCGAAAGCCTGAATGGCGCCGCAGCCGCCTACCAGATCGCACCTAACGAGCACAACCAGTTCGGCGTCGCCGTGGGTATGCGGCACAAGTTCTGAGTTGCCGCCCGCGTGGCGGATCAGGCCGCCCGCGGGGCGGCGGGCTTGCGGCCACGCCTGGCGCCGCCGCGGGGTGCGGCGCTCTTGGCGGTGGTCGCCTCGCCGCCGCCCTCGCCCTCGAGGTAGCTGGCCGGCAAGGTAGAAAGGAACTCCGAGAATCCGGTCGTGCCAACCGGCGCGTGTTCAAGCATGGCCGCGTGCGCGGCGGCTTCATCGCCGCTCAGGATGGCCTCGGCAAGCCGCTGGTGGTCTTCCAGCACGCGCTGCCGGCGCGCCGGCGTTTGGAAGATGCGCGGGCGGTAGCGCTGCATCAGCCGGCGGATACCCTGGATCTGCGCCACCAGGTATTCGTTGTGGCTACCCGCATAGACCGTGTCATGGAACTCCGCATTGGCCTTGGCAAAGCGCTTGCCATCGTCTTCGGCATGCGCCTGCTCGCATTCGGCGCGGGCCGCCTTCAGGCTGGCGCGCTGATCATCGTCCATGCGGCGCGCGGCCAGCTTCGCCGCCACGGCTTCCAGCTCGCCAAGCAGCTCCAGGGTTTCGCGCAACTGCGTGATCGACAGGCGCGACACGAATACGCCCACGCGCGGCACGATGCGGACCATGTTCTGCACGGACAGCTGCTGCAGCGCCTCCCGCACCGGCGTGCGGGAAACGCCGAAGCGCTCGGCCAGCATGCGTTCGTCCAGCGGGGTACCGGGCGGCATGTCGCCATCCTCGATCTCGCGCTGGATCGTGGCCTTGATCTCGCCGGCCATGCTCTTCTTCTCGGACTGTGTCATCTGGTCTGGGGGTAAGCCGTCTTTGCTGCACAGTATACCGAAACAGGATACTGGCATGCCATCCGGCGCCGAAAAGAAACAGACGAAACAGACATGACATGCCCCGCGTGCTGGTCCCGACCGCCTCACCCTGCACGTTTGTGCATCACGCCTGGCGCAGGTTCTCCAGCATGTCCCGGACCATTTCCTCCAGCCCGTATTGCCGTGCCCAGCCCCAGTCGGTGCGCGCCACCGAATCATCGATCGAATCCGGCCAGCCCTGCGCGATCGCCTGCCGGTAGTCCGGTTCGTAGCGCACCTCGAACCCCGGCACCTGCTTGCGAATCGCCGCGGCAATCTCGGCCGGCGTGAAGCTGACGCCGGCAATGTTGTAGCTGCCGCGTTCGGTGAGCTTGTCCGCCGGCGCCTCCATCAGTTCGATGGTCGCGCGGATGGCGTCGGGCATGTACATCATCGGCAGCCGCTCGTCTTCGCGCAGGAAGCAGGTATAGGGCTCGCCTTTCACGGCCGAGTGGAAGATGTCCACGGCATAGTCGGTGGTGCCGCCGCCTGGCGGCGTCTTGTGCGAGATCAGGCCCGGATAGCGCAGGCTGCGCACGTCCACGCCATGGTTGTCGTGATACCAGCGGCACCAGCCCTCGCCCGCCTGCTTGGAAATGCCATAGACGGTCGTCGGCTCCATCACGGTCTTCTGCGGCGTGTGCTCGCGCGGCGTGGTGGGACCGAAGGCGGCAATGGAACTCGGCCAGAACACGCGCTCGATGCCGAACTGCCGCGCGTGCTCGAGCACGTTCAGCAGGCTGGTCATGTTGAGGTTCCACGCCCATTGCGGCGCCTTCTCGCCGGTGGCCGACAAGGCTGCCGCGAGCAGGTAGATCTGCGTGATGCCATGGCGTTCGACGATCGTCGCCAGCCCGCCGCGGTCGGTGGCGTTGAGCATCTCGTGCGTCAGGTGCACATGGCGCCCGGTCGGCACCACGTCGGACGTGATGACGCTGGTCCTGCCATAACGCTCGGCCAGCGCCAGCGCAAGCTCGGAGCCGATCTGCCCGTTCGCGCCGACGATCAGGATTTTCGGTGCCGCGTCGCTCATCGGACCAGCCCCAGTTCACGGCCGGCCTGGCCGAACGCATCGAGCGCGGCCTGCAATGCCGCTTCGTCGTGCAGCGCGCTCATCTGCACGCGGATGCGCGCCTGCCCCTTCGGCACCACGGGATAGAAGAAGCCCACCACGTACACACCCAGCTCCAGCAGCCGTTGCGCGAGTTTCTGGGCCTTTTCCGCGTCGTAGACCATGATCGGGATGATCGGGTGCTCGCCCGGCTTCACGTCGAAGCCCAGCGTTGCCAGGCCCTTGCGGAAGAACGCGGTGTTGCGCTCCAGCCGGTCGCGCAGTTCCGTGCTGCCTTCCAGGATGTCGAGCACGGCGATCGACGCGCCCACGATGGCCGGCGCGACGGTATTCGAGAACAGGTACGGCCGCGAGCGCTGGCGCAGCAGCGCGACCACTTCCTTGCGCGCGCTGGTGAAGCCGCCGGACGCGCCGCCGAGCGCCTTGCCCAGCGTGCCGGTGATGATGTCGATCTTGCCGAACAGGCCGCGCAGTTCATGCGTGCCGCGCCCGCGCGCGCCCAGGAAACCCGTGGCATGGCATTCGTCGATGCCGAGCAGCGCGCCATGCGCGTCGCAGAGGGTGCGCATCTTGTCCAGGCGCGCAATGGTGCCGTCCATGGAGAACACGCCGTCGGTAAACACCAGTTTGTAGCGCACGCCATCGGCCTCGGCCTGCGCCAGTTGCGCGCGCAGATCGTCCATGTCGTTGTGCTTGTAGCGGTAGCGGCGTGCCTTGCTCAGGCGGATGCCGTCGATGATGGAGGCGTGGTTGAGTTCGTCGCTGATGATGGCGTCTTCCGCGCCCAGCAGGGTTTCGAACAGCCCGCCGTTGGCATCGAACGCGGAGCCGTAGAGGATGGTGTCCTCTGTGCCGAGGAAACTGGCCAGCCTGGCTTCCAGCGTCTTGTGCAGGTCCTGCGTGCCGCAGATGAAGCGCACCGAACTCAGGCCGAAGCCGTGCGTGCGCAGCGCCTCGTGCGCGGCCTCGATCACGCGCGGATGCGAGGACAGGCCAAGGTAGTTGTTGGCACACAGGTTGATGACCTCGCGGCCGTCAACGGTGCGCACGCGCGCGCCCTGCGGCGTGGCGATGACGCGCTCTTCCTTGTACAGCCCGGCCTGGCGGATGGCATCAAGCTCGGCACGCACGGATGCGTAGAATGCCTCGGCACTCGACATGGTTTGGCTCCCGATGCTAGGATCTGATCGATAAATCGAACACGTTCGTCATAAAGAACGTTTTGTGCAATATAACGAACGACACGCCGTGACGCAACCCCCCGTCCAGAATTCGCAGGCCGATGGGCCGCCCGCCGTTGGCGCCGCACTGCAGGCGCTGCGCCAGCAGCAGCAGCTTTCGCTCGACGACCTGTCGCGCCGGGCCGGCGTGTCCAAGTCGATGCTGTCGCAAATCGAACGCAACCTGACCAACCCGACCGTGGCGGTGCTGTGGCGCCTGGCGAACGCGCTGGGCATCAACCTCGCGGAGCTGCTGTCCGCCGACGCGGGCGGCCGTGCGGCAAGCGGTATCGCGCTGGTGCAGCCGCACGCCATCCCCTCGCTCAAGAGCCCCGACGGGCACTGCGAACTGAAGATTCTCGGCCCGATCGAACTGGCCGGGCGCTTCGAGTGGTACGAGCTGACGATCCAGGCCGGCGGCGTACTGGCGTCCGAGGCCCACGAGGCCGGTACGCAGGAGCATCTTTCGGTGCTGAGTGGCGCCATGTCGGTGCAGGCCGGAACGGAAGAAAAGAAGCTGCGGCATGGTGAAACGGCACGCTATGCGGCTGACGTGCCACACGCGATCCGCAACGGCGGCAAGGCGACATCGACCGCTTTATTGGTTGTAGTGCACCCGGCTTAACTGCGGCAAGCCCGGAACGTCATCACATGCGGAACCGGGCCACTGTCCCGGCGTCAAACGGCTTAGTCCTCGGAAACGTGCCGACGCGCCCGCAGCATCGCGCCGCATCGGTGCATGACGCAGGCATGCGTCTTGCGTAATCCCCGTGGCTTCGAACGCGCGGCACTCCGCCGCGCCAGTCCCCAGCAAAGCGACCCCCTGCATCCAAGGAGACGAACGTGCTGAGCCCGCATGAACTCGCGACACTGCTGCTGATCAGCGGCGGCCCCGAATCCCTCGATACCACTGACTCCCGGCAGATCGACCCGGTCGACCTCCACGCACTTGTAGACAAGGAACTCGTCCAGCTCGAGATCCTGCATGGCCACAGGCAGAGTCCGCGCCTGACGAGCAACGGCCATTCGATGCTGCGCGCCATGGGTTGTGGCCGCTGAGCCACTCGCGCTCCAGTCCGCAGAAGGGCGCCCGGCGCGGCGCCGACCTCGCCAGTCCGCCCGCGCCGGCTCATATCACCGAACGCCTATACTGACCCGCATCGGCCCACGCATGGGTGCGTGCGGGTCTGGCTTCGGATCCCGACATTTCAACGCGAGGTAGTTCCTACTCTTCCCCGAGCGGCTCGCAGACCGGCATTCCTGCCCGGCTGGACTGCCTGCCCTGGTCCCGCTGGCACTGGCGCGTCGTGCTGGCGCTGGGCATCGCGTGGGTCCTCGATGGCCTCGAGGTCACGCTGGTCGGCTCGGTCGGTGCCGTGCTCGAACGGCGCGACACGCTGGCGCTGAGCGCGACCGAAGTCGGCTGGACGGGTTCGCTCTATGTCGGCGGCGCCGTGCTTGGCGCGCTGGTGTTCGGCCGCATGGCCGACCGGCTTGGCCGCAAACGCCTGTTCCTGGCCACGCTGCTCGTATACATGGTGGCGACGCTGGCCACGGCTTTCTCACCCGGCTTCGCCATGTTCGCGCTGTGCCGCTTCTTCACCGGCCTCGGCATCGGAGGCGAATATGCCGCCATCAATTCCGCCATCGACGAACTGATTCCCGCGCGCGTGCGCGGCCGCGTCAACCTGGCCATCAATGGCAGCTTCTGGCTGGGCGCGGCGCTTGGCGCCGGGCTCAGCCTGGTGCTGCTCGACCCGCGCTTGCTGGGACCGGTGTGGGGCTGGCGCGCCTGCTTCGCGCTGGGCGCGGTGCTGGCCTTCGCCATCATGCTGGTGCGCCGGCGCGTGCCGGAAAGCCCGCGCTGGCTGGCCACGCATGGCCGGCTGGCCGAGGCGGAGCAGATCATTGCCAGCATCGAGGCGCAGGTGTACGCGACGCGGCAAGCGCACACGCTCGCGTCCATGGCGCCTTCCGGCCCGGTGCCCCACGCGTCGGTGCATCCCTCCGTGGGCGACGTGCTCCGGCTGCTGATGCTGCGCTACCGGCAGCGCAGCCTGATCACGCTGGCGCTCATGCTGGCGCAAGCCTTCTTCTATAACGCCATCTTCTTCACCTATGCGCTCGTGCTCACGCGCTTCTACGCCGTGCCGGACAGCCGCGTGGCGCTATACCTGTTCCCGTTCGCGCTCGGCAACGCCGCCGGGCCGCTGGTGCTGGGGCCGCTCTTCGACCGGGTCGGCCGGCGCAGGATGATCGCGATCACCTATGTGCTGTCGGGACTCGGACTGGCAGCAACCGGATGGGCCTTCACGCAGGGCTGGCTCGACGCGACCGGCCAGGCGCTGTGCTGGTCCGCGGTGTTCTTCCTGGCCTCGGCCGCGGCCAGCTCGGCCTACCTGACGGCCAGTGAAGTCTTTCCGCTGGAAATGCGGGCGCTGGCCATCTCGGTCTTCTACGCGGTGGGCACGGGCATGGGCGGCTTCGTCGCGCCGGTCTTGCTTGGCGCGCTGATCGAGCGCGGCAGCCGCGCAGCCGTGGCGGCGGGCTACGGACTCGGGGCCGCGCTGGTGATCATCGCCGGGCTTCTGGCCTTGCGCTATGGTGTGAACGCGGAGCGGCGGCCGCTCGAAGACGTGGCGCGGCCATTGGGTAGTGACTGGAGAAACAGACCGGACTGAGCGCTAGGTCTCCGACCCGCCGCACTCCGAAATTCGAGAATTCGACCCCGGCTCATTGACCCGTTAATATATAAAAAATCGAAATATCGATGATATTTTCGAACAGACTGATCCATAACCTCAAAGATGAAGATCACACTGGACGCGCTTCAGGTAGTCGAATCCATTGCACGCTGCGGCACGTTCGGACTTGCCGGCAAGGAGCTGCACAAGGCTCCCTCTTCGCTGAGCTATGTCGTGCAGAAGCTGGAAAGCGACCTGGGCGTCACGGTGTTCGATCGCAGTGCACACCGCGTACGCCTGACGACCGCAGGCGAAGTCCTGCTCGATGAAGGCCGCCGCCTGCTGCGCGCCGCGAACGACCTTGAGGAACGGGTCAGGCGCGCGGAAGCCGGCTGGGAGGCCGAACTCAAGATCGCCACCGACGCGCTGGTTCCGTTCGATGCTGTGCTGCCATTCATCTCGGCATTCCAGGCGGAAAACAGCTACACCCGCCTGTTGTTCTCGCAGGAAATGCTCGGCAACAACTGGAAGGCGCTGGCATCGAACAGCGTCGACCTGCTGATTGGCGCCGTGGGCGATCCGCCCGCGGTCCAGGGCCTGTTCTCCGTGCCGGCCGGAAGCGTGCGATCTGTCTTCGTGGTCGCGCCCGGGCATCCGCTGGCGGCAGCCGATGAGCCGATAGACTGCGCCGAGCTGTGGCAGCACCAGTTCGTGGAAGTCAGCCTGCCCCAGGAGAGCGCTGCCGATACGGTCAAGCCGCTCGTGGACGGACAAAAACACATCAGCGTGCCGACGCTCGATGCCAAGCTGTCGGTGCTGCTGTCCGGCCTGGCGTGCGGCTACCTGCCGGCCTGCGCGGCCCAGCCGTACCTTGACAAGGGGCTGCTCGTGGACAGGCGCCTCGGCGAGGAACGCCCGCCGCAGATGCTGCATATCGCGTGGCGCAGCAAGGACCCGGGCCGGGCAATCGGCTGGTGGATCGAGCGCAAGGACGCCCTGGCCGCAACCCTGCGGGAACGCCTGGGGCTGCAGGCCTCAGCGTGACGCAGCGGCAGCGGCGGCCTGGCTACGTGTCGCGCAGGTCGTGCCAGGCGACCAGCAGGAACCCGCCCACCAGCCCGAGGTGTTCGAAAAATGAGTTCTCCATCATGAAGCGCGCGTCGCCGGAGACTTCCCAGAAGCGATTGGCCAGGAACGTGGCCATCAGCGTAAAGCCGGCCAGGCCGAGCGCGCCGAGCCAGCGGTAGAAGCCCGTCAGAATCATGGCCGACGCGCCCAGTTCCAGCGCGATGGTCGCGGCCGCCAGCGGCCCTGCCGGGGCCAGGCCGAAATGCTGCATCTCCGCGATGGCGGCGGGAAAGTCCAGTGCCTTGTTCAGCCCGCCCTGCAGGTAGGCGGCGCACAGTCCCAGCAATGCCACCCAGCGAACGGCCGGTGTGGCGAACCGGGATAGCCGGGTGCCGGTCCCGCGCGAGGTGATACGGCCGTGCTCGATCATCGAAGATTCCCCCTTGCGCGTAGCGCCTGCACCAGGCATGGACCGCGATGCCCGGTAAAGCGATTCATCTTAATTCATCATCGCTCGAATATCAGAATCAATTTTTCATCACAGTTTCATTATCCGCATCGCTGCAAACAGCAAGAAATAGAAGCGCCCTCTTCAATCCATTTCTTCGAATAGTCTGTTCGAAACAATCCGTTATACCCGCCACGATTGTCTCGATATACTTTCGCCGCTCGACAAGGACGGTCCGGGAAGCGCCCGGTACTGTTCGTCCGGCGTGCCACTGTATGAGTCACGCAGATATCGCTGCCGACGCGCAGCCACGAGTGCGCTGCCGTCGGTGCCCAACTATGCATCCCCCCATGTCACCGCGCAGGCCAGCGTGCCGATCCGGAGACATGGCTGTCCTTCCCTTCCCTTCCAGGAGAAAACCGTGAGCAATCCCAAGCTTGAAGTCCTGACCCCGCAGAACTGCCAGTTGATCTTCATCGACCAGCAGCCACAGATGGCATTCGGCGTGCAGTCGATCGACCGGCAAGTCCTGAAGAACAATGTAGTCGGACTGGCGAAGGCCGCGAAGATCTTCAACATTCCGACCACGATCACCACCGTGGAAAGCGAGAGTTTCTCCGGCTTCACCTATCCCGAACTGCTCGACGTATTTCCCGACCACAAGCTGCTGGAACGCACCTCGATGAATTCGTGGGACGACCAGAAGGTGCGTGACGCATTGGCAGCGGCGGGCCGCAAGAAAGTCGTGGTCTCCGGCCTGTGGACCGAGGTCTGCAATAACACCTTCGCGCTGAGCGCCATGCTTGAGGGCAACTACGAGATCTACATGGTTGCCGATGCATCGGGTGGCACGTCGAAGGAAGCGCACGAGTATTCCATGCAGCGTATGATCCAGGCCGGCGTCGTGCCCGTTACCTGGCAGCAGGTCCTGCTCGAGTGGCAGCGCGACTGGGCGCGCCGCGACACCTATGACGCCGTGATGGCGCTGGTCAAGGAGCATTCGGGTGCCTATGGCATGGGTGTGGACTATGCGTACACGATGGTGCACAAGGCGCCGCAACGCACGGCGACCAAGCACGAGGCCATTCCTGCCGTTCCTGCGCGCTGATACTTTCACTGGCTGAGCCCGGGCGCTGCGGGAATGCTGCGGTGCCCGCCCGAAAGCTGCCAACGCGCCCCCGGCGCCCTCGCCGCCGGGGGCATGCCGCGACTGACCGGTTCGCCATTCCCGCCCGTTTTCCACCAGACAGAAATGCCCAGCGAGAACGATAATACGGACCGCAACGTCCCGCCCATGACCCGTCGCCAGTTCATTGCCGGAGCCGCAGCGCTCGGCGCGGCGGCCGCCTCCAGGAGTTTCGCCATGAATGCTTCGACCGCCCCGGACCTGATTCTCGTCAATGGCAAGTTCACCACGCTGGACCGCGCCAATCCACAAGCCGAAGCCGTCGCCATCCGCGATGGCCGCTTTGCCGCTGTCGGCACGAAGCAGGAGGTCATGCAGACCGCCGCCGCCAACACCCGCGTGATCGATCTCGGCGGACGCCGCGTGATCCCCGGGCTGATCGACAGCCACATGCACATCATCCGCGGTGGCCTGAACTACAACATGGAGCTGCGCTGGGATGGCGTACGCTCGCTGGCCGACGCCATGCGCATGCTGCGCGACCAAGTGGCGCGCACGCCGGCGCCGCAGTGGGTGCGCGTGGTCGGCGGCTTTACCGAGCACCAGTTCGCCGAGAAGCGCCTGCCGACCATCGAGGAACTGAACGCGGCGGCGCCGGACACGCCGGTGTTCATCCTGCACCTGTATGACCGCGCCATCCTGAACGGCGCAGCGCTGCGTGCGGTCGGCTACACCAAGGACACGCCGAACCCGCCGGGCGGCGAAATCGTGCGCGACGCGCGCGGCAATCCCACCGGCCTGCTGCTGGCCAAGCCCAATGCCACCATCCTCTACGCCACGCTGGCCAAGGGGCCGAAGCTGCCGGCCGAGTACCAGAAGAACTCCACGCGCCATTTCATGCGCGAGGTGAACCGCCTGGGCGTGACCGGCGTGATCGATGCCGGCGGCGGCTACCAGAACTACCCCGAGGACTACGGCATCATCGAAGAGCTGCACAAGGAAGGCCAGCTTACCGTGCGGCTCGCGTACAACCTGTTCACGCAGAAGCCGAAAGACGAACTGAATGACTTCCGCACCTGGGCCGGCAAGGTCAAGCCAGGCCAGGGCGACGACCTGTACCGGCACAACGGCGCCGGCGAGATGCTGGTCTATACCGCGGCGGACTTCGAGGACTTCCGCGTCGAGCGGCCCGAGATGCCGCCGTCGATGGAAGGCGACCTGGAACCGGTGATCCGCCTGCTGGTGGAAAACCGCTGGCCCTGGCGCCTGCATGCCACCTATGACGAGACCATCTCGCGCGCGCTCGACGTCTACGAGAAAGTGGCGCGCGACATGCCCTTCGACGGCCTGCACTGGTTCTTCGACCATGCCGAGACCATCACCGACCGCAATATCGACCGCATCGCGGCGCTGGGCGGCGGTATTGCCGTGCAGCACCGCATGGCCTACCAGGGCGAGTACTTCGTCGAACGCTATGGCGCGAAGCCGGCCGAGCATACCCCGCCGGTGAAGAAGATGCTGGAACGCGGCGTCAAGGTCGGCGCGGGCACCGATGCCACGCGCGTGGCCTCCTACAATCCCTGGGTGTCGCTGTACTGGCTCACCACCGGCAAGACCGTGGGCGGCATGTCGATGTACCCGCAGGCCAACCTGCTCGACCGCGAGACCGCGCTGCGCCTGTGGACGGAAGCCAATACGTGGTTCTCGAACGAGGAAGGCAAGAAGGGGCAGCTCGCCGTCGGCCAGCTTGCGGATCTCGCGGTTCTTTCCCAAGATTACTTCACGGTGCCCGGCGACGATATCCAGGACATCACTGCCGTGATGACCGTGCTCGGCGGCAAGGTGGTCCATGGCGACGGCGAGTTCGGCAAGCACGCGCCGGACCTGCCGCCGCCTATGCCGGACTGGTCGCCGGTGCGGCATGTGGGCGGCTACCAGCCGCGCCCGACGGCGCAGGCCCGCGCGCAGGCGCTCGCCACCGCATGCAGCTGCGCCAGCGCCTGCGGCGTGCATGGGCACTCGCATGCCAGGGCGTGGACGTCCAATATGCCGGTCTCGGACGAAGGCACATTCTGGGGCGCGCTCGGCTGTTCGTGCTGGGCGTTCTGATCTGGCCCTGTCACAACCTGAAGCGGTCCGCACCGACAGGAGGAAAATGATGAAGCTCTATGTGGTTTCACTCGCGGCCGGCGTGCTCGTCGGCATCATCTACGCGCTGTTGCAGGTGCGCTCGCCCGCGCCGCCGGCGATCGCGCTGATCGGCCTGCTCGGCATGCTGATCGGCGAGCAGGTCGTGCCGACGGTGAAGCGGCTGGTCGCCGGCGAGCCCGTCACCGCCGCCTGGTTCCGCAGCGAATGCGTGCCCAAGATCACGGGCGCGCCGCCCAAGGCGGATGGCGCCGCCGACGCACCCGTCACGCTTGCGGCGCGTAGCAAGGACGGCGGGCAATGAGGCTGCGGCCGTACGGTTGGCACGGGCATCGGTGATGGCCCGCACCGATCGCGTTGCGGCGCCCCGGTGCCTTGGCCGCGTCGTGGCAGCACTGTGCGCCATGGCCGCGGCGCCCGTGTACGCCGACAATGCCGTGACCGTCTATGGCCGGCTCAACACGGCCGCGGAGTATGTGACCGTGACCACGGCCACCGACGGCACCAAGCCAGGCGGGCTGTCGCGCCTCACCAATAACCGTTCGGTATTCGGCCTGCGCGGCGAAGAAGATCTCGGCTACGGACTCAAGGCGATCTGGCAGGTCGAGAGCACGCTGTCGATCGACACCGGTGCCGGCCAGATCGCCGCGCGCGATACGCGGCTCGGCCTGCAGAGTCGCTACGGCACGCTGTTCATGGGCAACTGGGACACGCCCTATACCAGCTCGACCAAGGGCTACGATCCGTACTATCCGACCACGGCCGGCTATATGGCGCTGATGGGCAACGGCGCCGCGGCCACCACCGACAACGTCGAGAACACCAGCTCGTTCGACCGGCGCCAGAAGAACTCGCTGCACTACCAGACCCCGAAATGGAATGGCCTCGGTGGTGCCTTCGCGTGGGGGCTCCCTGAAGAACGGAACACCGTGCCGCGCAACCCCGCGCTGTATTCGTTCGCGGCGGCCTATGACCGCGGCCCGCTCAACCTGACCCTGGCCTACGAGATCCACCACGCCTACCAGACCGCCGGCCGCAACGACGATGCGATCAAGGCCGGCGTGTCCTACCAGTTTCCCTCCACGCGCATCAGTGCCGCTTACGAGCGGCTGCACTACCGCACCGCCACCGGCGACCTGACGCGCAACAGCTACTACCTCGCGCTGGTGCAGCAGGCGGGGACCGGCAGCGTGCGAGCGGGCTTCACCTTCGCGTCCGACGGCGCGGGCAGCGCCACCGAGACCATCGGCTCGGTGCGCAGCGGCGCGCAGACCGGCGCGTTCCAGGTGACGGTCGGCTATGACTACCCGCTGTCCAAGCGCACCGCCGTCTATGCTTACTACAGCCGCATCAACAACCGCAGCAACGCTTCCTATGACTTTGCCATCAACAGCGTGGGCGTCCACGCGGGCGCGGATCCGCAGACCTTCGCGCTCGGCATGCGCCACAACTTCTGACGGATGTACCGCGCGACGGAGACCGCATTGAGCACCGTACAGCCGCCCGCCAGTGCCGCCGCCTCACCGGGACCCGCTACCGGCTGCATCCTCGCGTTTGTCGCGGGCTTTGTGGATGTGGTCGGGTTCATCTCGCTGTTCGGCCTGTTCACGGCGCATGTCACGGGCAACTTCATCATGATCGGCGTGGATGTCACGGGCAATGCCCCGGGCCTGCTGTCCAAGCTGCTCGCGCTGCCGGCCTTCGTTCTGGCCGTCGCGGCGACGCGGCTGGCTGAAGTGCGCATCGCCAGGACCGGCCGTTCCCCGGTCGCCCCGCTGCTGCTGACCGAAGCCGCGCTGCTGGCGCTGTTCATGGCCGCCAGCCTGCATGCCGCGCCGGTCACCGATCCGTCCGCCCCAGCGGCAATTGTGGCCGGCATGCTGGCCGTCGTGGCCATGGGCCTCCAGAACGCGATGTCGCGCACGTCGCTCAGCGAGCTTGGCCCGACCACGATCATGACGGGCAATACGACGCAGATCGTCATTGACCTCGTCGACCTGCCGTCCGCTTCCGGAACGCAGCGCGACGCGATCCGGCGCCGGCTCCGCAAGATGGGGCCGGCCCTGGCCGCTTTCGCGCTCGGCGCCATCCTCGGTGCGCTCGGCTATGCCTGGCTTTCGGTCTGGTGCGTGCTGCTGCCGACCGTGCTGCTCGTCACGGTCGGCATTCCCGCCTGGCGGCGCGGCCAGGCATCCGCGGCAGGCTGAACGGCGGGCAGCGAGCCCTGGGGCAAGCCAGGTGCCAGACAACCGCACCGCGATCCTCTTCGGCGCCTTTGACCGCCATAACTTCGGCGACCTGCTGCTGGCGCATATCGCGGCGCACGGATTGACGGGGCGCCCCTTGCATTATTGCGGCCTGGCGGAGCGAGACCTGTCGGCCTGCGGCGGCCACAAGGTGCAGGCACTGGCGCGGGTGGCCGAGCGCTTGGGTGGCACGCCGGTCGATATCGTCCACGTCGGCGGCGAGATCCTGACCTGCAGCGCATGGGAGGCCGCCGTGATGCTGCTGCCCGCAAGCCAGGCCCCCGCAGTGGTCGCGCGGCTCGATGCCGATCCGGCCGGGCGCGCGGCCTGGGCGCAAGCGCGGCTCGGACTGCCGGACCTTGCGCCCTACCTGCTACCCGGCGGCCTGTTCGCCAATGCCGCGAAGGTGAGCTACCGCGCCGTCGGCGGCATCGACCTCGATCGGCTGGAACCTGCCATGCGCGGCGAAGTGGTGGCCAAGCTGAAGGCCGCCGCGCGCGTCGGCGTGCGCGACCGGCAAACCCACGCCATGCTGGAATCCGCGGGTATCCATTGCGGCCTGGAGCCTGACCCGGCGGTGATGGTGGCCGAGCTGTTCGCGCCGCGCATCCGCCAGCACGCCCGGCATGGCGAACCGGCCGGCGTGATCGCCGCATTTCCGCGCGGCTACCTGGCCGTGCAATGCAGCGCCGACTTCGGCGACGACGACACGTTGGCGGCGCTCGCCCGTCAACTCGAACAACTGGCCCGCGCGCAGGATCTCGGCATCGTACTGTTCCGCGCGGGCGCCGCGCCCTGGCATGACGACCTCGACGTCTACCGGCGGCTGGCGGCGCGCATGCCCCGCACGCGTGTCGCCATCTTTGCCTCGCTCAACCTGTGGGACATCTGCGCGCTGCTTGCCCACGGCCGCGGCTTCGCCGGCAGCAGCCTGCATGGCGGCATTGTCGCCACCGCCCTGGCATTGCCGCACGTGGGCCTGCTGCGCCCGGGACAATCGCTCGCGTCAAGCAAGCAGGCTGCCTTCGGCGCGACCTGGGGCACTGCCGGCGCACCGGCGGCAGTGCCGGTCGACGCGCTTGCGTCCGGCATGGCTCAAGCCATGGCTACCGAACCGGCACGGCGCGAGGCACTGGCCCGGACCCTGGTGCAGGCCGGCCGGGCGAGCCTCGCGGCGGGCCAGTGATACACCAGCCGTCACACGCGCTCGACACGCACGAAGAACTCCACGCCCTCCTCGGTGCTGTCCATCGACTGGCCGAACGTGATCCAGCCGTGACTGCGCAGCATGACGTCGTCGCGACGCAGGATGAAACCCTCTTCGCCATCGATGGTGACATAGGTGCCGTTCGAACTCCGGTCGACCAGCACATAGCGGCCCCCGCGCGTCTCCACGGTGGCCTGGAAACGCGAGGCTCGCCGGTCCGACACCACGATCGTCATGCTGCTGTCACGACCGATGGTGACCGGCGGCGAGGCAAGACTCATTTCCACCACCACCGAGCGGTAGCGCAGTGTGAGGAATACCGTGCAGGCGGTCCTGGGGCTTTCGGTGTCGATCAGGGTCAGGTCGGTGGCCTGCTGCCAGATCGCCTCGAACAACTCGACCGGCTGCTCGCGGCCGCGCACCTGTGTCGGGTACAGGTAGCGCGTGGTCTGGCGCAGCCAGTCCGGAAGCTGCTCCACGGATTCCGCGCTGGTGATGATCTGTCCGCGCGACGCCAGCTTGCATAATCGCGCGGCAAGGTTGACGGTATCGCCGAACACGTCGCCCGATGCATCGGCAAGCACCGGGCCATGGTGGAAGCCGATATGGATCGACATCGGCACACCGGACACCGGCGGCAGCTGGGACACTGCAAGCTGCATGTCGAGCGCGGCCTGCAGGGCGCGCTCCGCCGCCGGGAACAGCACCATGATCTCGTCACCGATGGTCTTCACGATGCGCCCGCCGGCGTCCTCGGAGCAGGACCGCATGACGCCGAGGCATCGCGCGACCGCGGCCATGGCCGCCGCATTGCCGGCCACCTCGTACAGCCTGGTGCTGCCGCTGAGGTCGGCGAACATTACCGACCCATCCGACACCTCATTAAGCGGTTCCCGGTCCATATGCGCCCCGGCTTGCCCGTCCGTGGCGGCGGGCCGGGTCCTCATTGCAGTCACGCGATCGCGCAATGCTGGAATTCTGGCACCGCGGCCGGCGATGCTCAACCTGAATGGCATGCCCCGGCGCGCGCGCAGCCATGGCCGGGTTCCGCCAGCCTGCTCGGCTAACCCCGTCAGCTAAACCGTCAGCTCAACCCGTCCAGCACGAGATGCTGCCCATGCACCGACGCCGCCGCATCGGAAGCCAGCATCGACACCATCCGCGCCGCGGACCCGGTCGACACCCAGCGCGCAGGATCCGCATCCGGCATGTCGCGCCGGTTGGCCGGCGTATCGAGCACGCTCGGTGCAATGCTATTGACGTTGATGCCGGCACCGCGCACCTCGCGCGACAAGCTCTCGACCAGACGCTGCAGTGCGCTCTTCGATGCGCAATACGCGCCCATGGCGGCGACGCCCGCCGAAGCACTGCGTGCCGTGACGGCGACGACCTTGCCGCTGCCCCGCGCCAGCATGCCAGGAATGAACGGACGCGTCACGGCAATGAATGACCACGCGTTCAGGTCCATCATCCGCATCCACGTTTCACGGCTGATGTCTTGCGTGGCTTCGCCCATCTCGAAGCCGCCGGCTACGTGGACCACGACGTCCACGGCGCCGAACGTGCCGAGGATGTCCGCGCCGACCTGCGCCATGGCGGTCTCGGACGTGACATCGGCCTCGCGCAGCAGCATGCCGCCATCACCATCAGGGTGCGCGAAGACGCTTTGCAGGTGCTGCAGCTTGTGGTCGATCAGGGCCAGGCGGCAGCCCTCCCCTGCGAAACGGCTGGCCACTGCGCGGCCCAGCGCCCCCGCGGCCCCGGTGATCACGACATGACGAACGGCGGCTTCCATGTTCCGGCTCCCCTGGCAATGGACTGACTCCACCATAGTCGGGCAGCGCGGAAAGGGAAATCCGGATGTCGCCCGAACTGTACAGAACGGAATCCTTGCACCCGTCTATGGCGCCCGGCGCGCGCATGGCGCAAGATGCGGCTGCATCACTCCAACAGGATCTCCAATTGCCCCTGAACCGCCTGCGGCAACGCGCCACCCTTCTCGCCGTCGTGGCACTGACCGGCTCGATGGCCTCCCTGTGCATCGGCACCTCGTTTGCCAAGTCGCTGTTCTCCGCGCTCGGGGCGCAGGGCACCACCGCGTTGCGCGTGAGCTTTTCGGCGCTGATCCTGCTGGCCGTCTGGCGCCCGTGGCGGATTCCGCTTTCGGCCGCCAATGCGCGGGCCATCGCCCTGTATGGTGCCGCGCTGGGCGCGACCAACCTGCTGTTCTATATGTCGCTGCGCACCATTCCGCTCGGGCTGGCGATTGCCATCGAATTCACCGGCCCGCTCGCCGTGGCGGTGCTGTCGTCGCGGCGCGCCATCGATTTCCTGTGGATCGCGTTTGCCGTCACCGGGCTGCTGTTGCTGCTGCCGCTAGGCGAGGCCGCTACCCACCTGGACCCCGTCGGCATCGGCTTTGCGCTGGCGGCGGGCGTCGGCTGGGCGCTCTATATCATCTTCGGCCAGCGCGCCGGCAACGCGCACGGCGGCCAGGCCACCTCGCTCGGGCTGACCATGGCGGCGCTGGTGGTGCTGCCGTTCGGCCTGGCCCACGCCGGCACGGCCATGTTCAGCCCGCCGCTACTGCTCGCGGGGCTGGCCGTGGGCGTGCTGTCCAGCGCCATTCCCTATTCGCTCGAAATGGTGGCGCTCAAGCGCCTGCCGCGGCGCACCTTCGGCATCCTGCTCAGCATGGAACCCGCCATGGGCGCGCTGGCCGGCCTGGTGTTCCTCCATGAGCAGCTCAGCATGATCCAGTGGCTCGCGATTGCCAGCATCATCGTGGCTTCGATCGGCTGCACGGCCACTGCGCGCGGCAAGACTGCCGGCTGAAGATTTCCGGCGCGTCGAGTAGCGGCGCCGGCCCGGCTCAGCGGGCGCCGAACCAGTCGGCCGGCAGCCGCTGGCCGGCTTCCGCGCCCGCGGTCCCGAACGCAAGCGTGGCCTCATGCAGCAAGCTGTCTTCGGGATTGCGCCGGCAGCTGAAGCCCAGACCGCGCAGGATGGCCAGCATGCGCCGGTTCTCGCTGAGCACATCGCCACGCATGCAGCGCAGCCCCGCTGCCCGTGCCAGTTGCAGCAGCCTGCCGATCAGGCGGCGGCCAAGGCCCTGACCTTGCCAGGCATCGGCCACGAGCACGGCGAATTCCGCCGTGCCATGGCTGGTCACCACGAACTGGCCGTTAGCGATCACCGCTTCGGCGCCACCGTCAGCGCTCGGCGCCGTCACCACAAGGGCCACGCCACCCGCGCCAGCCGTGACCAGCCCCTCTACAATCCCATCGGCCACGCGGCCGCCCGTCAGGAAGCGGAAGTAGCGGCTTTCGCGCGACAGGCCTTCGACCATGCCGCGTACCGCCGCACCGTCCTCAGCCTTGGCCACGCGCAACGTCACCTGCTCGCCGCGCCGCAGCTTCCAGTTCTCATTGACCACTGGCTGTGACGCCCGCGCCGCCATCCCTGCCCATGTTCCGACCATTGCCGCCACCCTGACTTCATGATTTGTAGTCAGAGTATAGGCAAACAGCTGACTTTTGCAAATGAAGTCAGCATGCTATGCTCAGTGCATCATGAAAGCCGCCACCCCTGACCTTCGCGATTGTTCGATCGCCTCCACGCTGTCGCTGATCGGCGAAAAGTGGACGATCCTGATCCTGCGCGACGTCTTCCATGGCGTGAACCGCTTTGATGACTTCCTGCGCCGGCTGGAATGTTCGCCCGCCGTCCTCTCCGCCCGCCTGAAGACGCTGACCGAGGCCGGTTTGCTGCGCCGGGTCGGCTACAAGGAGCCGGGCGAGCGCGAGCGCTTCGAGTACCGGCCGACCCGCGCCGCTGTGGAACTGCTGCCGGTGCTGGTCGGGCTGATGCAATGGGGCGACCGCCACCTGGCGGCCAACGGCACCGGGCCGGTGGAAATCCGCTCGCGCCGCAATGGCCAGCGTGTCAGTGCGGCACTGGTCGACGAAGAAGGCCAGCCCGTGTCTCCGTCCGACATGACCGTCATTCGGCTCACGCCACCAGGCACGCCCCAGGACTGATTCCCGGCCAGCACCGCGGCGACACATTGCAGCGCACCATCACTGTGCCGCGCCGGCGGCTACGCCCCATCGGGGCGCACCAGCACGGTCCGTACCCTGCCCATTTGCCGCGAAATACCCCGTTCATCATCACTTCGCCCCTGGCACAGCGCTTGCGTAAATGACGCGGGCGGATCAACGGCGATCCGCCCACCCCACAAGCGCGGCGGCTATCCCATGTAGCCGCTGTCTGGACAACGGCGTCCCCTGAACCGGCCTCACCCCGGTTTGCGGGACGCCATTTGTTTTTGGGCGGTGCGCACGCACCGCTCCTCGGAGCGAGAACGATGATTGGCAAAGCCACCCGCATCCACCTGCTGAGCCTCGGCACGCCGCAGATGCGCGCCTTCCACCTGACCTGGATGGCGTTCTTCGTCTGCTTCTTCGCGTGGTTTGCCTGCGCGCCGCTGATGCCGGTGATCAAGGGCGAGTTCGGCCTCACGCCGGCGCAGATCGCCAATATCAATATCGCCGCGGTGGCGGTGACCATTCTCGTACGGCTCGTGATCGGCCCGATGTGCGACCGCTTCGGCCCGCGCAAGACTTACACCGGCCTGCTGGCGCTCGGTGCGCTGCCGGTGCTGGGCGTGGCGTTCGCGCAGAGTTACGAGACCTTCCTCGTGTTCCGCCTGCTGATCGGCGCGGTTGGCGCCAGCTTCGTCATCACGCAGTACCACACCTCGGTCATGTTCGCGCCCAACGTCGTCGGCACCGCCAACGCCGCGGCAGCCGGCTGGGGCAATGCCGGCGGCGGCGCCGCGCAGGCGCTGATGCCGATGCTGCTGGGCGCCGTGCTGATGCTGGGCGTGGACCAAACCATGGGCTGGCGCGTGGCGCTGCTGGTACCGGGCGTGCTGATGCTGGCAATGGCCGTCATCTACTGGTGCTTCACGCAGGACTGCCCGGAAGGCAACTACTCCGACATGCGCGCGCGCGGCCAGGCCATCACCGGCAGCGGCAAGGGCGGCGGCTGGGAAAGCTTCCGTGCCGCCAGCGCCAACTACCGCGTGTGGCTGCTGTTCATTACCTACGGTGCCTGCTTCGGCATCGAGATCTTCATCCATAACATCGCCGCCACGTTCTACGTGGACCGCTTCGGCCTGAGCCTGAAGGCCGCCGGCCTGGCGGCCGGCAGCTTCGGTCTGCTGGCACTGTTTGCCCGCGCGCTGGGCGGCTGGCTGTCGGACAAGGCAGCGCGCCGCCGTGGCCTGGATGCGCGCTCGACGCTGCTGTTCGTGCTGATCCTCGGCGAAGGCCTGGGCCTGCTGTGGTTTGCGCAGGCCGGCAATGTGACGCTGGCTGTGGTTGCCATGCTGCTGTTCGGCCTGTTCACCCACATGGCCTGCGGCGCCACCTATGCACTGGTGCCGTTCATCGACCGCAAGGCGCTCGGCGGCGTGGCCGGCATCATCGGCGCCGGCGGCAACGTGGGCGCGGTGGCCGCCGGCTTCCTGCTCAAGGGCCTGGGCGACCTGCAGCAGACGCTGACCGTGCTGGGCGTGCTGGCGGCACTGTCTGCGTTGTGCGCCATCGCCATCCGCTTCAGCGCCGAGCACAAGGCGCAGGAACAGGCGCTGTACGACGGCGCGCTGGCCAACTGAATTCCCCGCATCTCCACATAACAGCATCCAGAGCAGCTCTGACTGACTACCGGACAAGGAACGCATCATGAAACTGATCATCGTCGGCCACGGCATGGTGGGTCACAAATTCCTCGAATCCCTGGCGGACGCCGGCGCGCAGAACCTGGAAGTGACCGTGCTGTGCGAAGAACCGCGTCCCGCCTACGATCGCGTGCACCTGTCCGAGTTCTTCGCCGGCAAGTCGGCCGATGATCTCTCGCTGGTGCCGGCAGGCTTCTTCGAGCAGAACAACAACATGCTGCTGCGCCTGAATGCCCGTGCGGTGTCGATCGACCGCGACGCGCGCACTGTGGCGGTGTCGACCGGCGAGACGCTGTCCTATGACAAGCTGATCCTCGCCACCGGCTCCTATCCCTTCGTGCCGCCGGTGCCCGGCAAGGACCGCAAGGACTGCTTTGTCTATCGCACCATCGAAGACCTGGAAGCCATGCGCGAATGCGGCGCGCGCTCCAGGACCGGCGTGGTGATCGGCGGCGGCCTGCTGGGCCTGGAATGCGCCAAGGCACTGCGCGACATGAACCTGCAGACCCATGTGGTGGAGTTCGCGCCGCGCCTGATGGCGGTACAGGTCGACGAAGGCGGCGGCCGCATGCTGCGCCAGAAGATCGAAGGCCTGGGCGTGACCGCCCACACCGGCAAGAACACCGTCGAGATCGTCGACGGCGAAGACGGCACCCACCGCATGGTGTTTGCCGACGGCACGCACCTCGACACCGACATGATCGTGTTCTCGGCCGGCATCCGCCCGCGCGACGAACTGGCCCGTGCGAGCGGCCTGACGGTGGGCGAGCGCGGTGGCATCTCGGTGGACAACCATTGCCGCACCTCCGACCCGGACATCTACGCCATCGGCGAATGCGCGCTGTGGCAAGGCAAGATCTACGGCCTGGTCGCGCCGGGCTATGACATGGCGCGCGTAGCTGCCCGCCACCTGCGCGGCGAAGCCGTGGAGTTCGGCGGCGCCGACATGAGCACCAAGCTCAAGCTGATGGGCGTGGACGTCGCCAGCATCGGCGATCCGCACGGCGCCGTGCCGGGCGCCCGCATCTACCAGTTCAGCGATGACCGCAAGGAGATCTACAAGAAGCTGGTGGTCTCGGACTGCGGCAAGTACCTGCTGGGCGGCGTGCTGATCGGCGATGCCAGCGAATACGGCACGCTGCTGCAGATGATGCTGAACAAGATCGAGCTGCCGGAATCGCCCGAGTTCCTGATCCTGCCCGACAGCAGCGGCAAGGCCAAGCCTGCGCTGGGCGCCGACGCGCTGCCCGACACCGCCCAGATCTGCTCGTGCAACAACGTCTCCAAGGGCGAGATCTGCGGCGCCGTTTGCGACGGCGCGACCAGCATCGGCGCGCTCAAGACCTGCACCAAGGCCGGTACGGCGTGCGGCGGCTGCGTGCCGCTGGTCACGCAGATCATGAAGGCCGAAATGAAGAAGCAGGGCATGGCCGTCAACAACCATCTCTGCGAACACTTCCCGTACTCGCGCCAGGAGCTCTACCACCTGGTGCGCGTGGGCAAGTTCAAGACCTTTGAAGCGCTGCTCGAAGCGCATGGCAACGGCATGGGCTGCGATATCTGCAAGCCGACCGTGGGCAGCATCCTGGCTTCGTGCTGGAACGAGTTCGTGCTGAAGGAGGAACACGCCAGCCTGCAGGACTCCAACGACTACTATCTCGCCAATATCCAGAAGGACGGCACCTACTCCGTGGTGCCGCGCATGCCGGGCGGCGAAGTCACGCCCGAAGGGCTGATCGCCGTGGGCCAGGTGGCCAAGAAGTATGGCCTCTACACCAAGATCACCGGCGGGCAGCGCGTGGACCTGTTTGGTGCACGCGTCGAGGAACTGCCTTATATCTGGGAAGAACTGATCGCGGCAGGCTTTGAATCGGGCCATGCCTACGGCAAGGCGCTGCGCACGGTGAAATCTTGCGTCGGCTCCACGTGGTGCCGCTATGGCGTGGACGACTCGGTCGGCCTCGCCGTCGAACTGGAGAACCGCTACAAGGGCCTGCGCGCCCCGCACAAGATCAAGTTCGGCGTGTCGGGTTGCACGCGCGAATGCGCCGAGGCGCAAGGCAAGGACGTCGGCGTGATCGCCACCGAAAAGGGCTGGAACCTCTACGTATGCGGCAACGGCGGCATGAAGCCGCGCCACGCCGAGCTGCTGGCCGGCGACCTGGACCGCGAGACGCTGATTCGCTACATCGACCGCTTCCTGATGTTTTATGTGCGCACCGCCGACCGCCTGCAGCGCACCAGCGTGTGGCGCGACAACCTGGAAGGCGGCCTGGACTACCTGAAGGACGTCGTCCTCGACGACAAGCTCGGCATCGCCGCCGACATGGAAGCGGAGATGCAGCACGTGGTCGACACCTACGAAGACGAGTGGAAGAAGGCTGTCACCGATCCCGAGACGCGCAAGCGCTTCCGCCACTTCGTCAACAGCGATCGCCGCGACGAGAACATCGTCTTCATCGAGGAGCGCGGGCAGATCCGCCCGGCCACGGCCGAGGAACGGAACTTGCGACGTTCCCGCCTGAGCCACATTCCCGTGGTGGCCGTGCCCGCAAAAGCGGCCTGAATGCAGCCTGAAAGCAGCCCGAATCCAACGAAAGCGAAGGAGAACGTGATGAGCCATTCCCACCATCCCGAAACCTGGACCGCGATCTGCACCTTGCGCGATATCGCGCCCAATACTGGTGTCTGCGCCCTGGTCGACGACCAGCAAGTGGCCGTGTTCCGCATCGGCCGCGGCGAAGAGGTCTACGCGATCGACAATTTCGACCCGAACTCGCAGGCGGCGGTACTGTCGCGCGGGCTGGTCGGCAACCTGGGCGAGCGCCTGGTGGTGGCTTCGCCGATCTACAAGCAGCACTTCGACCTGCGCACCGGCGAATGCCTGGAAGCGCCGGAGCACTCGGTCAACGCCTACCCGGCACGCGTCTATGACGGCAAGGTCTGGGTCGCCGCCGACGTGACCGTGAACGAAGTCGAGGAAGAGCTGGCAGCCTGACACCCATGTTCCTGACGGAGACCCTGCGCATGACGCCATCCGCCCCCTCGCAACCCCGGCCCCGGCTGGTCGTCGTCGGCAACGGCATGGCCGGCATGCGCACGGTCGAGGAACTGCTCAAGCTGGCCCCGGACCTGTACGACATCACCGTGTTCGGCGCCGAGCCGCACGGCAACTACAACCGGATCCTGCTGTCGCCGGTGCTGGCCGGCGAGAAGACCGTCGATGACATCATGCTCAATACGCGCGACTGGTACGCGCAGAACGGCATCGAACTGCTGGCCGGCGACCCGGTGGTGGCCATCGACCGTCCGCGCCGCACAGTGCGCGCGCAGTCCGGGCGCGAGGTGCGCTATGACCGGCTGCTGCTCGCGACCGGCTCCAAGCCCTTCATCCTGCCGGTGCCCGGCCACCAGCTCGAGGGCGTGATTGCGTTTCGCGATATCCAGGATGTCGAGACCATGCTGCACGCCGCGCGCAACCATCGCCACGCCGTGGTGATCGGTGGCGGCCTGCTCGGGCTGGAAGCCGCCAACGGCCTGCTGCGCCAGGGCATGGACGTGACCGTCGTGCACCTGTGCGACAGCCTGATGGAGCGGCAGCTCGACAAGCCCGCCGCGACCCTGCTCAAGGGCGCGCTGGAACGCAAGGGCCTGCGCTTCATGCTGGGCGCGCAGACCGGCGAGATTCTCGGGGACACGCGCGTGACCGGCGTGCGTTTCAAGGATGGCAGCGAAATCCCGGCCGACCTGGTGGTGATGACCGCCGGCGTGCGCCCGAACACCGAACTCGCGGCCGGCGCCGGCCTGCGCTGCGAACGCGCCATCGTGGTCGATGACACGCTGCAGACCTATGACCCGCGCATCTACGCCGTCGGCGAATGCGTGCAGCACCGCCAGGCCACCTTCGGCCTGGTCGCGCCGATCTGGGACCAGGCGCGTGTGTGCGCCGCGCACCTGGCCGGCTCGGGCCATCGCCGCTACATCCAGCAAGCCACGGCGACCAAGCTCAAGGTGACTGGCGTCGACCTGTATTCGGCCGGCGACTTCGTCGGCAGCGAAGGCAGCGAAGACCTCGTACTGCGCGACGCGCGGCGCGGTGTCTACAAGCGGCTGGTGCTGCAGGACGGCTGCCTGGTCGGCGCCGTACTGTACGGCGACGTGCAGGATGGTCCGTGGTACTTCGAGCTGATCCAGCAACGCGCACCGGTCGCGTCATTGCGCCAGCGCCTGCTGTTCGGCAAGGCCCAGTGCGAGGCGCTTGCCGCCTGAGATCCCCCGCTGACAACGACATCGCCCCACGGAGAAAGCGTGAATCTGTCCGACATCCCGGTGGTATCCGCCACCCCGACCACTACCACCGCCACCACCTGCCCCTACTGCGGCGTCGGCTGCGGCGTGCGCGCCACGGTACGCGCCGACGGGCAGGTCGAGATTGCCGGGGATGCGGAGCATCCATCCAATCGAGGCAGGCTGTGTGTCAAGGGCTCCGCCCTTGGCGAGACGGTGGACCTGCAAGGCCGCCTGCTGCATCCGAAGGTGCGCGGCGCGGACGGCACGCTCGAACAGGTCTCGTGGGACCACGCGCTCGACACCGTCGCGCAAGGGTTCTCGCGCATCGTCCGCGAACATGGCCCCGATGCCGTCGCCCTCTATGTCTCCGGGCAGTTGCTGACCGAGGACTACTACGTCGCCAACAAGCTGATGAAGGGCTTCATCGGCACCGCCAATATCGACACCAACTCGCGCCTGTGCATGTCATCGGCCGTGGCCGGCCACAAGCGCGCGTTCGGTGAAGACCTGGTGCCGGGCAACTACGAAGACCTGGAACTGGCCGACCTGGTGGTACTGGTCGGGTCCAACACGGCCTGGTGCCATCCGATCGTGTTCCAGCGCCTGGTCAAGGCCAAGGAGGCGCGGCCGGAAATGAAGATCGTCGCCATCGACCCGCGCCGCACGGCCACCTGCGAGCTGGCCGACCTGCACCTGGCGGTACGGCCCGGCACCGATGTCTGGCTCTTCAACGGGCTGCTGAGCTACCTCGCGCGAGAAGGCAAGGCCGACACCGCCTTCGTCGGAGCCAGCACGTCTGGGCTCGATGATGCGCTGAAGGCCACCGTCGACTGCGATGACGCCAAGGCTGTTGCGCGCGCCTGCAAGCTCGATGTCGAGGACGTGCTGGCCTTCTATCGCCTGTTCGCCGATACCGAGAAGGTCGTCACGGCCTTCTCGCAAGGCGTCAACCAGTCGTCCGCCGGCACCGACAAGGTCAACAGCATCATCAACTGCCACCTGCTGACCGGCCGCATCGGCCGCGCGGGCATGGGCCCGTTTTCGCTGACCGGGCAGCCGAATGCGATGGGCGGCCGCGAGGTCGGCGGCCTGGCCAATATGCTGGCCGCGCATATGGAGCTGGCCAACCCGCTGCATCGGGGCATCGTGCAGGACCTGTGGCAATCGCCGGTCATGGCCGACCGCGCGGGCCTCAAGGCGGTGGAACTGTTCAATGCGATCGAGCAAGGCCGGGTCAAGGCCGTATGGGTGATCGCCACCAATCCCGTGGTCAGCCTGCCCGATGCCGACCAGGTGCGCCGCGCACTGGCCAAGTGTGAATTGGTGGTCAGTTCCGACATCATCGAGCGCACCGACACCAATGACGCCGCCCACGTGCTGCTGCCGGCGCTAGGCTGGGGCGAGAAGGACGGCACGGTCACCAATTCGGAGCGCCGCATCTCGCGCCAGCGCGCTTTCCTGCCAGCGCCGGGCGAGGCGCGCGCCGACTGGCGCATCCTGTGCGACGTGGCCCGGCGCATGGGCTTTGCCGGCTTCGACTACGCCGGACCGCACGAGATCTTCGACGAGCATGCGCGCCTGAGCGCCTGGCGCAATGACGAGGCGCCGCGCGCATTCGATATCGGCGGCATGGCCGGCATGGACAAGGAAAGCTATGACACCTTCGAACCCGTGCAATGGCCGGTGGTGGCGGGTTCGCCCGCGGGGACGCGCCGGCTGTTCGAGGATGGGCGATTCGCCCATGCCGATGGACTGGCGCACTTCGTCGCCACGCCGACGCGTGCGCCGGCAAACGCGCCGGATGGTGACTATCCGCTGATCCTCAACACTGGCCGCGTACGCGACCAGTGGCACACCATGACACGCACCGGCAAGTCGGCCCGCCTTGCGGACCACCTGCCCGAGCCCTTCGTCGACATGCATCCGCAGGATGCGTTGCTGTGCGGCCTGGGCGAAGGCAAGCTCGCGCGTGTCTCCACGCGCTGGGGCGCCATGGTGGCACGCGTGCGGCACGGCGGCGGCATTCCGCGCGGCAGCGTGTTCGTGCCGATCCACTGGAACGGGCAGTTCAGCTCCGATGCGCGCGTCGGCGCGCTCGTGAACCCGGTGGTCGACCCGATGTCCGGCGAACCCGAGTTCAAGCACACGCCGGTGTGCGTGGAGCCGTTCGGCGTCAACTGGCACGGCTTCGTGCTGAGCCGCAAGGAACTGCCAGCCGATACCCTCACCTACTGGACGCGCGTGCAGGGGCACCGGTTCCAGCGCTACGAATTTGCCGGGCGCGAAGCCATTGCCGACCGTGCCGCATGGGCGCGCAGCCTGCTCGGCGTGACCGACCCGGATGCAGACTGGCTTGAGTACGAAGACCGAAGCGCGGGCACCTATCACGCGGGCTATGTCGTCAACGACAGGCTGGAAGCGTGCGTCTACATTGCCACCCGGCCGGAACTACCCTCGCGCTCCTGGCTGGCGGAGCTGTTCGGACGCGAACGGCTGGAGGACACGGACCGCATCGGCCTGCTGATGGGGCAACCGATGCAGAAGGGCGCCGATGCCGGCCCCACGGTGTGCTCATGCTTCGGCGTGGGCCGCAACACCATTTGCGACGCGGTGCGCAAGCACGGCCTGACCACCCCGGCCGAGATTACGGCCTGCGTCAAGGCCGGCGGCAACTGCGGCTCGTGCGTGCCGGAGTTGAAGAAGCTGCTGGTGGAGGTACGGGTGGCGGAGGCTGCCTGATTCCCGAACGAGCGGCCTCGCCGCTCGTTGTCTGTGTCTTTGTCTGTGTCTGTTGCGATTCCCCAACGCATTGTGAACATCTGTGATATCTGACCTCCGGCGTGTGGTTCGCATCCGCACCACGCCATAAAGTCCATCGTCGGATAGACAGGATCGTGTCGACATCAACGCCTCAAGACTGCGTTTTTCGACGTCTGAGGCAGACAATGCGCCCCCTACCCGAGCGCTTCTTGCCGCGCGGCACGCTGGTTCAAGCGATCGCCGCCGACTGTCCAATTTGAAGAACGCGGCGAATATCCGGTCACATCCGCCGAGTCTCTTCGCATAAATTGGCTTAGAGTCCCGACTGTCTCCAACTTCTTCAGGCATCGATCCCCCGTTGGAGCTGGGGCATGAACCTGGTTTTTGACTCTCGGAAGGAAATCACATGAAGAAACTGACTGCCGTATCCCTGGTGGCCGCGGGCGGGCTGCTCGCTATGCTCGGCGGCTGCGCCACGGAGTCGTCCACCGCGCTGCCCGTGCAGAAGGTCGAAAGCGCCAGCCGCCCCTACAACGGCGTGCGCACGCCGATTGCCGTGGGCAAGTTCGACAATCGCTCGAACTACATGCGCGGCGTCTTCTCGGATGGCATTGACCGGCTCAGCGGCCAGGCCAAGACGAGCCTGGTCACCCACCTCCAGCAAACCAACCGCTTCAATGTGCTCGAGCGTGAAAACCTCGACGAGATCAAGCGCGAGGCCGCGATCAAGAACCAGGCGCAGCGCCTGAAGGGCGCCGACTACGTGGTGACGGGCGACATCACCGAATTTGGCCGCAAGGAAGTGGGCGACGTGCAGCTGTTCGGCATTCTCGGCCGGGGGCGCGAGCAGGTGGCCTATGCCAAGGTCAACCTGAACATCGTCAACATCAGCACCTCGGAGGTCGTGTACTCGACGCAGGGCGCCGGCGAATACAAGCTGTCGAACCGCGAGGTGATCGGCTTCGGCGGCACGGCCAGCTATGACTCAACGCTCAACGGCAAGGTAATGGACCTCGCCATGCGCGAGGCTGTCAACAGCCTGGTGGCCGCCATCGAAAGCGGCGCCTGGAAACCGGCCCAGTAACTTCCGCAGTCTGAACATCCACGAGAAAAAAAACGATGATGAACACGGTCACGCTGCGCAGCGCAGCGTTCTTGTCGGCAGCAGGCAGTCTCCTGCTTGCCGGCTGCGCGGGCCCACAGCCTATGTATCAATGGGAAGGCTATCAGGTCCAGGTCTACGAATACTTCAAGGGCGAGTCGAAGGAGGCGCAGATCACCGCGCTCGAAGCGGGTCTGCAGAAGATCCAGGCAAAGGGTGGTGCGGTGCCGCCGGGCTACCATGCCCAGCTCGGCATGCTCTACCTGAACACCGGCAAGGGCGATCAGATGGTCAAGGAGTTCCAGACCGAGAAGACGCTCTTCCCCGAAGCCACGCCCTACATGGACTTCCTGCTGAGGAACGTCAAGACGGACACCCGGACCGATACGAAGGTCAGTACCGCCGTCGAGCCCAAGGCCAACACCACAGCAGGGAGCAGCAAATGATGCGCCGACTTCTGACCTATGTCGCGAGCCTGGGCGTCGTCCTGCTCTTCGCAGGCTGTGCCGTGCCGAACAAGCAGGTGGACTACGCCGCGTTCAAGGCAAGCCGGCCGCGTTCCATCCTGGTGTTACCGCCGCTGAACGAGTCGCCCGACATCAAGGCAACCTACGGCATGCTCTCGCAAGCGACTGCGCCGCTGGCGGAATCCGGCTACTACGTGCTGCCGGTGGCGCTGGTTGACGAGACGTTCCGCCAGAACGGCCTGACGGTCCCCGGCGACATCCATGCCACGCCGGTCGCCAAGCTGCGCCAGATCTTTGGTGCCGATGCCGCGTTGTACGTGACCGTGGCCGAGTATGGTTCGAAGTACCAGGTCATCAGCAGCGTGACCCGCGTGGCCGCAAGCGCCAAGCTCGTCGACCTGAAGACCGGCGACGTGCTGTGGAACGGCACGGCCTCGGCGGCGACCGACAGCTCCAGCAGCGGCGGCGGCCTGATCGGCATGCTGGTCAATGCGGCCATCACGCAGGCGATCAACCACTCCACAGACGCCAGCTACAAGGTCGCGGCGACAACGAGCTACCGCCTGCTGTCGGCCGGCCAGCCGGGCGGCATCCTGTACGGACCGCGCTCGCCGAAGTACCAGTCGGACTGAGATCCGGCGTACCAGGCCGCCGGACGTCCGCGTCGGCGACCTGGGTTCAGACGAAGTCCCCTCCGCCCTTTCCCTCCGCCCTTTCCCTCCGCCCTTTCCCTCCGCCCGCCTCCGCAAGTCCTGACGGCAGGCAGTCAAGACAGGCACCCTGTCGCTCGCACCCGACACACTACAAACAAGTGTGATATGCGGTTGCCACCTGTTCCTGCCGTACTACTTCTCTTCGCCCTATTCCGATCGGACCAATCGGACGCGGATTGAACTGGATCGTTCCCGCTTCTGGCCCGCTTCAGAGAATTGCGGAAGATTCTGCCGTGCATCTTCGAATCCTCCCATTTCATATCGACGCCGGTTTCGCCAGTCTCCACATGACGCGCTGCGCAAGCCTTTGCAAGTTCTTGCGCCAACCATTTCGCTCGGTATCACGTCATGAACAGGAACGCCTTTCGGATCTTCAGTGTCGTTCGCGGCAAGCTGGTGGCGGTACAGGAAAGTGCGGTAGGACCCGGCAAGGGCCGCCATGGTTGCGCGAAGCGTCAGGACGCAGGCATGACGTTCGCACCGGTATTGTGGCTGACTGCGCTGGCCGCCTCGATGATGGGCATTCCCGTGGTGCTGGAGCGGACCGCCCACGCACAGACACTGCCCATCCAGGTGGACAGGAACGCGCCGGGTGCGCACCCATACGTCAATACCCCTGCGAATGGCACGCCGGTCGTGAATATCGCGCCAGCCTCGCGTCCGGGCGGAACCAGCGTCAATAACTTCACCCAGTACAGCGTCGGGCCTTCCGGCGTCGTGCTGAACAATTCCGGGCAGAACTCGCAGACGCAAATTGCCGGTTGGGTTGAAGGCAACATGCAACTGGGCAATAACAGCGCCAGCGTCATTGTGAACCAGGTCACCGCCCCCAATCCCTCGCGACTGCTGGGCATGCAGGAAGTCGCCGGCAACCGCGCGGCCGTGGTGATCGCCAACCCTGCGGGCATCACCTTTTCGGGCTGCGGCGTGATCAACGCGGATCGATTCACGCTCAGTACGGGCCGCCCGGTCTTCGGTGCCGACGGCAACCTGTCGGGCTTTGATGTCCGCACGGGGCATATTGCCATCGACAGCCAGGGTCTATCCAGCCCGCAAGCACAAGTAGATTTGCTGGCGCGCTCGATCTCGGTCAATGCCGAACTCTGGGCCAGGCATCTCAATGCCGTGACCGGTGCCAACCAGGTCGATTTTCAGAGCCTGAATGCCATCGCCCAGGCAGGCGGCGGTTCCGCGCCCCAGTTCGCGCTCGATGCTTCCGCGTTGGGCTCGATGTTCGCGAATGGCGCGATCCGCCTGATTGGCACCGAAAAGGGCGTCGGCTTCAACCTGGGCGGTGTGGTCAACGCGCGCGGTGGCGATATCACGGTGGACAACAATGGCAATGTCCGCGAGCTGGCAAGCGGCCGCGTGCAGGCAGAAGGCGGCGCCATAGTGGCTGGCACGAATCTCGACAACGCCGGGACCCTCACCACGCGCGGCAGCATCACGGCCTCGACGCCCGGCCAGTTGACCAACAGTGGCACGCTGGCTGCCGGGACCGACCTGCTGGCGCAGGCGGACCGCATTGCCAACTCGGGGACCATCGGCGCGGGCGTGGATGCCAATGCCAATGTCACTGGTACCGGGACCGCCAACCTGGCAGCGAAATCGGCGATTCAATCCAGCGGCGCCATTGTCGCCGGAGCGGATGCCAACCTCTCCGCTGCGACGCTCGACCTCTCCAACGGCTCGGTGGTATCGCACGGCACCGCCAACCTGTCGGCGTCTGGCGATGTCCTGAACCGGAACGCCCGCGTCGAAGGCGCGGCGCTACAGGTCGTGACGGGCGGTGCCGTGGACAACCAGGGCGGTGCGCTGGTGGCAGGCGCCAACGGTGGCACGATCCAGGCCGCCAACCTGCTGAACCAGGGCGATTCTGTCACCAGCGGCGGCACGCTCGACGTCGCGGCTTCGCAAGCTGCGGACAACACCGGCGGCACCGTTGCCGGTACCGGCACCACCGCCTTTTCCGCTCCCAGCCTGGTCAACCGTGGCGGCATCATCGGTTCCGTCGATGACAAGCTGCTCGTTACCGGCACGCTCGACAACACCTCCGGCAAGGCACTGGCTGCCACTGACCTGACGGTGGCAGGCGGCAAGATCACCAATGACCATGGCCAGTTCTCGGCAGGCCGGAACCTGAGCCTGGATACCGCCGGGCACGACCTGATCAACACCTCGGGCATCATCGCTGGTGGCAGTGTCGATACCGATTCAGCTCGCTTCGACAACCGCGGCGGCATCGTGCAATCCACCGGCCTCCTGGTGGCCGACACGCACGGCCAGACCTACGACAACAGCCAGGGCGGGCTAACCGTGGCCAACGGCGCCATGGGTCTCACCACCGGCGTTTTCAACAACCAGGGCGGTACTGTGTCGGGGCAGCAGGCTGTCATCGTGACCGGCACCGCGCTGGACAACATGGGCGGCAAGATCGCATCCGGAGGACCGTTGACCGTGAACGGCGACAGCCTCGCCAACACGGGCGGCCAGGTGGCATCGAACGCCGACACCATCCTGCGCATTGCCAATACCTTCGATAACACGGCCGGCCATACCCACGCCGGAGGCACGCTCGATGCGAATGCCGGGACGATCCTCAACGGCAATACCCTTGGGGGTACGGACGCCAATCCGCTGGGCATCGAAGGCGGCTCGGTTCGGGTCGTGGCCGGTTCGCTCGGCAACATCGACGGCGCGCTGCGCGCCGATACGTCGCTGACCGTGGGCGCCAACGCACTGGACAATACGCGAGGGGAAGTCACGTCGGGCGGCACCGCTCGACTGAACGCGGGCGCCATCACGAACACGGATGGTTTGCTGTCGGCCAATACCAAGCTTGACATCAATGCAGACAGTCTCACTGGGGATGGCACGCTGCAATCCAGCGCTGGCGACATCACCGCGACGCTCAGGAGCAATTTCCACAATACGAAGACCATCGCCGCAGCGGGAGAGCTTAAGGTATTGATCGAGAATGCCCAAGGTCAAGCAGTCGGCAGCATCGTCAATGACGGCTCGATGCTGGCAGGCCGCAACGCCGACTTCCACGGCATTGACGTGACTAACAATGGCGAACTGTACGGGAAGGTCTCGAACACCGTGAGCGCCGACGCCGCCGTGCTGAACCAGGGACTGATCGATGGCGGCGCAGTGCGTGTGCAGGCCGGAACCACGGTGACGAACTATGACCGCATCTATGGCGACTCAGTGTCCGTCGGTGCCGGCCAGCAGATCCTGAACGACGTGAACCCGGCCACCGGCCAGGGCGCGGTCATTGCCTCGCGCATGGGCGATGTGAATCTCGGCGCGCCCGATATCGTCAACCGCGCGCACAGCCTGATCTATTCGGCCCAGGATCTGAACGTCGGCGGCGCACTGGATGCCAACGGGACGGCCACCGGCCAGGCCGGTTCACTCCTGAACGCATCGGCCACCATCGACGTGGTGCGCGACGCCAATGTCAACGTCGCCTCGGTCAACAACCGCAACGACCACTTCAGTACCGAGCGGATCGACACCGGCACGGTACACAGTCAGGGATACCGGCTCAATGGCTCGGATCAGGAATTCAGTCCCAAGGACGTGATCCTCTATCAGGTCGACAACAGCACGTGGGCACCGGGCACCGATCCGGGCTTCCTCGGTGACGACGACAAAAAGGTTCTGGTGCTGCCTTCGGCCCAGTACCCCTTCTCGCAGTTCGGCCCGCCGTTCGACTGGTCACGCAACGCCACGGGGGGCTTCGGCGCAGTCGGTGGCGGGCCGGTCGGCGCCGCCTACCTGCCACCGTCGTACAACTATGACGACGGCACCCTGAATCCGGAGGTGTTTGTCTATCAGCCCGGCGACGCGATCTGGAACAAGCTCGGCGTCCAGGCGCCGACCGCTGTTCCGCCCGTGCCGGCGCCCTGTGGCGACGCTCCGGCATCGGCCTGCCAGGCGAAGTTCGATGCCGACACGGCCACCTACAACGCATGGCGCGACACGAACAAGCCGCTTTACGATCAATTGAACAACCGGATCAACGCCTTCAACGGCGACTTCAACAGCCGCCAGGTCAGGGAGTTCTTCATTGTCAATCGCGATACGAACATCCAGGAAGAGAAGGTCAGGACGACCGACCCGGCCAGGATCCTGGTCGGGCGCCATGCCACCTTCCCGGGCGATGTCACCAACGACAAGAGCCAGATCCTGGTGGGCGGCGACCTGAAGATCGACGCCCAACGCCTGCGCAACCTGGACTATGACGGGACCCGGATCGAGACCACGAGCGGCACGCAGGACTGGACGTTCATCAAGTCGCACGCGTTCAAGGGCGACGATCGCCGTTACACCACCTCCGCGCTCGACACCATTGTCACTCCGGTTCCGCAGAAGCTCGCCTCAGCCGTCACCGAGCGCAATCTGGGCACCATCGGGCATGATGGCAGCGCACCCGCCCAGGGCGCGGCGCTTGGCCCCATCGCCAGCGCCCCGGTACTGAAGGAGCTGCCCCTGCCAGACCAGGCCGGCAGCGGTGGTCGCCTGGGTGGTGCAGTGATCCGCCAGGTCACGCCGGCGCTGGCGATGCCCAACAACGCGCTGTTCCGCACTCACCCGGAGCCCGGCGCGCGCTACCTGATCGAGACCGACCCGCGCTTCACCAACCAGCGGCAGTGGCTCTCCAGCGACTTCATGCTGACCCAGTTCAACCTGGACCCGAACAACGTCCTCAAGCGCCTGGGCGACGGCTACTACGAGGCCCGCCTGGTCGCCGACGCCGTGATGCTGGCGACCGGCCAGCGCTTCGTGGGCGACTACACCGACAACGAGCAACAGTACCTTGCCCTGATGAAGGCGGGCGTGACCTTCGCCCAGCAGTTCCACCTGAACGTCGGCAGCGAACTGACCGCCGGGCAGATGGCGGCGCTGACCACCGACCTGGTGTGGCTGGTGGAGAAGACCGTGGCCCTGCCCGATGGCAGCACGCAGCGCGTGCTGGTGCCGCAGGTCTACCTGACGAGCCGCGTGGGCGACCTCAAGGGCAACGGCGCCCTGATCTCGGCCAGCAATACGTCGATCAAGACCCAGGAGGATGTGGTCAACACCGGCACCATCTCCGGCCGGAATGTGACCCTCATCAACGCCCGGAACATCCAGAACGACGGCGGCACGCTCAACGGCGGTACGCTGGCGCTCCACGCCCAGCAGGACATCAACAGCCTCGCCGGCAAGATCTCGGGCAATGCCGTGCTGGCCTACGCCGGGCGCGACATCAACCTCGCCAGCACCACGGCCAGCGGCACCGGCAAGGCCGGCAGCGGCAATACCGTGCTGGCGGGCGTGTCGTCGGTGGATGCCGACACGGCGACGCTGGTGGCCGGGCGCGATCTCAATGCCAGGGCGGCCAATCTCCAGACGACCGGAGATCTCGCCCTGGGCGCCGGACGCGATGTCAACCTCGGCACGGTCGCGGTGGCCCGGACCGAGCACTACGAGCATGACGCCAGGAACAAGAGCGACCTCTCGCGCAGCACCGAGATCGGGAGCCAGGTCAGTCGCGCTACAAGCAGACCGTGGCGGGCTTCGAGGAAGACATCGTCTACGGCGGGCGCACCACGCAGATCGAGGCGGGCCTGGGCTACGTGCCCTTTCGCAATGCCTCGGGCAAGACCAGCCTATACGGCAAGTTCTTCCGCAAGACCGCGCACACCACCATCAATGGCCAGGACATCCCCGTGCAATCCCGGGACTTTGTCGGCGTCGAAGTCGGCGCCGCGCACCGCCAATACTTCGGTGCGAATGTGGTCGATCTCGGCGTCGGCTGGCGTACTTCGCTGCCGAGCCACTCCAAGGCGCCGGGCTTCGTCCTGGGGGAACCAAGCTGGGACGGCAAGTCCGAGATCCTGCTGGCCAATGCCGGCCTGATGGTGCCATTCCAGGTCTCCGGCCAACGCCTGCGCTACCAAGGCAACGTGCGCGCGCAGTACGCCCGCACCCGCATCCTTCTGTCCGACTATTTCGTGATCGGCAACCGTTACTCGGTGCGAGGCTTCGATGAGCAGCTCACGCTCGCCGCCGAGAACGGCGTAACCCTGCGCAATGACCTAGCGTGGCAGCTCGGCAACTCCGGGCAGGAGGCCTTCGTCGGCTTCGACATGGGCCACGTCAGCGGACCGTCCGCCGCATTCCTGGCGGGCCGGACGCTGATGGGCGCGGTGATAGGGGCACGGGGCCGCTGGGCTGCCAGCCGCTACGCCGCGCTGACCTGCGAGGTCACGCTGGGCTGGCCGGTCAAGAAGCCCGATCTCTTCCGCACGCCCTCACCCAACATCGCCGCCCAGATCGGCCTCGAATTCTGAACGCCCCCGCCCCGCTCGCCTCGAGCGAGATCCACCAACCTTAAGGAGAAATGCAATGAAGAAGAACATGCTATTGGCCGCCCTGCTCGGGATTGCGGCGATGGCCGTGCACGCTGCCGAGCCCAAATGTCAAAGCCAGACCCTGGGCAGCCACACCAGCAAGCTCTGCATCAGCCAGGCACCTTTCCAGCATGACTACTACAAGCTGTGGGTCGATGGCGCACCGATCTTCACGCTACCGGATGACTATGTCGAGGACATCGCCCTTGCACACAAGATCCCCGAAGATGCTGCCATTGAGTTCCCGCTGCCCAACCAAGGCATGCCCGTCGTGAAGATTTCTGGCGGCTGCGCTCCCATCAGTGAGAAGAAAGAGTTGGGAGGCAAGATGGTAGGCATAGAGGTTGGCAGAAGTTGCTCGTTCAAATGGGGCAACGTAGAGGTGATGAAGGAACTCCGTGTCTCCTTTGAATAGGACACCTTCAGTCTGAGTGGCAACGGGACGGCCCGGGAATTCCAGCGTCCGCAATCTGATCCCGGACGTCCCCACCCCTCCCTACCCCTCCGCCCGCTCCGTCCGATGCGCCACCGCCCGCGCCTCGTGCGGCGACAACTGCATGAAGATCCACGCCGACGCACACGTGATCAGCCCCATGCAGACAAAGGTGGCATGAAACGCCGGCAGTACCCCCGACGGCCCTTTGCCAAATCCCTGCTCGAACGTCGCCAGCAGCGCCCCCGCCGATGTGACGGCCAGGCTCATCGACAGCATCTGCACCATCGACAGCATGCTGTTGCCGCCGCTGGCACTGGTGCCGCTCAGGTCTTTTAGCGTGACGGTGTTCATCGCCGTGAACTGGATCGAGTTGACCATGCCGAACAGCGCCAGCAGCGGGATGACCATCCACAGCGGCCGCTGCGGCGTGATCAGCGCGAACGCGGCCATCACGACGCCAACCGCAAACGTGTTGGCCACCAGCACGCGGCGGTAGCCGTGCTGCTCGATCAGATGGGTGGCCAGGCGCTTGGACGCCATGCCAGCAGCGGTGACGGGCAGCATCATCAGGCCGGCGTTGAACGGCGAGTAGCCCAGGCTCACCTGCAAGGTCAGCGGGATCAGGAACGGCATCGAGCCATTGCCGATGCGCGCGAACAGGTTGCCGAGCAAACCCACGCTGAAGCTGTGGATGCGGAACAGCCGCAGCGTGAAGAGCGGCTGGCGCCGGCGCCCGGCGTGCAGCACGTAGGCCGTCAGCGCGGCCATGCTGGCGATCAGCAGCATCAGCACGGTCGCGTGCTGGAAGCCCAGTTCGGCCAGCCCGTCCAGCGAAAACGACAACGCCAGCATCGCGACGGCAAGCAGCACATAGCCGGCGACGTCGAAGCGGCCGATGCCGACCTGGCGCGCGTTCGGCATGTAGCGGATCGTCGCCAGCGCGCCGAGGATGCCGACGGGGACGTTGATCAGGAAGATCCAGTGCCAGGACAACGCCTGCGTGAGCCAGCCGCCCAGCGTCGGGCCGATCAGCGGACCGATCATGCCCGGGATGGCGACAAAGCTGAGCGCCTGCAGGTACTGGTCGCGCGGAAACGTGCGCAGGACCGAGAGCCGGCCCACCGGCAGCAGCATGGCGCCGCCAACGCCCTGCACCACGCGCGCCGCTACCAGGAACGGCAGCGTGCCGGCATACGCGCACAGCAGCGAGCCGAGCACGAACAACGCGATGGCGGTCTGGAAAATGGTGCGCGTGCCAAAGCGGTCCGCCAGCCAGCCCGACGCGGGGATGATCACGGCCATCGTGAGCGAATAGGCGATCACGACCGACTGCATGCGCAGCGGGCTTTCCCCCAGGCTGCGCGCCATGGACGGCAGCGCGGTGTTGACGATGGTGGAATCCAGCGTCTGCATGAAAAAGCCGACCGCCACCACCCACAGCATGATGCGGCGGGTGCGGTCGTCAGGCATGGGCGTGGTCATGGCTGCGTACTCCGGTGCTGGCCGGGGTCCCGGCCAAAGCCGCAACCTTAGGCCGGCGAAGGGTGATGTGGCAAGTCCGCGCGTGTCTTACATCGCCGCGCGCAGGCCGACGAAGAAGCGCCGCCCCGGCGCCGGCTCGAAATAGCGGCCGTTGGCTTCGTTGACGATCACCGAGCCGATGTACTTGCGGTCCGTGATGTTGTCGACGCGGCCGAACGCGAACAGCTTCGTCTTGCCGATTCGGAATTCGTAGCCCGCGCGCAGGTTGAAGGTGGCATAGCCGGGCGCGGCCTGGGTGTTCAGGTCATCCGCATAGATCAGGCTGTCCACGTGCATTTCCGCGCCAAGCACGAGCGGCGGCAGCGGCCTCCATGCGACATCCAGGTTCAGGCTGTGGCGCGCCGTGCCGGGCAGACGGTTGCCGGCCCTGACGGTCTGTCCCTGCGCATTGAGAAACGATTCGCCGAAGTAGGCGGACAGGTAGGTGTAGGCCAGGCCGGCCTCGAACCGGCTGCCCGCGGTGCCGTCGGCCGATGAACCCACCTGCGCGCCAAAGCCGCCGCGCCAGGCCAGCTCCAGGCCGCGGCGGTGTACGCCATTGACGTTCTGGTAGACGGTGCGGCCGGCGTTGTTGGACAAGGGCACGACTTCGTCGTGGCTGTCGGCGCCGAACAACGCCGCTTCCAGCCGCTGGCGCTGCTGCTGCCACTTGACGCCGATCTCGCCCTGGTGGCTGGTGGACGCCTGCAGGCCGAGGTTGCTGCCGACGCCGCCCGGGCCGTAGGCCACCTCGGTTAGCGTCGGCGACTCGAAGCCCTTGCCGAGATTGGCGTAGACGTTCAGCGTATCGAGCGCATGCCAGACCATGCCCAGCACCGGGCTGACGTTGTTGTAGGTGGTGGAGCCGCTGTCGTCCGGGCTCGCGGCGGTAATGAAATGATCGTCGATGCTCAGCTTCACGCGGCTGGCACGCACGCCGCCCACGAGTTCCCAGGACGGATGGAAGGTCCAGTCGAACTGCGCGAACGCGCCGACGTCGCTGGCCTTGTCGGTTTCGTCGCGGCGCAGCGCGCCCTGGGTGCCGTTGTTGTTGACGAATCCAGTGCGGCCGTCGCGCATGCCGTTGGCCTCGACACCGGCGGTCCATTGCAAAGGCAGGCCGCCGGCGGTGGTACGCCGGGTCCATGACAGCGCCGCGCCGCCATAGGTGCGGTCAAGGTCGACGATGCCGCCGGATGAACTCGCGGCAATACCGCTCATGCCGAGCCGCTGGTTGAGCTGGCGCGTGCCGGCATAGAGCCGGCCCTGCAGGCTGTCCGCCTCTGTCAGCTTGTGATCCACGACCACGCCGGCCTGGGTCTGTTCGACGGTCTTGCCGGTGTCGAACTGCGTGGCGGCCGGCACTGCCTGGCGCGGATTGGCATCGGCCTGTGCGCGCGTCAGGCCCAGCGGGTCTTGCGCCAGCGGCTGGTTGAAGTAATTGAACTGGCCGGTCACGCGCGTCGCGTCGGTCGGCTGGGCCACGACCTTGGCATTGAGCTGATAGCGGCGCGCGGCACTGTGGTCGCGGTAGCCGTCGGTCTGGTAAGTCCAGGCGTCCAGCGTGCCGCCCAGTTTGTCGTTGCCGCCACCAAGCGCCACGCCGGCCTGCCACTGGCCATCGGAGCCGAATCCGGTCGAAGCGCGGCCGGTGAAGCCGTCCTTGGGCGGATCGGGCGTGAATACCTGCACCACGCCGCCCGAGGCATTGCCATACATCTGCGCGAACGGGCCGCGCAGCACCTCCACGCGGCTGGCGTTGGCAAGGTCGGCGGTGGCGGTCTGGCCCTGCCCGTCGGGCATGGTCGCCGGAATACCATCAACATACATCCGCACGCCGCGCACGCCGAAGGTCGAGCGCGTGCCGAAGCCGCGCACGGAGAGCTGCAGGTCTTGCGAATAATTCTGGCGGTCGCGTATCGCCACGCCGGGCACGCCGGCCAGCACTTCCGACAGGTTCACGAGCGGCGAGGCCGCGCGCAGCGGATCGACCGGGACGCTGTCCACCGCGGCAGGGGCGTCGAACCGGCGCTGCTCGCTGCGCGATGCGCTGACCACGACATCCGGCAGCGCCACATCCGGCTCGCTGGCCAACGCCTTGCCGCTGGCTGCCATGCCGGCCAGTACGCAGATCGCAGACGCCGCTGTATGCCGCGCCATGCGGTGCCGCATTGCCAGGTTCTGCTTGCCGCCTGTTGTCATCGTTTGAGAGCGGTTGCGGGCTGGCGCGGTCGTGGAATCCATCCGGCGCCGGCTTGGGTGGATGCGGGATAACTTTATATGGTCCGCGCCGGATTTGCCATGCCGCGAAGGGACGTGAAGGCCCTTTTCCCGATCCGGCCACAGTTCATCAAATATTTTCAATAATTCCTTTCCATCTGATCCACCATAGGCCTTCGCCACGTGCCTAGACTTCTCTCAACGGCAGCATACAGTTTGCAACATCGCCGTCAAATCAGATTCAATCCATTTGTTTATTGAGTGAGGCAAGACACCATGAGCATCGATCAAACCCGCGTCGCCATCGTCTATCACAGCGGCTATGGCCACACCGCCAAGCAGGCCCAGGCTGTTGCGCGCGGCGCCGGCAGCGTGGAAGGCGTGGAAAGCCTGCTGATCAGCGTCGATGAGATCGACCAGCACTGGGATACGCTTGAGCAGGTCGACGGCATCATCTTCGGCGCGCCGACCTACATGGGCAGCGCCTCGGCCCAGTTCAAGGGCTTCATGGACGCAACCTCGCGCAATGTCTTTGCCAAGGGCGGCAAGTGGGCGAACAAGGTGGCGGCCGGATTTACCAATGCGGCATCGCGTTCGGGCGACAAGCTCGCCACGCTGCAGCAGATCTCGATTTTTGCCGCCCAGCACGGCATGCACTGGGTGAATCTGGGCCTGCCTCCGGGCCACAACAACTCCAAGTCGACCGAGGATTCGCTGAATCGCCACGGCTTCTTCCTCGGCGCTGCGGCGCAGTCCAACGCCGATGAGAGCGCCGACGTGGTGCCGCCGCTGGCAGACCTGCGTACCGCCGAGCAACTGGGCGCACGCGTTGCCGAAGTGGCACAGCAACTTGCCGCGGGCCGGCGCGCGCTCGCCACGCTGAAGCTAGCGGCCTGATGAGATACAAAGCGCAACCATCTGGTTGCGCTTTGTCCTTTGGTTCCCTAATATGCAACCATGCAGTTGCATGTAACCTCATTCAGGGGACCAGACATGACATCCTCCACGTCCTCCACGGACCGAATCGAACGCAGCATTCTGATCAAGGCACCTGTCGCCCGCATCTGGCATGCGCTTGCCGACGCCGAAACCTTTGGTAGCTGGTTTGGCGTGAAGTTTGACAGCGGCGTCGTCTTCGCACCCGGCACGCGCGCGCTGGGCCATGTGACCTACCCCGGATACGAGCACGTCCCCTTCGACATCCAGATCGAGCAGATGGAACCGCAGCGGCTGCTGTCATGGCGCTGGCATCCCGCGGCCGTCGAACCCGGCCGTGACTACTCGAACGAGCCCACCACGCTCGTGGTATTCGAACTGAAGCCTGCGGAGAACGGCACACGGCTGACTGTCGTCGAATCCGGTTTCGACCAGATCCCGCCACAACGGCGCCTGGAAGCGTTCCGCATGAACAGCGGCGGCTGGGACGAGCAGATGCGCAACATTGCCAGCCATGTCGACAACGCCGCTTGAGGCCCTGCCCGACTTGCGGGTGCGCGCCTCGATCTTTGCCGCGCTCGGCGATGAAACCCGCCTGAGGCTGGTCGTGGCGCTGGGCGGGGGCGGGGCGATGTCCATTGCCCAGCTCACCGCGGGCAGTGCCATGACTCGGCAGGCGGTCACCAAACACTTGCTCGTACTGGCCGAAGCCGGCCTGGTGCATGACGTCAAGGTGGGACGCGAACGGCTCTGGCAAGTCGAGCCTGCGCAAGTTGAGCTGGCGCGCCGCTCGCTCGAAGTCATCGCGAAGCAGTGGGACCATGCCCTGCTGGAACTGAAGACCGCGGTCGAAGTGCCATCAGCGGCGTGACTTATCGTTCTGCGGTAGGAACCTGCCCGGAACGGCCCGGGACGCGTGGCATGCCCGGCCACCCCCGGAGGCCTGCGCGTTGTGGCGAGCAGATATGAAGGCTTTATGACGCAATGGCCACAATGCCGAACTAACAGTGCCCTGAACTTCGCTTTTCTATCAGGCACCTCGATGCGAGCCGTAACGTTTTGGTAGGATTCAGTCTTTTCGAAGACCGGTGTTCCGAGTGCCCTGCGCTGTCCTGTGCCCCCGCCTTGCGATGATCGTGGTTGCGTCATGAGGCTGGACAAGATCAAGTCCCTGCTCGTCCCGCCGCTTGCCCAGGCCTGGGCTCGATTGCAACCGGTGCAGCGCCTCAAGTCCCTGCCATCGCTGCGGCGCCCCACCCGCCGGCAGGCGCTGCTTGGCGTGGCCGCCTTGCCGGCGGCGTTCCTGCTCTATGTACTGGTGCTGATCCCGTTCACGCCGGGCATCAGCGATATCCGCAAGGCCAGGTTCGAACGTCCCGCGCAGGTGCTGTCTTCGGACGGCAAGGAACTGGCCGTCTTCAAGTGGGCCAACCGCGAGTGGGTGAAGCTGTCGGAGATCTCGCCCTCGGTGGTCGACGCCCTGATCGCCACCGAAGACCACCGCTTCTACCAGCACCATGGGCTGGACTGGCGGCGTACCGCCTCGGCGGCGCTGCACACCTTCTCCGGCGACCGCCAGGGCGGTTCCACCATCACGCAGCAGCTCGCGCGCAACCTGTACCCGGACGAGATCGGCCGCGCGCCGACCATGACGCGCAAGCTCAAGGAAGCGATCACTGCATTCAAGATCGAGGCCCTGTACACCAAGGACCAGATCCTCGAGACCTACCTGAACACCGTGCCGTTCCTGTACAACGCGTACGGCATCGAGATGGCCGCGCGCACGTACTTCGACAAGTCGGCCCGCTCGCTCGACGTGTTGCAGAGCGCCACGCTGATCGGCATGCTCAAGGGCAACAGCTACTACAACCCGGTGCTGAACCCCGAGCGCGCGCTCGAGCGGCGCAACACGGTGCTGGCGCAGATGGTCAAGCGCGGCCGGCTCGACGCCGTACGCTTCGAGCAGTTGAAGAAGCGGCCGCTGCGCATCGACTTCGAACGTCAGACCGAGCCGCCGGGCCCGGCGCCGCACTTTGCCCAGCAGCTGCGCAAGTGGCTGATCGGCTGGGCCGACCGCAACGGCTATGACATCTATGCCGATGGCCTGGTCGTGCACACCACCATCGACGCACGCCTGCAGGCGCTGGCCACGCAGGCCGTCACCGCGCAGGGCAACCGGCTGCAGTCGATCGCCAATGCCGCCTGGGCGCCGCGCGCCGGCTGGGCCGCCAGCAAGGATCTGGTCCAGGCCTTCGTGCGCGAAACGCCCGAGTACCGCACCGCCGTGGCCGCCGGCGCGCCGCCCGAAGACGCGCTCAGGCACCTGCTTGCCGATGCGTCGTTCATGCATGCGCTGCGCCAGCAGAAGACGCGCATCCAGGCCGGCTTCATCGCCATCGATCCGCGCAGCGGGCAGATCCGCGCCTGGGTCGGCAGCCGCGACTACACGCAGGACGCGTTCGACCACGTGCAGAGCGCGCGCCGCCAGCCGGGCTCCACGTTCAAGCCCTTTGTCTATGGCGCCGCTTTCGAGCAGGGCAAGACGCCCGACGACACGCTGGTGGACCAGCCAGTCGAGATCCAGCTCGCCGGCGGCGAAGTCTGGCGCCCGACCGACGAAGGCCGCCCGAGCGGCCGCGCCATGACGCTGCGCGACGGCCTGGTCTATTCGCGCAACACCATCACGGCCCAGCTCATGCAGGAAGTCGGCCCTGCGCGCGTGGCCAGGCTAGCGCGCGCGATGGGTGTGCGCGACAGCAAGCTCGACACGGTGCCGTCACTGGCGCTGGGCACGAGCCCGGTCACCCTCAAGGAAATGGTGGCGTCCTACGCCACCATCGCCAACGCGGGCGAATACATCGCGCCCACCATGGTGACGCGCATCGAAGACCGCGACGGCAAGATCCTGCAGGAATTCCAGCCGGCGCGGGCAGAGCGCGCCCTGCCCGCGGCCACCACGCAGACCCTGCTCGACGTGATGCGCGACGTGATCGACCGCGGCACCGGGGCCAGCATCCGCTCGCGCTTCGGCATCCGCGCCGACGTAGCCGGCAAGACCGGCACCACGCAAGACAATGCCGACGGCTGGTTCATCCTGATGCACCCCGAACTGGTGGCCGGCGCATGGGTCGGCTTCAACGACAGCCGCGTCACGCTGCGCAGCGACTACTGGGGACAGGGCGCCCATAGCGCCCTGCCGATCATCGGGGACTTCTATCAGCGCTCGCTGCGCACGCGCATCATCGATGGCCGCGCGCGCTTCGCCGAGGAGCAGGAGTCCAGCATCTTCAGTGCACTGGCCACGCAGGTGCGCGGATGGTTCACGCGCCTGTTCGGCGGGACAGCGTCGCCCGACACACGCCCCGCGCCGCGCCGCCCGGCGCTGCCGCCGCCGGAAGCGGACGTCACGCCGCAGCCACCGGCGCAAGCGGCCGCGGCCATGGAAGCCTCGGACGCCGCGGCCGGCATGGCGCTCGATCGCGGCGAAGTCGTCGTCGCCGCACCGGAACAGGCGCCCCCGGAGTCGCCCGACCCAGCGACCGTCACGGCACCCGCACCTTCCGCCGCGCCGGCCCAGCCCCCTGCGGCACCGCCGGCAGCGGCACCGGCCGCTCCTGCCCCTCCCGCCACCCCCGGCTGAACATCCATGCGGCGGCGCGCGTCGGAGATGTCACCCCGGATGGTGACCCCGGATGTGAACCGAACGCGGCTCGCCGTTTCCGCTGCCCGCCCCGGAGGCAGACCCGCCCTGGCAACAGCGCCCTTCGCTGCCTACATTGAATCCATCGTTGTTCGCGGGAGGGCACGGCCATGTCCAGACATCTTGCCGTGATGATGGTGCTGCTGGCGGCCAGCGGCGTGGCGCAGGCTGTCACCAAATGCCAGAACGGCAGCGAAACGCTCTACACATCGGCGTCCTGCCCGGCGGGCTACCGCAATGTCACGGGCACCATGCGATCGCATGTGATGACGGTCCCCGGCATCGCGAAGAACCAGAAGGCCGACCGCGCAGCGTCGGACATGCGCATGCAAGCGGCCGCCCAGAGCCAGGCCTGGCGCGAACGGGAGGAGGAGATGGACCTGCGCAGCCAGAACGCGTTCTGGAACCAGTGCCTCGTCATCGACTACCGCGTACGGGCAACTGAGCGCGCCATGCAGACCACCGAGTACTGGAGCTACGCCGACCGCTACCGCGAGCACGCAGATGCGTTGCGTGCGCTGCAGTACGGCATGGGCTGCCTGGGCTGAGACTGGCTTACCGGGCGTGCGTAGACGCCTTGCGCATGGCGTGTGCGAAAACAGACGGTCAGCGCGGACGAACTTCTGCGTCATAGCACCTGTGGCCCGATCGTGGCCACCAGGCACCCCTGCCGTTGCAGGGATGCGTGAGATCCACATGACGAGGGGGCCCGAACATGAAGATCCGCCTAGCCTGCCTGGCCGCACTATCGGTGCTGCCTGTCACCGCCCATGCGCAAGCCAGCACCACGCCGTACAGCATCCTCGATGCCGGTATGGAGCACGTAGCCAGCGTGCCCGCCACCGGCGCGGGCGGCCGCTACGTCATGCGCGAATATTCGACAGACCTCCCGGCCGCGCGCTGGGGCTTGCGCGATGGAAAAGAACCTGGCACCGGCCTGAAGACCTACGTCGCGATGGAAAGCGGCACCTATGCCGACTTAGGCAACACGACTCAGGCCAACCGCGCCAGCGTCGGCGCAGCCTATGCACTGGGCCCGGCCCGGGCCGTCGCCGGCTACCGCTGGTCGTATGACAGCTTCAGCACCGTTGCGCTGCGCAGCAACCTGTACTGGCTTGGCGTGCAATACCAGGTCACGCCGGCGATCCAGCTGGGCGGCGCGGCCTACTACAACGATGCCGCCGGCAATTCGGGCGATCCGTACAGTTTCATGCTGACCGGGTCCTATGCCTGGTCCAAGCGCACCGATGTCTATACCGTGCTTGGCTTCGCCCGCAGCCGCAACGGCCCGGCCATGGGACTGACGGGCTTCGGCCCGTCACTGAATCCGTATGCGACGGCGCTGTCGGGGCCAACCGAGCAAGTCGGCGCCAGGGAGAACCAGATTGGCGCGGTGATCGGGCTGCGCCACAGGTTCTGACGCGACGATCGCCACAGCACCGTGGGGCGCTGTGGCTTTCCGGCCTTGCCGGCGCGGATGACTAGACCCCTAGAACCGCACCACGACCAGCATGCCGTAGAACAGGACAGCCAGGAACAGCGTCTCCAGCACCATCAGCGCCACCGGCTTCCAGCCTACGGACAGGATGTCCTTGAGGTGCGTCTTCATGCCGATGGATACCATGGCCATGACCAGGCACCATTGCGAGGCGAACTGTCCCGCCTTGACCAGTGCCGCCGGCAACCAGCCGGTGCTGTTGATCGCCACCAGCACCGCAAACGCCACCGCGAACCACGGCAGCAACGGCGGGCGCTTGCCCGTGCCGGCTTCCCCCTGTGCGCGCTGATGCCGCTGCGACAGCCAGGCTGCCAACGCAATCACGGGCAGCAGCATGGCCACGCGCATCAGCTTGATCAGCGTGGCCGCGTCGCCGGCTTCGTGCGAGATGCTGTAACCGGCACCCACGACCTGCGCCACATCATGGATGGTGCCCCCGATAAAGGCACCGGCCTGCAATGCCGGCAGCGCCAGCACTTGCGCAAGCATCGGGTAAAGCACCATGGCTACCGTCGATAGCGTGCTGACCGAGATCACCGTGAACAGCGTCGCGCGCTCCTTCAACGGATGCTGCGGCATGGCCGCGGCGAGGGCCAGCGCCGCGGAGGCGCCGCAGATGGCAACGGCCCCGCCGGTGAGCAAGCCGAAGAAGGTCTGGAACCCCATCAGCCGCGCCAGCACGATGCCGCACAGGATGGTCAGGCCGACCGCAAGCACCACCATGGCAACGGAGTGCCAGCCGAGCGCGGCGACCTGCGAGGCGGTGATGCGCAATCCCAGCAAAGCCACGCCCAGCCGAAGCACCTGCTTGGCACTGAAGTCAATGCCGGCAGCGCTGGATGGCTCCTTGGACAGGAAATTCAGCGCCATGCCCAGCAGCAACGCGAACAGCATCACCGGCGCGTGGTAATGGTCGGCAAGCGACATGGCTGCGATGGTCACTACTGCGCTGATGACCATGCCTGGCAGATAGCCGCGCAATGTGTTCAGCGAGGTCGGATTCAGAAATCTTGCGGACATGGCTGTCTCTCCGGTACATCGGTGTGGGGCGGCCTGTCCTTGCGGGAGGCTTCCGGTTGAATTTGCCGAAGCTGACCTTCCGGCATGATTGCAAGCGGGGGCAATGACATCCGGCTACCAAAGCGTCCGGCACGACCGGATGGCGGCCTCGGCAAATTCCCGGTCGCTTCGCGGTGTCCCCATCCCGGCGAGCGGTGCGTTCGCCGCCCGCCTTGTTGCCTTGCCATGCCGGTGGTGAAGCCACTGGCGCAAGCAACAGGGGATCTTGACGCGCAGTGCCGACAAGATCTCGCGGGCCACGACTAGGGATTTGCGCATGCTCGGGTCTTTCCTGAATCACCTGGCGTGCGCGATCGGGTCGATCGGCCGGGATCCAGGTCAAATTGCTTGCTGTGCCGTCAATGTAGGCAAGAATTCGCCACTGCGCTTTGCATTGCCTGCGGCAAGCTTGACATTTGGCGCCAGCGATCTCGCCGGCAATGACTCACAGCGGTCCAGGAAGTGTTTTCAGGCCGACCCACAGCACACCGATCACCACATTGACCGGCACGATGAGCACGCCGGGCACGTAGAAGATCGCTGACAGGCCAGGGGCGCTCAGCATCTGTTCGACCGCTCCGCCCATGGCAAAGAAGAAAATCCCGCACCAGAACCAGCGCCGCATATAGGTCAGCAGCCAGTGCGCGTGCCTCTGGTTGAAGCGCCAGGCGGCGGAGCGTTCCAGCAGATTGCCACTGCTGGCGTCCTTGTACAGCCAGTCAAAGAAGAAGTAACGGTACAGCAGGGTGCGAAAAAGAAGTTCTCGCATAATTACCGAGTCTAGCAACTGCGTATTACCTGGGCGCGAGGCGGGACGGCAGTGGAGGCTTTTACGCCATGCCCAATGCGTTCGGGCAAGGCATGCGCCGCTTCGTTGACCGTCCGCCGCCCTGGAACTAACCCATGATATTCACCCCGCCATCGACATACAACGTCTCGCCCGACAGCCGGCGGGCATAGGGGGTGGCAAGAAATGCGCAGGTGAATCCGACATCCATGATGTCGACCAGCTCGCCCAACGGTGCGCGCTGCGCAGCATCGGCGAGCATCAGGTCAAAATCCTTCAGGCCCGATGCGGCCCGGGTCTTGAGCGGGCCGGGCGATATCGCATGCACACGTATTCCCTGGGGCCCCAGTTCATAAGCCAGGTAGCGCGAGGCCGCCTCAAGCGCAGCTTTCACCGGCCCCATGACGTTGTAGTTGGGCACGACCTTGTTGGCACCGTAGTAGCTCATCGTGAACATCGTGCCGCCGTCCCGCATCAGCGGCGCAGCCAGCCGCGCCATCCGGACGAAGGAATGGCAGGAAACATCCATCGCCTTGGCGAACCCTTCGGCTGAACAATTAAGCAGTCCCCCCTGGAGGTCGTCTTTCGGCGCCCAGGCTACCGAGTGCAACAGGATGTCCAGCTTGCCCCACTTGTCCTCGATCTCCTTGAACAGCGCTTCCATCTCGGCCTCGCTGGAAACGTCGAGCGGCAGGAAGATCGGCGCCTCGAGCTCCTGCGCCACGGGCTCCACATACTGCCTGGTCTTGTCATTGGCATAGGTGATCGCAACTTCGGCGCCCAGGTCGTGAAAGGCCTTGGCACAGCCGTAGGCGATGGAGTGCTCATTCGCGATGCCGCAAACCAGGGCCTTTTTGTCGGCCAGGACCGGCTGTTGTATCTGGACTGTCATCTCGCCCCCCTTTGAAGATAGATGGTCTTCATCACGCCCCCGCGTCGATCAATGCCTTCGTATGCCTGGCAATCATCAATTCTTCATCCGTCGGGATCACCCATACCGCAACCCGTCCGGATGCCTCGCTGATGCGCGTGGCGCCACTGTCATTGGCCGCAGGATCGACTGTTACCCCCAGCCAGGCCGCCTGACGGCACACGCGTTCGCGGATCAGGGCGGCATGCTCGCCAATCCCCGCGGTGAAGACCAGTGCATCGAGCCCCTGCGCGGCCGCGGCCAGCGACCCAAGCTCGCGTCCGATCCGGTACGTATACAGCTCTACGGCAAGGCGCGCGCGCGCATCGTCGCTGGCGAGCAGCACGCGCATATCGCTCGAGATGCCGGAGACGCCGAGCAGGCCGGACTTGCGGTAGACGAGGTCCTCGATGTCGCGAGCGTCCATGCCGAGCTCGCTGATCAGGTACAGGATCACGCCCGGATCGAGGCTGCCGCAACGCGTGCCCATCGGCAAGCCGTCGACCGCCGTGAACCCCATCGTGCTGGCCACGCTGCGTCCGGCCACGAGTGCGCACATGCTGCTGCCATTGCCAAGGTGGGCCACTACGGTGCGGCCGGCCCCAGCCCGGGCGTCAATACCGGGGAGGACGCTGGCGATGTACTCGTAGGAAAGACCGTGAAAGCCGTAGCGACGAATGCCGCGCTCGGTCATCGAAGCCGGCAGCGCAAAGGCCTGGGCGATTTCTGGCTGCGCCCGGTGGAACGCGGTGTCGAAGCAGGCCACCTGCGGCAGTTCCGGGCGCCGTTCGGCGAGAATCCGGATCGGCTTGAGGTTGTGCGGCTGGTGCAGGGGTGCCAGGGGGCAAAGCGTATCCAGCTCTGACAGGAGTTCTGCGCTTACTTTTTCCGGCTGCGCGAAGCGTACGCCGCCGTGCACCACGCGGTGCCCGACCCCAACCAGCGTATGGCCTTCTCCGTGACCTCGCAGGAAGTCCGCGAGGAAGGCAACGGCACCGCCATGTCCCAGCTCGGTCCCGTCGCCCCACTGCCTGGCCTCGACTTCCGTGCCCGAGGCGTCCGAGGCGCGAAAGCTCGGCGATGTGTAAAGGCCGTCGAGACTGCCGCGCAGTACCAGCTTGAGTGCGGCACCCTGCGCATCATATGCGCAGTACTTCAGGCTCGACGAACCTGCGTTCAGTACAAGGATCACATCGGCCATGTCGTCACCCCTGTACCTGACCGGATTCCCGGCGCGCTTTCGCCACCAGCGCCGCCACCGCGCATGACGCCAGGCGCGTCATGACTGCATCGGCGCGGCTGGTCAGGATGATGGGTACCCGCGCGCCCAGCACGATGCCCGCGGCATCGGCACCGGCCAGGAATGTCAGGCTCTTGGCGAGCATATTGCCGGCATCCAGGTCCGGTACCAGCAGCACGTTGGCGCGCCCGGCCACCGGTGAGTCGATCTTCTTGATGCGCGCGGCGTCCAGGTTGATGGCGTTGTCCAGCGCAAGCGGCCCGTCGACCACCGCACCGGTTATCTGGTGTCGGTCGACCATCTTGCACAGCGCGGCCGCCTCGATGGTGGACGGTACCTTGGGATTGACCGTTTCCATGGCCGACAGGATCGCAACCCGTACTTCGCCGACCTGAAGCGCATGCGCCAGGTCAATAGCGTTCTGGAGGATATCCGCCTTCTCCTCCAGCGTCGGTGCGATGTTGACCGCGGCGTCAGTGATGATCAACGCGTCCTCGTGGCCGGGCACATCCATCACGAAGCAGTGGCTGATCCGCCGGGCCGTGCGCAAGCCGCTGTCACTCCTGACCACGGCCCCCATCAGTTCGTCGGTATGCAGGCTGCCCTTCATCAGGGCCTCGGCCTTGCCTTCGCGAACCAGGCGCACCGCGGCGGCAGCGGCGGCGTGGCTGTGCTCGGCATCGACGAGGGGATACGGGCTGATATCGATCTCGCTGGCACCGGCGGCCTCCTCGATGCGCTCGCGAGGCCCGACCAGGATCGGCGCAATCAGGCCCAGGCGCGCCGCCTCGACCGCGCCCTCCAGCGAACTCCGGTCGCAAGGATGGGCGACCGCGGTGGGTGTGGGCGGAAGAGACTTGCAGTAGTCGATCAGACGCTGGTACTTCTCGTGTTTGGCATTCACGGTCTTTCTCCTGTGTCACCAGGTTGCTGCGGGTTTCCTGTCAAGGGCCGGTACACGGCATTAGGACGCCCGCGCCAGTGGCACCGCGTTGCGGCGCGGGCGCTCGGGCTTGACCGACAGGACCGAACGGATACGCTCGAGCATCGCGGCCTGTTCGGGGGTCGGCTGGCTGCCGAGCACCCGCTCGTCAGCCCTGAGCTTCTCGGCGAGTGCCTGCAGGCGCTCGCGATCGGCGCTGTCGCGCAGAAGGAGCGGCAGCGTCTGAAGCGCCTGCTCCGGTGCGTACAAGGTGATGAGCTCCTGCTGGCCACGAATCCGGCGCCATGCTTCTGGCAGTAATTCCGGCAGCAGTTCCGCGTAGTCCGTCACCAGCTCCTTGCGCAACTCGAGCCTCGACAGCGGCAACGGCTCGCCCTGCCGTTTGAGCAGGCAGGCCATCCGGGCAAGTGCCTCGGCGTAGCCGCCCTGCTCGATCGATGCGAGCGCTGCCTTGACCTCCGGCAGTTCCCGTGGCTCGGTAACCGCTGGCCGACCGGCATGCGACGTCTTCTCCTGCGGAATCAACGAGAGCATGTTCGCGTACAGATTGAAGAAGGTGGCTTCCGTCATGGCATCGCGCACGGCACGATAGGCGTCGAGGCCCGCGCTGAGCATCTCCGCGCCGGCCTGCTCACGCTTGCGCAGCGGATGGTCGGCGTCCAGCGCCTGCCGGTTCGCCTTGACCGCATTGGCGGCGGTACCCAGCCAGGCCATCCACGGGTTCATGTCCGAGAACGCCCAGTTCTGCATCCGCAGCGGATGGAACTCGCGCAGCATCCGTGCCGTCGCCTCGTTCGACATGGCCTGCACGAACGGCTGGGCGAAGAGTTCATAGGCACGCTGGTTGAATTCGGACAGCGCAGCGACGGCTTCGAACGGCTTCTCGTCAGCGCGCTCGAAGCGGTTGAGCCTTTGCGCGATCTCTTCGAGCGAATGTTCGCGGAACTCGACCTCATACTCGACGCCGCCATTGGACTTGCGCTCGTGGATCACCATGCCGTAGAGCCCCGGAGGCAACAACTCGATGCTTCGCAGCACGGAAACAATCTGCGCATGCTCCTTCTGCGCGACCTTACCGGAGACGAAGATGCCGAGGTGGCCGATGTCCTGGTGCATCATCCCGACGATGACCTGCCCCCGGGCCTTGATCTCTTCAGTGCTGCCATAGACATCCACCACCCAGTTGAATGCCTGTTGCGGCGGAGTGATGTTGTCCCCCATCGAGGCAAACAGCACGATGGGAGCCTTGATGTCGCGCAGATCGAAGCCCTTTCCGCCGGCATCCTTGACGTCCCCGCTCCACAGCTTGTTGCCCACGAAGAGGTTGCGCGTGATCCATTCGATCTCTTCGCGGTTCATCAGGTAGTAGCCGCCCCACCAGTGTTCGAACTCCAGGAAGCGCGGCGGCTCGGTATCGGCCTTGCGGTACAGGTTGTAGTACTTGTCCCACAAGCTGTTGGCCGGATTCAGGTTCTCGAAATTCTGCACCAGCCAGGCACCATCGAACTTGCCGTTGCCCAGGTCAGCCGTCAGGGACGACAGCCAGGTCCCGCCGAGCAGGCCACCCGAGTAGCGCATCGGGTTGTCACCTTCGCCTTCGCTCCAGGCGCCGCCCCAGTAAGACATCGGCGCGCCGTTGATGACAATGGGCCCGGTGTCGTCCGGATCCGATGCGGCGAGCATCATGGCGGCCCAGCCTCCCTGGCAATTGCCGATGATGGCGGGCTTTTCACTATCAGGATGCAATGCACGCACCTTCCTGATGAATTGCTGCTCGGCCTCGCATACGTCCAGCAGCGTTTGCCCCGGCTCCGGGTCACGAAAGAAGATGACAAAGTAGACCGGGTGGCCCGCGCGCAATGCCACGCCGACCTGGGAGTCATCCTTGAAGCCGCCGATTCCCGGGCCGTGGCCGGCACGCGGATCGATGATGACGTAGGGACGGCGGCCGTTGTCGATGGTAACGCCCGCTGGCGGTGTAATCCTCAGCAGCGCATAGTTGACCGGGCGGGCGAAGCTGCGGCCATCCAGCACGGTTTCGTAATCGAAGTGCAGGACCGGCTTGAGGCCCTGGACCGCATTCTCGACAAAGTTGTTGCCACGCTGCCTGATCGTGTCCCAGAACAGGATGGCACGCTGCATGCTGTCGACCGCGTAGGCATAGCAGTTCATCGGATCCGCGGGAGCGATCCAGGCAGCGGGCGTCGTCGCCTCTGCGGCCATCGCTTCCTGCACGCGATGACTGAACGCCTCCTGCGCATGCTTCAGGCGCTTTTGCAGCACCACGCCCGTCTTGACGCCCACTTCACGGGCGTGAGCCAACTTCTTTCCTGCGTCCATGCTGCCCTCCGCTAGAGAAGAACTGCTGCAAAACTCGGTTCAGAAAAGTCCATTCAGGAACACTGCGGCGACGCCGTGACCTGAGGTCTCTGCGGCAGACACCAGGACCGGCACCGACGCGCCTGTTCCTGTCGGCAAACCATGCGACATCCGCCAACAGATCGGCTGTAAAGCCCGTGGGGCAGACATACACTGCTCCCCAGCGGACGAGAACGATTGGGATGAAAAGAGGTCTCGGCGGGTAAATCGATCACGCGGCGCCGGCGACGCCAGACGCTTTCACATCGGGCGCCATGTGACGTTGCTTTATTCCGTCCGAGTACACAACTCTATCCGGAACCTCCGGGCACCCCGACATGAAATCTTTCCTTGGCCGAGATAAGAAAAACTTTCTCGGGGAATGAGCCGGGCCGAGCACATCAGGCGAAACGCCCTTCAGGAACCGCGGAGAAGTCTCTCCCAAACGGTGCGGCCACTGCGGAGGCTAAATAGATGCAGAGCCCGAACCGGTAGATGGAATAAATCCGGCCTTTCAACTGTCTATAAGATGAGGGCGCAAGCCCCACCGGCCGGGCGCGGACGGGGTCGGAGATACGTTGTACGGGGTATTCAGGCAATCAGACGACACAGAAGTGACGGGCGGTACGGGGCCCGCGTGACCCGGCCGTCCGGCAGCGGTGCGGGGAAACATCATGGACGGACGCCGGTTTTACAAGATCGCCCTGGCATTCGTGGCAGGGGCGGCGATGGCCGCCGGCGGTCAGACGCTGGCCGCCGGCCGTGGTGGTGGTGGTGGCGGCATGCACGGGGGTATGCGCGGGGGTATGCGTGGCGGCAGCTTTCACGGTCACGATGGCTTCCACCATGATGGCTTTCACCATGGGCATGGCCACGCCTTCTTCGTGGTAGGCGCCGGCTGGCCGGGCTGGTGGGGATACCCGTACTATGGCGGCTGGCCATACCCCGACTACTACGGTTACTACGCGCCCCCCGCGCAGTACATCGAAAAGGGCGATGTGTCAGACGGTGCATCGGCGAACGCGTGGTGGTATCGCTGCGACCAGCCAAGTGGCTATTACCCGTATGTCAAGACTTGCCCGGGCGGCTGGCAGACGGTGCCTGCCCAGCCCTCGTCCTGACGCCGGGGTACCGATGACGCCGCGTTCCGTTCCTCTCGTGACGGCGGCCATGCTGCTTGTGGCCGCCTGTACGGTAATGCCGTCGGGCCCCAGCGTGGTAGCGCTCCCTGGCAGCAACAAGACGCTTGCCCAATTTGTCGAGGATGACCACAACTGCCGCCAGTTCGCGCTGGGCCAGGTCGGAGGCGTGGGTTCGCATCCAGCCTCAGGCGCGGCGGCAGCGAACAGTTCAGCGGTCAGTACCGGCTATTCGGGCGGCTCAGGCGACAGTGCGCAGCACCTGTACGACGTTGCCTATATTCAGTGCATGTACGCCAGCGGACACCGGGTCCCGGTCTACGGGCCGACGCTCGCGGCGCCGCCCGCGACGCCACCGGCCGACTACAAGCCCACTTCCCCGCCGCCAGGGCCGCAAGGGAACACCCGCTGAGCGTTCTGGCGAACCGGGATTCCGCGGGGTGATCCACCCACCTTGTCTGCCTGGAGGACTTCGCCATGAAACCTGGCATCGACATGAAGGCAAAGCTCCTCTTCGCGGCGTGCCTGCTTGTCGCGACGATCGCCGCAGCCACCTGGTACTTGCTCTCCAGCAGCCGATACGCGACTTACCATGTCTATACCCGGGAGCCCGTCTCCGGGCTCATGGCCGACGCGCCAGTTGAATTCCACGGCATCGAAGTGGGGAAAGTCGATAGCGTCAAGCTCGTCAACGCGCAGACAGTGGACATCCTCGTATCCCTCGACAAGACCGCCCCGGTGACTGCGGCGACCGTGGCTACGATTACTTCGCGCGGACTGGCAACACGAGGATTCACCGGATACGTGTTCATTGCGCTCGAAAACGTCGGCGCCGATTCCGGGCAAGCGGTCGCACGACCCGGCGACCGTTATCCCGCCATCCCGGCGGCGCCGTCGAAAGTCGTGACGCTCGATACAGCCATCAGCCAGGTCAACGACAATTTCCAGGCCGTTACCGCGCTGCTCACATCGATTCTCGACGAGCGGACCATCGCATCGCTGAAGCAATCCGCCGATAGTCTGCAGAAAATCACTCAGGCGATGGCGGAAGATACCAGGAAGCTCGATGCCATCGTGGCCAATACCGAGCGTGCCAGCCATCGGATCGGGCCGCTCATGGAATCGACCCAACAAACGGTGCTGACGCTTCAGGGGCAGGTTCTGCCCGAATCCTACAGGGTGCTCGCCGACCTCGATAACCTGTCGAATTCCCTCACGGCCGTCACGAACCGGATCAACCGCGACCCGTCAATCCTGATCCGCGGCACGGCGCCGTCGCCCGGGCCGGGAGAGAAGCGATGACGCGGGCCGCGGCAATTGCCGCACTGTGCATCGCTTCACTTTCCGGATGCACCTTGTTCACGCCGGTAGACATCGACACAAAAAAATACGCCGTGAGCACCATCCCGGATGACCTTCCCGCCGAGCGGACGCATCCCGCGACGCTATTGGTGCTCGCTCCGGAGGCCGCACCGGCCTATGCCACGTCCCGCATGGCCTATACCACCCGGAAGTATCAGATCGCCTACTTCAGCCAGAACGAATGGGTAGACACACCTGCGCAGATGATGCAGCCGTTGATCATGGAAACACTTCGGCGCACCCACTACTTCAGCGCGGTCCTGTCTCCTCCCCATTCGGGTCGGCATACCTTCGTGCTTCACACAGAGATCGTCGAACTGGATCAGGATTTCACATCGGATCCCGCGGTGCTGCGGCTCACGGCGCGCTTCGATCTCCGGCAGGAGGCGACCAACCGGCTCATCACGGCAAAAGAGCTTTCGGTGCAGGTGCCACTCGCCGAACGAACGCCCTACGCGGGAGTCGTGGCGGCGAATGAGGCGATGGGAAGACTGTTGCGGGAGCTTTCCAGACTCGTGATCGAGAATGCGCACTGACAACCGGGACCCCGGTTCTAAGGGAGCATTCTGCGCAGGGTGTCATCCTTGAACACGATATGGTGCCGCAGGGCGGCACCCATATGGACGGCTAGCAAGAGAACGAGCGCGTATCCCAGCCATTTGTGGAGTTCGATGAACAGGCCGAACAGATGGTCGTTGCGGTGAATGAAATCGGGCAGTGTAAAAAGCCCAAAGAACGAAACCGGGATGCCGGCGGCCGACGACATCAGCCAGCCTGTCATCGGCATGGCGAACATCAGGCCATAGAAGCAAAGATGGACAAAGCGGGCGGCTACCATTTGCCATTCGGGCAGATGCTCGACGAGCTTCGGGAGCACCTGGGTGACACGCCAGCCCAGGCGCAATGCGAAGATGACGAAGGCCAGCAGTCCGAACTCCTTGTGATAGAGAATCAGCGTGATCTTCTTCGTGTCGAAGCCCGCATCCGGAAGTGCGGCCATGTAAAACCCCAGGGCCGCAAGCCCGATCATCAGAAGGGCCATTGACCAGTGAAGCACGATGGCGACAAGACCATAGCGGTCTTCGGTGTTAGCGATCGGGGCCATTGCTCGCATTCCACTCACCAATAGCATCGCCAGCTCTGACGAGTCTTGCCGTGCCGGCCAGCTCAACCGGATGATCGCACGTCGCAGGACGGTCGGCCAGATCGCGTCCTGTCAGGCGAACGCCGCGCTAAACCAGCCCAAGATCCGCCGTCCCTCCCCCGGGAAACACCTGCGCCAACCGCGCATCGTCCAGGCCGTACAGCCGGCGGAATATCCCACCCAGCATGGCGCGGTACTCATTGAGCACCGGGTAGTCGCGATTCTGGTTGAGCGTGCCCGGCTCAACGGCCACCTGTTCGCCGGCGATGCGGCCGCCGCGCACGGCGCCGCCGGCGACCCAGTAGACCGTACCGTGGCCGTGGTCGGTGCCACGCGACCCGTTCTCGCGAAACGTGCGGCCGAATTCCGACACCACCACCACGGTGGTCTTGCCCCACGTCGGCCCCATCTCCTGTGCAAACCCGGCAAGCCCGCGTCCGAGATTGTCGAGCAGGTTCGCCAGCTGGCCCTGCGCGGCCCCCTGACCGGAGTGCGTATCCCAGCCACCGACGTCGACGAAGCCGAGGTTGAACTTGTCGCGCATCAGCCCCGCCATGCGGCGCGCCTCGACCTCGAAGCCACGCGCGCTCAGGGAACGGCGGTTGGCCGCCTGCATGTCCTGCATGCGCGCGGCCGCGCTGTCCATCGCGCCCGCCACGACGGCGCGGGCCTGCATCGCCTGCGCCTGCTCGGCTACGGTCTGGCGCAGTTCGAATCCTTCGTCGATCAGCGACTCGAAGCGCGTGCCGCGGTACATCTGCGCGAGCGCGTGTGTCTGCCGCGCGTCGAACGGCGTACGGCCCGTCCCCTTGAGCGAGACATTGGGCACGTCCTGGCTGCCGGACAGCACCAGGGGCAAGCCATCGGTGAAGGCCACCGGCGCCGCGCGCCCGCCCATCGACTGCGCCAGCCGGTTCAGGAAGCCACTGCCGCGCAGCGACGCCCGCTGTGACGCCGCTTCATGGCGGTCATCGCCGGTGCCCGACGCGCCGGATTCGATGCTGTCCTGGGTCTCGAAGTGGCTGCGCGACATGTCGTGGGTGCCGGCAAACGGCACAAAGGCGAGCTGCTGCTGGTTCCACAGTGGCAGCACGGTGTCGGCCAGGGCCGGGTGCAGCGCCCAGTCGCCGATGCCGCGGCGGCCACTATCGGCCGCAAAGGCCGGCGCCAGCGCGATGGCCGCCGCGGGATCGCGTTCGGCACCAGCGGGCACCGGCCGCCGGATGGCGATATTGGGCCGCGAGGCGTAGTAGAAATCGCTGCCGGCGGGCACCAGCACGCTGGCGGCGTCATAGGCGCCGCGCAGGAACACCAGCAGGAAGCGCGCGTCCGCCTGCGCCGGCAGCGCATAGACGCGCGACACCACCGCGGGCAAGGCCAGCGCCAGGCCGGCACTGCCCATTGTCTTGAGCCATTCCCGACGTTTCATCTCGAAGTCCTCGCGTCGTGTGCGTCGCCCCGATGGATCAGCGTTGCATCCATTCGGGCGAGCTGAGCAGCAGCGTGTTCCATTCGGCCTGTGTTTCCGCCTGCGCAAGCGACGCGCGCGTCTGCGGACCCAATGTCGCCTCGATGGTGTCGTAGTAGGCCTTGCCGGCAACCACGGGAAAGCGCGCGGGCCCCGGCGGGATATTGGCATCGCCCGCAAACAGCCCCGCCGGGCCCGAGCCGATGGCGCGCGCGATCTCGAAGCGCTTGACCATCTGCCCGGAACTCGCCCAGGCGCTTTCCGCCGCCGGGTAGCCGTCCGGCGTGACATGCCCGTAGAGCGGCTCGCCAAGCTGGTTCAGCCAGTTCATGACCGGCCGCAGGTTGCTGACGGTGCGGCCGTCGTAGGCCAGCCGCATCGACGCCATCACGAAGGCCATCGGGTCCCGGAACTTGCGGCCTGGCGCGTCCAGCACGCGGTCGAGCTCGGGCGACAGGAACATCGTCGTCAGCACCGCGGCAATGTCGCCATCGGTACGCCTGAAGGTGGCGGCCATGCGATCGACCAGCGAGGCCGGCGGGTTGTCCGCCACGAAATAGGCGGCAAGCTTCGCGCTGATGAAGCGGGCCGTGGCCGGCTCGCGCGTCAGGATCGCGACGGCGCGCGCGGCCTCGTCAAACCCGGCCGGCTCGATGCGCTGGCCGAGCAGCGTCTTGGCTCCAAAGTCGTGCCGGTTCGGGTTGAATTCGAACAGCCCGTCGCCGCGGTACAGCCCCGCGCGCGCCGGAGCGAGCCGCGGCGGCTCGCCGCGCGCGTTGATGCCGAAGCCCGTCAGCACGCGCGCCAGCTCCTGCACGTCCTGCTGGGTGTAGCGCGAGCCGCTGGGCCCGCCCGACACGCCCAGCGTATGCAGCTCCATCAGCTCGCGTGCGTAGTTTTCGTTGACGCGGTTGACACTGCTCTGCGTGTTGTCCAGGTACTCCAGCATGGCCGGCGCGGTCACGGTGGCCAGCACCAGGTCGCTGAACCTGCCAAGCGCGCGCGGCCGGATGGTACGTTCTTCATAGTCGGGCAAAGACCAGCGCACCTGCCCCTTGGCACCATAGACGCTGAAGTGGTTCATCCAGAACCAGGTCATCTGTTCGCGCAGCTGGGCCGGCGAATACAGCGCGCGCAGCAGGTGCCGGCGGCTGGTGTCGGCGATCGCCTCGCGCCCCTGCCGGTTGAGCGCTTCGCGGGCCTGCTGCCTGGCCATCTCGTCGGACAGGTCGGCGATGCGCTGGCGTTCCTCGCGCGCCGCGCGCGTACGCTCGGCAGCGGTGCCCTGCAGGTTTGGCAGCGCGGCAACGGCGGTGGCCACCGCGGGCGGGTCGGCGGCCGGCATGCGCAGTTGCTCTTCGAGGTAGCGCTTGCGGCCCAGCTCGCGCAGCCGGGCGATGCTGGCCTGGTCGGCACCAAAGCTCACGGTATTAAGCCAATGGAGGTCCGCCGCGCCGAGCGGGCCCGACGTGGCCGCAGGCTGCTGCGCGCAGGACACCAGCGCCAGCATGCCGGCCGCGGCCAGCAGCGTGGCCAGCACGCCGCGGATGCCGGCTCTGGCAGGAATCGTCTGCCGCCCAGGGATCATGCCTGGCTCCTTGTCTTGCGATGCAGGGACATGGCCATCTTACGTGGCGGGCGGGATGCCGGTTGACAGCAGCGCACCTGCGGCATGGTTACGAAAACTTTCACGCGGCCTGTCCGCGCGGCATATCATGCGCCGCCTGAAGCACACGGATGGCCAGGCCGATTGCCGGAATCGCCAAGACTTCCGCCACCTCGTCGCGTTACTTTCCGGGCATGCCGGCACCGCGGACCTTGTGCCGCCCGGCTCCGTCGACCCGATACCGGCCTCCGGGCCGCCTGCCCCTATGTCTCACCCCCAAGCTTCCAGCGGCTGGCTGCCCGGCCTTGCCTTTGTCCTGATCTGGTCCACCGGCTTTATCGTCGGCAAGGCCATCGTGCCGCTCGCCGACACCAGCCTGTTCCTGCTGGCGCGCTTTGCGCTGGCTGCGCTGATGTTCTGCATCGCCGCGCTGGCAGCGCGCGCCGCCTGGCCGGCGTGGCGCGAGGTGCCGCGCCACCTGCTGCCCGGGGCGCTGATGCAGGGCCTGTACCTGTGTAGCGCCTTCGGCGCGGTGGCGCACGGCCTGCCGCCCGCCGTGATGGCGCTGCTGGGCGCGTTGCAGCCACTGCTGACGGCACTGCTTGCCATTCCCCTGCTGCACGAGCTACCTTCCAGACGCACCTGGCAAGGCCTGGCGACCGGCGCTGCCGGCGTGGCGCTGGTGGTGGTGCCGGTCATGCAGGCCGGCGCCGGCCAGTCCCAGTCCGTATCACCCTGGGTCCTGCTGGCCGGGGCGCTGGCCATTGTCTCGATCACCATGGGAACCCTGCTGCAGAAAATGTCGATTGCCGCCTCGGACCTGCGCACCAGCGCTGCGTGGCAGAACGCCGGCGCCATGCTGGTGGCCGGCGTGGCCGTGTGGCTATCGCCCACGCCGCACTGGCAGCCGGAGCCGGTCCTGTGGATGGCGCTCGGCTGGGCGGCGCTGGGGATATCGGGCGCCGGCAGCTGGCTGCTGCTCGGCATCGTGCGGCGCGGGCAGGCGGCCAGCGCCGCGGCGCTGATGTTCCTGGCACCGCCGCTGGCGGCGGTGCAGGCATGGCTGCTGTTCGGCGACCGCCTGGGTCCGCTGCAGTGGCTGGGCATGGCCGTCGCCGGCGCGGGGGTCTGGCTGTGCCAGACGCGGGAAAGGCCGAGGCATGCCCCAGCCCGCTGAGCCGGCGCACGCTGGCCCCGTCCGCACCGCGAGTCCGCTGGTGGAGCCGCGCCGCTACCACCCGTGGCCCGCGGGGCACGCGCACGACCATCACCAGCTGCTGTTTGGGCTGGATGGCGCCACCGAACTGGAGATCGACGGACATCTGTATCGGGTCGACCGCCACAACGGGCTGATCGTGCCGGCCGGCAGCCATCACGAATTCCTTGGGCTGGCGGGCAACCTGCAGGTGGTCGCGGATTTTCCCGGCGCATCGGTCGCACTGCCGGCGCGGCTGATGGAGCGGCCGCGCGCATTTGCGCTGGACGGCGCGCTTGGCACGCGCGTCCAGGCACTGGCGACCTGGCGCCCGGGTGGTGCCCGGGCAACGCATCGGAACTGGACGATCGCGGCCACGCTGGCCGGCGACCTTGCGGACGCCCTTGGCACGGCGAACGGACAAGGGGCCGCGAGCGCGTTCCCGGTCATGGCTATCGATGCCTACCTGCGTGCCAACCTGTCGTCGGCCTTGCATGCGGACCATCTGGCCGCGCGCTTCGGCTGGAGCGTACGCCGCTTCCACACGCTGTTCGCCGAAGCCTTCGGCGACACGCCCCACCGCTATCAGACGCGCTTGCGGCTGGACCGTGCGGTGCAACTGCTGGCTTGCAGCGGGCTGCCGCTGGCAGAGGTGGCGCTGGCTTCGGGCTATCCCGACCAGACCACCTTCACGCGCAGCTTCACGCGCCGCTTCGGCCAGCCGCCGGGGGCATGGCGCGCATCGGCGGGCAGCTTCAGTCCTCCGACGCCAGGGCGCGGTTGATGCGCAGCGCGAGCAGCGTGCAGACCGCCCCGGACAACAGGTAGGCACTGACCGCAACCAGCCCGAACTTGACCGACAGCCCCAGCGCCACCAGCGGCGCGAAGGCCGCGCCGAACAGCCACGCGAAATCCGTGGTCAGCGCGGCGCCGGTATAGCGGTAGCGGCGTTCGAAGTTGGACGTGAGCGCGCCCGCCGCCTGGCCGTAGGACAGACCGAGCAGGCCGAAACCGATCAGGATGAACAGGTCCTGCGCCACCGGCCCTCCGCCCATCAGCAGCGGCGCGAACAGTGCGAACACGCCGATCAGCGCCGCCATGGTCCCAAGCGTCGTGCGGCGCCCGATACGGTCGGCGATGCGGCCCGAGGCAATGGTGCCGACGATGCCGATGAACGCGCCGGCCACCTGCACGCTCAGCACGTCGGTGATCGGCTGCGTCTGGTGCAGCTCCACCCAGGACAGCGGGAATACCGTGACCAGGTGGAACAGCGCAAAGCTGGCCAGCGCGGCGAAAGCGCCAAGGAAGATGTTGTAGTCCTGCTTGCTGATGAGCTCCACGGTGCTGATCGGCTCAAGCTCGTCCTCGTCCATCAGCTGGGTGTACTCGTGCGTCACCACCAGCCGCAGCCGCGCGAACAGTGCCACCACGTTGATGGCGAAAGCGACGTAGAACGGATAGCGCCAGCCCCACTCCAGGAATTCGCCGCGGTCCAGGCTCAGGTTCAGGAACAGGAACAGCGAGCCGGCGACGATGAAGCCCGTGGGCGCGCCGAGCTGCCCCATCATCGCGTACCAGCCGCGCCGCTCGGGCGGCGCATTCAGCGCGAGCAGCGACGGCAGTCCGTCCCACGAACCGCCGAAGGCGATGCCCTGCAGCGAACGGAACACGGCCAGCAGCACGATCGCGGTATGGCCCAGCGTGGCATAGCCGGGCAGGAAGGCAATGCCCACCGTGGCCGTGCCCAGCAGGAACAGCGCCGCCGTCAGCTTGATGCCGCGCCCCCACCGGCGCTGGATGCGCATGAACAGCGCCGTGCCGAACGGCCGCGCGACAAAGGCCAGCGCAAACACCGAGAACGCATAGAGCAGGCCTTCGAGCCGGTCCGCGAACGGGAAGTACACCGTCGGGAAGACCAGCACCGACGCGATGCCATAGACGAAGAAATCGAAGTACTCGGACGCCCTGCCGATCACGACGCCGGTCGCGATCTCCGCCGGCGCGACATGCGCGGCCCCTGGCGCGGGAGGTGCAGAAGGAGACGCACGATGCTGATGGGTCAGGCTGGCCATCCGTATACCTCCATGGGAGTAACGGGGCTAGTGAGGAATTTGCTCCCTGGCGATTAGCCCCTGAGCGCCTAAACTGCCATAGTTGCTCAGAACAGTCTAAGTCACGTACGCTTCAGCGTACAGGATGGCAACAGAGGACCCAAGCCTATGCGATCCGACCGTTCGACTCAGGCACTACCGCGCGCACCGCGCTGGATCCTGCTGGCTCCGGCAGCGGCCGCCCTGTGTGGATGCAGCATGGTGCTGATGTCGCCGAACGGCGACCTCGCGCTCCAGCAGCGCAACCTGATCCTCATCTCGACCGGGCTCATGCTGCTGATCATCGTGCCCGTGATCGTGCTGACGCTGCTGTTCGCCTGGCGCTACCGGGCCTCGAACACCGAAGCGCCATACAACCCCGACTGGGACCACTCCACGGTGCTGGAGCTGCTGATCTGGTCGGCGCCGCTGCTGATCATCATCGCGCTGGGCGCGGTGACCTGGGTCAGCACCCACAAGCTCGACCCGTACCGGCCGCTGCAGCGCCTCGATGCGCAGCGGCCGCTGCCAGCCGATGTGCAACCGCTAACGGTCGAGGTGGTTGCACTCGACTGGAAGTGGCTCTTCCTTTACCCCGAGCAGGGCATTGCCAGCGTCAACGAAGTCGCCGCGCCGGTGGACCGGCCCATCCGCTTCCGCATCACGGCCTCCAGCGTGATGAACTCCTTCTTCATTCCGTCGCTGGCCGGCCAGGTCTATGCGATGCCAGGCATGGAAACCAAGCTGCATGCGGTGATGAACCAGCCCGGCGACTATGAAGGTTTCTCCGCCAACTACAGCGGCGCGGGTTTCTCGCACATGCGTTTCCGCTTCCACGGCCTGAGCCACGACGACTTCGACCGCTGGGTCCAGCGCGTAAAGAACAGCGGCACGCCGCTTTCGCGCGACGGCTACCTGCAACTGGAACAGCCCAGCGAGCGCGATCCCGTGCGCCACTACGCCAGTGTCGCGCCCGACCTGTTCGATGCCATCCTGAACCGCTGCGTGCGCGCCGGACAGGTGTGCACGAAGGACATGATGGCCATGGACGCACGCCGCCAGCAGGGCGGCGCGCTGGGCGCCGTCTGCACGGCCAGCAATACGCCGAAGGCGCCGTTCGACCCGGCCGCCCCGTACAGCGAGCGCAGCGCGGTGGCGCTGCGGTAGCACAGCCGGGACGCAAGCGCCCCGAAAGACCTTCACCTTCACCCTGGCCCTGGAGGACAACATGCAGGAGCGATCCGAACTCGCCACGCTCATCTTCGGCCGCCTGAGCTGGGAGGCCATACCGCTGCACGAGCCGATCCTGCTGGGCACCTTCCTCGTCGTGATCCTCGGCGGACTGGCGCTGCTGGGCGCGGTGACCTACTTCGGTCTGTGGGGCTATCTGTGGCGCGAGTGGTTCACGAGCATCGACCACAAGCGGATCGGCATCATGTACATGATCCTCGGGATCATCATGCTGCTGCGCGGCTTTGCCGACGCCGTGATGATGCGCCTGCAGCAGGCCGTCGCGTTCGGCGACAACCTTGGCTACCTGCCGCCGCACCACTACGACCAGATCTTCACCGCGCACGGCATGATCATGATCTTCTTCGTGGCGATGCCGCTCGTGACCGGGCTCATGAACTTCGTGATGCCGTTGCAGATCGGCGCGCGCGACGTCGCCTTCCCCTTCCTCAACAACTTCAGCTTCTGGATGACCACCGGCGGCGCGGTGCTGGTGATGATGTCGCTGTTCGTCGGCGAGTTCGCGCGCACCGGCTGGCTGGCCTATCCGCCGCTGTCCGGCATCGTCCACAGCCCTGACGTAGGGGTGGACTACTACATATGGTCCTTGCAGGTGGCGGGGGTGGGGACGGTGCTTTCGGGCATCAACCTGCTGGTGACCATCGTCAAGATGCGCGCGCCGGGCATGACGCTGATGCGCATGCCGGTCTTCACCTGGACCGCGCTGTGCGCCAACGTGCTGATCATCGCCGCGTTCCCCGTGCTGACCGCGGCGCTGGCCATGCTGGCGCTGGACCGCTACCTGGGCATGAACTTCTTCACGGCCGACCAGGGCGGCAGCGCCATGATGTACGTGAACCTGATCTGGATCTGGGGCCACCCCGAGGTCTACATCCTGGTGCTGCCCGTGTTCGGGGTATTCTCCGAGGTGGTGGCGACGTTCAGCCAGAAGCGGCTGTTCGGCTACGCGTCGATGGTTTACGCCACGGTCGTGATCACGGTGCTGTCCTACCTGGTCTGGCTGCACCACTTCTTCACGATGGGATCCGGGGCGAGCGTCAACTCGTTCTTCGGCATCACCACCATGATCATCTCGATCCCGACCGGGGCCAAGCTGTTCAACTGGCTGTTCACCATGTACCACGGGCGCATCCGCTTCGAGGTGCCGATGCTGTGGACGGTCGGCTTCATGGTCACCTTCGTGATCGGGGGCATGACTGGCGTGCTGCTGGCGGTGCCGCCCGCCGATTTTTCGCTGCACAACAGCTTGTTCCTGATCGCCCACTTCCACAACGTGATCATCGGCGGCGTGCTGTTCGGGCTGATGGCCGGCATCACGTACTGGTTTCCCAAGGCCTTCGGCTACCGGCTGGAGCCGTTCTGGGGCAAGTGCTCATTCTGGTTCTGGCTGGTCGGCTTCTACTTTGCGTTCATGCCGCTGTATGTGCTCGGCATGATGGGCGTGACCCGCCGCATGAGCCATTTCGAGGACCCCTCGCTGCGGATCTGGTTCCTGCTCGCGGCATTCGGCGCGCTGCTAATCGCGCTCGGCATCGGCTGTTTCCTGGTCCAGCTCGTGGTGAGCTTCATGCGCCGCGAATCGCTGCGCGACGTTACCGGCGATCCGTGGAATGGCCGCACGCTCGAATGGTCGACCTCGTCGCCGCCACCCGCCTACAACTTCGCCTTCACGCCGATCGTCCATGACAGCGACGCCTGGTGGCAGATGAAGACGCACGGTTTCCAGCGGCCAATGCACGGCTACATACCGATCCACATGCCGAAGAACACGAGCGCGGGCATCATCCTGGCGGGTCTCAGCACAGTCTGCGGCTTTGCGCTGATCTGGCACATCTGGTGGCTGGTGGTGGTGTCGTTTGCGGCGCTCATCATCAGCGCGATCGTGCACACCTTCAACTACAAGCGCGACTACTACATCCCGGCCGATACGGTCGGCAACACGGAGGCGGCGCGCTCGGCGCTGCTGGCCCGCCATGCCTGATACTACTGCCCCGTTCCCCGCCGGCCGCGCGCAGGCCACGCCGCCCGCCCCGCCGCACGCCGTGCAGTCCGGCCCTGGCACCGAGGAGGGCGAACTGCGCTTCTACATGACCAGCGAGCATCACGTGCCCAACGGCACCTTGCTGGGGTTCTGGGTGTACCTGATGAGCGATTGCCTCATCTTCGCGTGCCTGTTCGCGGCCTACGGCGTGCTCGGCCGCAGCTACGCGGGCGGGCCGACCGGCGCCGAGCTGTTCGACTTGCCGCTGGTGGCGCTGAATACGTCGTTCCTGCTGCTGTCGTCTATTACCTATGGCTTTGCCATGCTGCAGATGCAGCAGGGCCGCGTCGGCGGCACGCAGGGGTGGCTGGCCATCACCGGCCTGCTGGGTGCAGCCTTCCTTGGTGTGGAAATCTTTGAGTTCGTCCATCTGGTCAGCGAAGGCGCCGGCCCGTGGCGCAGCGGCTTCCTGACTTCGTTCTTCTCGCTGGTCAGCACGCACGGACTGCACGTGACTGTCGGCACCATCTGGCTCATCACGCTGATGGTGCAGGTCCGACTGCACGGGCTGATTCCCGAGAACCGCCGCCGGCTGATGTGCCTGTCGATGTTCTGGCACTTCCTGGATGTGGTCTGGATCGGCGTCTTCACCTTTGTCTACCTGATGGGAGTGCTGCCATGAGTGCACCGGACCAAACGCTCGGCAACGATGGCCACGACGCGCACGGCCATGACGACGGCCACATCCACATCTCGTTGACCGGCTACGCGACCGGCTTCGTGCTGTCAGTGATCCTGACCATGATTCCATTCTGGCTGGTCATGGGCAAGGTGTTCGAGAAGTCCAGCACCACCGCAATGGTGCTGCTGTTGCTGGGCGCCGTGCAGATCGTCGTGCACATGATCTACTTCCTGCACATGAACGCCAGGTCGGAGGGCGGCTGGAACATGCTGGCGCTGATCTTCACGCTGGTGCTGGTGGTGATCACGCTGAGCGGCACGCTATGGGTGATGTTCCACCTGAACTCGAACATGATGCCCGCGATGGTGGACACCGGGAAACTTCCCTGACCGGCACGGACCAGGCCGATGCACCACGAACACCCGAAGGACAACCACGCCGCGCACGATCACGACGACGGCAGCCCCTTGTCCGACATCGAATTGCGCGTGCGCGCGCTGGAATCGCTGCTGGTCGAAAAAGGCTATATCGATCCAACGGCCCTGGATGTCCTCATCGAGACCTACGAACACCAGGTCGGGCCCCGCAATGGCGCACGCGTGGTAGCAAAGGCGTGGTCGGATCCGGACTACAAGGCATGGCTGCTGGAAGACGCGACGGCAGCAATCGCCTCCCTTGGCTACAGCGGCAGGCAGGGCGAGCACATGGTCGCGCTGGAAAACACCGCTGCCCTGCACAATATGGTGGTCTGCACGCTGTGCTCGTGCTATCCGTGGCCGGTGCTCGGCTTGCCGCCGGTCTGGTACAAGTCGGCGCCGTATCGCGCGCGCGCCGTGATCGATCCGCGCGGGGTGCTCAGGGATTTCGGCGTAGCGCTCGCCGACGAGGTGCAGATCCGGGTGTGGGACTCCACGGCCGAGATCCGCTACCTGGTGTTGCCCATGCGTCCGCCGTCGACCGACGGCTGGAGCGAAGACGCGCTCGCCGAACTGGTGACGCGCGACTCCATGATCGGCACCGGCCTCGCAAAGACACCTGCCTCGCCGGGAGGGGCGTCACGATGAACGGCGCGCAGGACATGGGCGGCATGCAATCGTTCGGGCCGGTTCGGCCCGAGCCGGACGAGCCCCCGTTCCATGCCGGCTGGGAGCGTCGCGTGCTGGCGCTGAACCTGGCCATGAACGCCGTCGGCAAGTGGAACATCGACATCCAGCGCGCCGCCCGTGAAAGCCTGCCGCCGGCGCAATACCTGGCCAGCAGCTACTATGAGATCTGGTTCGAGGGGTTGAAAAAGGTGCTGCTGGGCGCGGGCCTGGTCACGGCCGCGGAAATCGAACAAGGCACGATGGCCATCGCTGGCGAGCCGGTCGACCGTGTCCTGAAGGCGGAAGAGGTGGCCGCCTCGCTGCTGCGCGGCAGCCCCAGTGCCCGTCCGGCAGCGGCGCCGGCACGCTTTGCGGTCGGCGACGTGGTCCGGACTCGCCTGCTCAATCCGGCGACGCATACACGCCTGCCCCGCTATTGCCGCGGCAGGCAAGGGCAAATTGTCCGGGTGCACGGCGCCCATGTCTTCCCGGATGCCAGTGCGCTGCGGCTTGGCGACCAGCCGCAATGGCTGTACACGGTGTGTTTTGACGCCATTGACCTCTGGGGTCCCGACACAACGGCGGCCTCTGTCTGCGTGGATTGCTGGGAGTCTTATTTCGAGGAACTGGCATGAGTGCGGCGGCCCTCCCTGTACGCGAACTGCGCCATGCCCTTCCCGATCTGCCCTGCGACGACGCCGGACCGGTCTTCAGGGCACCGTGGGAAGCGCAGGCATTCGCCATGGTGCTGGCCCTGCATGAGCGCGGCGTCTTCACGTGGACCGAATGGGCCGGACAACTGGCGCAGTCGATCCGCGATGCCCAGCGCGCGGGCGACCCTGACACCGGCGAAACCTACTACCAGCACTGGCTCGCGGCATTGGAAAAGATCAGCGCAGCGAAGGGCCTGGTCACGGAACCCCTGCTTGCCCAGCGCAAGGGCGAATGGGATGAGGCGGCGCGGCACACGCCGCATGGCCGTCCAATCGAACTGGGCCGCCGCTAGTTCAATGGCAAGCTGAGATTCACGTTATCAGTCGCCTTCCCGCCTTCGACGGCCTCATGGCCAGCTCGACGCAAACGCGCATCATTCGTCACAAACACAATCCATCGAACAATTACGCTCAAATTGAGCAACAAATGCCAAGCCTTTGTCATTAATCTTCGGGCTCTTTTTCGTTCCGGTCCGCCAATTGCCAGCATGGGATAGCGCCCCTGAAGGCTTTTGCGCGATGCCATTGCGCGCCCTGCCACGACCTGAGCAGAAGCGTGCGATGCAGACCGTGAACGATCCATCTGCACCCGCCATCCCCACAAGGGCCAGCGGGGCATTCCATTGAACGGAGACAACGACAAATGAGTGCAAGTACGGAGCATTTGCAGCGCGGGCTGGGCGAGCGCCACATCCGCCTGATGGCGCTGGGGTCGGCCATCGGCGTAGGGCTGTTCCTCGGGTCGGCCAATGCCATCAGGATGGCGGGGCCGGCGATCATGCTGGCTTACCTGATCGGCGGCGCCATGATCTTCCTGATCATGCGCGCACTCGGCGAAATGGCTGTCCACAACCCGGTGGCAGGCTCCTTCTGCCGCTATGCGCAGGACCATATGGGCCCGCTGGCCGGCTACCTGACCGGCTGGAACTACTGGTTCCTGTGGCTGGTGACCTGCGTGGCCGAGATCACGGCCGTGGCCATCTACATGGGCGTCTGGTTCCCGGACGTGCCGCGCTGGATCTGGGCGCTTGCGGCACTGGGCGCGATGGGCTCGGTCAACCTGCTGGCAGTCAAGGCCTATGGCGAGTTCGAGTTCTGGTTCGCCATGATCAAGATCGTGACCATCGTGCTGATGCTGTTCGGCGGCGGCGCCATGATCGTGTTCGGCCTGGGCAACGGCGGCGCGGCCACCGGCATCGGCAACCTGTGGGCGCATGGCGGCTTCCTGCCCAATGGCGCCAGCGGCGTGCTGATGTCGCTGCAGATGGTGATGTTCGCCTACCTCGGCGTGGAGATGATCGGCCTGACCGCCGGCGAAGCGAAGAACCCGCGCAAGTCGATCCCGGACGCGATCAACTCGGTGTTCTGGCGCATCCTGATCTTCTACGTCGGCGCGCTGTTCGTGATCCTCTCGCTCTATCCGTGGAACGAGATCGGCGCGCAGGGCAGCCCGTTCGTGATGACCTTCGAGCGCCTGGGCATCAAGACCGCCGCCGGCATCATCAACTTCGTGGTGCTGACCGCGGCGCTGTCGTCGTGCAACGGCGGCATCTTCAGCACGGGCCGCATGCTCTACAACCTGGCGCAGCAAGGCCAGGCGCCCGCCGCCTTTGCCAAGGTGGACAGCAACGGCGTGCCGCGCCGCGCGCTGCTGGTGTCGATCGGCGCGCTGCTGTGCGGCGTGCTGCTGAATTACCTGGTGCCGGAGAAGGTGTTCGTGTGGGTGACGTCGATCTCCACCTTCGGCGCGATCTGGACCTGGGCCATCATCCTGGTCACGCAGATGCAGTTCCGCAAGAACCTGTCGCCGGCCGAACGCGGCCAGCTGGCCTTCCGCATGCCGTTCTGGCCGTATGGCTCGTGGATCGCGCTGGCCTTCCTGGCGCTGGTGATCGCGCTGATGGCCTACTTCCCGGACACGCGCGTGGCGCTGTACGTGGGCCCGGCCTGGCTGGTGCTGCTGACGGTGCTTTACTACCGCCTGGGCGTCCAGGCCCGCGGCCCGGTGACCTACCAGGCCTGACCGGCGCTGGCGGCGGGGTGCGCCAGCGGGCGCCAGCCGCTACAATGGCCCCCGGGCAATCCAATGCCAGGGGGCCAGATGTCCGAACTTTACGCCGCACCACCGCGCCACGACGGGGCGGCCGACGCACACACCGATCGCGCTGATCCTGCCGGCCACGCCGGCGTTAGCGCCAATTCAGCCGAAGATGCCGTGGCGCGTGCCGCCGCCGTGGCCGATACGGTCGCGCGCACCGCGGTCGAGCAGGCGGATCACGCCATGCGCCACTGGACCGACCCGGCGCCGGGCCCGGTGCGCATCGGCTCCGCGCAGCACTTGCGCTTGTTCTGCAACATGCTGCTGCAGACCCACAATCCTTACAAGCCGGCCGTGATCGAATGGCCGCAGCTGTCGCCCGATGCGCTGCAGCGCGTCACCTCCCTGCCGATCTGGGACATTGCCGTGCAGACCGAGGGCCGTGCCTCGATCCGCGTGAAGACCTTTGCCGAGACCGTCACCGACCCGCTGCTGCGCAGCGCGCTGGACATGGACGGCGGCGAGGAAGCGCGCCACAAGGTCGTACTGTCCAAGCTGGTGGAGGCCTACGGCATCCCGCTCGCGCCGGAGCCCGACTACCCGCCCCCGGACGACCCGGAGTGGGGCTGGCTCGTGACCGGCTACAGCGAGTGCATCGACAGCTTCTTCGCCTTTGGCCTGTTCACCATGGCCAAGCGCTCCGGCTACTTCCCGGCGGAACTCGTAGATACCTTCGAGCCCGTGATCCAGGAGGAAGGCCGGCACATCCTCTTCTTCGTCAACTGGGCCGCGTGGTACCGCCGCAACCTGCCCTGGTGGCGCCGGCCGCTGTTCGCGCTGAAGGTGGCGCGGGTGTGGGCCTTCCTGATCTGGGAGCGCATCGGCATCGCGCGCGGCATCGACGCCGATGGCGCGGCGCAGGACGCCAACTTCACCATGAACGGCTCCGAAGCGCTTGGCGATTCGCTGTCGCCGGGTGCGATGATCGACCTGTGCCTGGCCGAGAACGACCGCCGCATGGCTGGCTACGACAAGCGATTGTTGCGGCCTGAGACCGTGCCGCGCCTGGCGCGGATCGCACGCCGCTTTCTGAAGTGACCATGACTGCCGCGTTCGTGCTGTCCCTGCTGTCGCTGGCCATCTGGTGCGTACTGCTGTTCGGCCGCGCGGGGTTCTGGCGCGTGCGCAAGCCGGCAGCGGCCCCGGCGCCCGAGGCATGGCCCGAGGTGGTGGCGATTGTCCCGGCCCGCAACGAAGCCGACGTCATCGGCCGATGCGTGGCGGGCGTGCTCGGCCAGGCGTACCCGGGAAAGCTGTCGCTGGTCGTGGTCGATGACCACAGCCATGACGGCACCGCGGAGGTAGCGGCCAGCGCGGCAGCCGGCATTGCGCGGCCCGGCGCCCTGGCGGTAGTGCCGGCCCGCGACCTGCCGGCTGGCTGGAGCGGCAAGGTCTGGGCGCAGTCCGAAGGGTTGGCATGCGCAGACCGCGTAGCGCCGGACGCCGCCTATGTCTGGCTGACCGATGCCGACATCTGGCACGGCCCCGGCGTGCTGGCCGGGCTGGTCGCCCGCGCCGTGCACGAGCGGCGCGACCTGGTGTCGCTGATGGTGCGGTTGCGCTGCGTGTCGGCCTGGGAGCGGCTGATCGTACCGGCCTTTGTCTTCTTCTTTGCCAAGCTCTACCCGTTCGAGCGCGTACGCGACCCGCGCCATGGCGTGGCCGCCGCCGCGGGCGGCTGCATGCTGGCGAGCCGTACGGCGCTGTCGCGCATCGGCGGATTCGCCGCGATCCGGGGCGAGTTGATCGACGATTGCAGCCTGGCCGCGAAGATCAAGCCGGGTGGCCCGATCAGCCTGGACCTTGCCGACGACAGCGTGTCGCTACGGCCGTATGACGACTGGCGCAGCCTGTGGGACATGATTGCGCGCAGTGCCTACACCCAGCTGCGCTACTCGCCGCTGCTGCTGGCCGGCACGGTGGCGGCCATGACCGTGACCTACCTGGCGCCACCGCTGCTGGCGCTGGCCGGCGGCGCCCGGCTGTGGCCGGCATGGCTCGCCTGGACGGCCATGGCGCTGGCCTACCGGCCGATGCTGCGCGAGTACCGCCAGCCCGCGTGGCTGGCGCCGCTGCTGCCGCTGACGGCACTGTTCTACCTCGGCGCCACGCTGGACTCGGCGCGGCGCTACTGGCTGCGCCGCGGCGGACAGTGGAAGGGCCGCAGCCAGGCGCCCGTGCGCTCGTGACGCTTCAGTCCTGACGCTTCAGCGCAGGTACCCCGCCTCGCGGAACCAGTCCAGCGCATCGCGCAGGCCTTCTATATAGGGGCGCGGCTGGTAGCCCAGTTCGCGCCGGGCCTTGTCGGAACGGAAGAACATGCGGTACTTCGACATATTGAGCCCGTCCACGGTCACGAACGGCTCCTTGCGCGTCACGCGCGCCACGGCCTCGGCCGCATGGGCGAGCGGGTACAGCGGCCAGCGCGGCAGTTGCAATGTCGGCGGACGACGGCCGCACAAGCCGGCGATATCCCGCAGCATCTGCTGCAACATGACGTCATCGCCGCCCAAAATGTAGCGTTCACCGGTCCGGCCGCGCTCGAGCGCCTGGAAATGGCCCGCGGCTACGTCATCCACGTGCACCAGGTTGAGCCCGGTCTCGACAAAGGCGGGAATCTTGCCGGTGGCGGCCTCGACAATGATGCGGCCGGTCGGCGTGGGCCGTACATCGCGCGGGCCGATTGGCGTGGACGGGTTGACGATCACCGCTGGCAGGCCGCGTTCGGCTACCATGCGCTCGACCAAGCGCTCGGCCAGCACCTTGCTGCGCTTGTACGCGCCGATGGCCTCATGCGGGGCCAGCGGCGCCGTTTCGTCGACGGGCCCGCTCGCCCCTGCCACGCGCAGCGTGGCCACGCTGCTGGTATAGACCACGCGCTCCACGCCGGCCTGTTGCGCAGCCTCCATGACCGCCATGGTGCCGTCGACATTGGTGCGGACGATCTCCTCGGGGTCAGGCGCCCACAGCCGGTAATCGGCCGCCACATGGAACAGGTAACGCACGCCCTGCATGGCCGCCGCGACCGCGGCCGGATCACGCATGTCCCCCTGCACGACCTCCACCGGCAAGTCCGCAAGGTTGGCGCGCGGGCTCGACGCGCGCGCCAGCGCACGCACGCGCCATCCGCGCGCCAGTGCCTGCCGCAACACCGCGGATCCGAGAAAACCCGATGCACCCGTCACCAGGACGTAATCGTTTACTGTCATAAACCCGTTTCTCGATGAGATGGGAAAGTCGCTATCTGGTCGCGATTAGGTCGCGATTAGGTCGCTACCAGGAAATGGCTGTCCGACATTTCCGGCGCGACCGGTATATAGTAACCACCATGTGTCGGAAATGTGATTTCTGTACACCTTCCCAATCACTGAAACCCATTAGAGGGTCCGGGGGGCCTACCGTATGCAGGTGATTCTTGCTCAACCCCGAGGCTTTTGTGCCGGTGTCGTGCGTGCGATCGAGATTGTCGACCGCGCGCTCGTCAAGCACGGAGCCCCGGTGTTCGTGCGACACGAAATCGTGCACAACAAGCATGTTGTGGAGGGATTGAAGAACAAGGGCGCGCGTTTCGTCGAAGAACTCGACGAGGTCCCCGCGGGCGCCGTCACGATTTTCAGCGCGCACGGTGTTTCTCGCGCGGTAGTGGCAGATGCCGGGCAGCGCCAGTTGCACGCGATCGACGCGACCTGCCCGCTTGTGATCAAGGTGCATAACCAGGGCCGGCAGTACGCGGCCAGCGGCCGTACCGTGATCCTGATCGGCCATGCCGGCCACCCCGAGGTCGAAGGCACCATGGGCCAGATCCCCGGCAAGGTGATCCTGGTGCAGAACGAGGCGCAGGTGGAGAATCTCGACCTGCCCGCCGACACCCCGGTGGCCTACGTCACCCAGACCACGCTCAGCGTGGACGACACCCGCAATATCATCGCCGCGCTGGGACGCCGTTTCAGCAATCTGGTCGGGCCCGACACGCGCGACATCTGCTATGCCACGCAGAACCGGCAGAGCGCGGTGCGGGACCTGTGCAAGCTCGCCGATGTCATCCTCGTCATCGGCGCCACCAACAGCTCCAATTCCAACCGGCTGCGCGAGATCGGCACCGAAAGCGGCGTGCCGAGCTACCTGATCGCCGACGGCAGCGAACTCGACCCGGCCTGGGTCGCAGGCGCTAATATTGTCGGCATCACGGCCGGCGCCTCCGCGCCCGAAGAAATGGTCGAAGACGTGATTGCCACGTTGCGCCGCCTGGGCCCCGTGGAAGTCTCGACCATGGAAGGCCGCGAGGAGCATGCCGAGTTCCGCCTGCCCGCGGAGCTGGCCGATGTCCGCTCCACGGCGGCCACGCCCGACCCCGAGCCCGTCGAGAAGGTCGCCGGCTGAACCCCATCAAAGAAGAAGGAAGTCCCCTTGGCTATTCCGTTCCTGCAGGTCGCCCGCGTGGGCGCCTACATTGTCGGCAAGCATCTGGCGCGCCAGAAGCGCTATCCGCTCGCGCTCATGCTGGAACCGTTGTTCCGCTGCAACCTTGCCTGCAATGGCTGCGGCAAGATCGACTACCCGGACCCGATCCTCAACCAGCGCCTGTCCGTCGAGGAGTGCCTGGGCGCAGTCGATGAATGCGGCGCGCCGGTGGTGTCGATCGCCGGCGGCGAGCCGCTGCTGCACAAGGACATGCCCGAGATCGTGCGCGGCATCGTCGCGCGGCGCAAGTTCGTCTACCTGTGCACCAATGCGCTGCTGATGGAAAAGAAGCTGGACCAGTACGAGCCCAGCCCCTACTTCGTCTGGTCCGTTCACCTGGACGGCGACCGCGAGATGCACGACCACTCGGTCAGCCAGGAAGGTGTCTACGACCGCGCTGTCGAGGCCATCCGTGCCGCCAAGGCGCGCGGCTTCCGCGTCAACATCAACTGCACGCTGTTCAACGATGCCAGGCCCGAACGCGTGGCCGCGTTCTTCGATACGGTCAAGGCGATGGGCGTGGACGGCATCACGGTCTCGCCGGGCTACGCCTACGAGCGCGCGCCGGACCAGCAGCACTTCCTGAACCGCGGCAAGACCAAGCAGCTGTTCCGCGACATTCTGAGCCGCGGCCGCGGCAAGAACTGGTCGTTCAGCCAGTCGACCATGTTCCTCGACTTCCTGGCCGGCAACCAGACCTACCACTGCACGCCCTGGGGCAACCCGGCGCGCACGGTCTTTGGCTGGCAGCGGCCCTGCTACCTCGTCGGCGAAGGCTATGTGCAGACCTTCAAGGAGCTGATGGAAGAGACCGACTGGGACGCCTACGGCACCGGCAACTACGAGAAGTGCGCCGACTGCATGGTCCACAGCGGCTACGAGGCCACGGCCGTGGCCGACACGTTCGCGCATCCGCTCAAGGCGCTTGGCGTGAGCCTGCGCGGCGTAAAGACCGAGGGCGCGATGGCCCCGGACATCCCGCTCGACAAGCAACGTCCTGCCGATTACGTGTTCTCGCGCCACGTAGAGATCAAGCTGGCCGAGATCGGCCGGGCCCAGCCGCGCAAGGAACAGCCGGCCAGGGCGGAGACCACGGCGGCCCACTGAACACCGATGCCCGCGGAAGCTGCGGCCATGGCCGCGACCCTGCTTGGCAGTGCGCTGACCTGCGTGTCGGCGGGCTATGCCGTGGCCGCCGCCATGCTGACGCGGCGCGCGGCCGTGCGTCCTGATCTTCCCGCTACCGGCGGCGAAGTCCGCGCCAGCGTGCTCAAGCCGCTGTGCGGGGCCGAGCCGCGCCTGTACGACAACCTGGCCACGCTGTGCCGGCAATCAGTGACCGGCTACCAGATCGTATGCGGCGTACGCGATCCGGACGATCCCGCCATTGCCGTCGTGCGGCGCCTGCAGCAGGACTTCCCGGGCACGGACATCACACTGGTCATCGACCCGCGCGTGCATGGCAGCAACCTCAAGGTCAGCAACCTGATCAACCTGGCCGCGCAGGCGCGCCATGACCTGCTGGTCGTGGCCGACAGCGATATCGCCGTGCCGCCCGACTACCTGGTGCGCGTCACCGCGCCGCTGGCCGACCCCGGCGTCGGCATCGTCACCTGCCTGTACCGCGGGCGCCCCGTCGGCGCCTTCTGGGCGAAGCTCGGCGCGCAGTTCATCGACGACTGGTTCGCGCCGTCCGTACGCATTGCGCATGCGGGCGGTTCGCGCCGCTTCGCCTTCGGCGCGACCATCGCGCTGCGCCGCGACACCTTGACGCAGATCGGCGGCTTCGCGTCGCTGTCCGACCGGCTCGCCGACGACTTCTGGCTCGGCGAGCTGACCCGGCAGGCCGGGCTGCGCACAGTGCTATCCGACGTGGTCGTCACCACCGACGTGACCGAGACGCGGCTGGCCGAACTGTGGACGCATGAACTGCGCTGGCTGCGCACCATCCGCTCGCTGAACCCGGCGGGCTTTGCTTTTACCTTCATCACCTTTACGTGGCCGATGCTGGTGCTCGGCGTGGCGTTGTCGCCGACCCCGGCGATGCTGGCGGTTGCCCTGGCGGGACTGGTGGCGCGCTGCACATTGGCCGGATCCCTGTCGGCCGCGGTCAGGTCGCCGCTGCGCGACGTGCTGTTGCTGGCTGGATGGGGCAGTGCGCTGGCGGGCAGGCAAGTGCGCTGGCGCGATCGGATTCTCCCGGTGCGCGATCCAGTTCAGGATGGCAAGGTATTGTGATCACAACACCACCCGCACGCGGTCCTGTTGTCAATGAAGCTTTTTTAGCTACAATCGTAGCCATAAATGCTTCAATCACTCTCCGATACCCTCTTTGGCGAATATCGCCGCCGCGTGCTGGGTCTGCTCCTGTTGCATCCGGAGGCGTCCTATCACGTGCGCGAGATCGCGCGGCTGACGGACACCGCGCCGGGAACGCTTCACAAGGAACTGAGCAAGCTGGCACAAGCAGGCATCCTGATCCGGGAACCGCGCGGCAACCAGCTCGCATACCGCGCCAATCGAGCGTCGCCGGTGTTCGAGGAGCTGTCCAGCATCATGAGGAAGACTTCTGGGCTGGCAGACGTGCTGACCCAGGCGCTGCAACCTTGCGCGCACGAGATCGACGCCGCTTTCATCTACGGCTCGACAGCAAGCGGACGCGAGACGGCGCAGAGCGACGTGGATATCATGCTGATCGGCGACATTGGCTTCGCGCGGGCTGTACAGCTGCTGTACCCGGCGCAGGCCTCCCTGGCGCGGGAGATCAATCCGAAGGTGCTCTCCCGCCAAGAATGGCGCGCGGGGCTGGCGAACAACGACGCGTTTCTGCGCGGCGTGCTGGCCAAGCCGAAGTTATTCGTGATCGGAAGCGACCATGACCTTGGAGAACTTGCTGGGAATCAGCCTGGACGCAATCCAGCCGGATCGTGAACAGATCGCGCGCCTGCTCGCAGCGGCCGAACGCAATCTGAGCGACGCCGGCATCGAAGCGCTTAGCCATGAGAACCGGTTTGATGCAGCCTATAAGGCGATCATGCAAGCCGCGCTCGCGGCACTGCATGCCAATGGCTACCGGACGCTGACCAGCCGGCCCGACCATCACCAGACAACCTTGCAGTCCCTGACGAAGACGATCGGCTGGCCAGCCGACCGCATGATCCTGCTCGACGCCCTGCGCGAGCAGCGCAATCTTTCCGACTATTCCGGCGACCTCGTGCCGGCTTCGGCCGTACGCGAGTGCATTGCCAATGCCACCGCACTGATCGCTGACGTCAAGGCGTGGCTCCATGCCAACAAGCCGCAGCTGATCTGACCTGACAAAATCAAGGCCGCTATGAAAAAAACCCTCTTCCTCCAGGCCCCCTCCTTCGACGGCTTTGACGGCGGCGCCGGTTCGCGCTACCAGGCCAAGCGCGAGATCAAGTCGTTCTGGTATCCGACCTGGCTGGCGCAGCCGGCCGCGCTGGTGCCCGGCAGCCGCGTGCTCGACGCGCCCGCCGATGAACTGACGCCGCAGCAGACGCTCGATATCGCCGTCGACTACGACCTGGTCATCATCCACACCAGCACGCCGTCGTTCCCGACCGATGCCAAGTTCGCCGAGGAGCTCAAGAAGCGCAAGCCCGGCGTGATGATCGGCATGGTCGGCGCCAAGCCGGCAGTCGACCCCGGCGGCACGCTCGGCGCCAGCGACGCGATCGACTTCGTCTGCCGCGAGGAATTCGACTACACCTGCCAGGACGTAGCCGCGGGCAAGCCCCTCAAGGACATTCTCGGGCTGTCGTACCGCCTGCCCGATGGCTCGCTCGAGCACAACGGCCAGCGCCCGATGATCGAGAACATGGACGAGCTGCCCTTCGTGGCCCCCGTCTACCAGCGCGACCTGAAGATCGAGAACTACTTCATCGGCTACCTGAAGCACCCGTACGTGTCGATCTACACGGGGCGCGGCTGCCGTTCGCGCTGCACTTTCTGCCTGTGGCCGCAGACGGTCGGCGGACACCGCTACCGCACGCGCTCGGCCGAGAGCGTGATCGCCGAGGTGAAATGGATCAAGGAGAACATGCCCGAGGTGAAGGAGATCATGTTCGACGACGACACCTTCACCGATTTCAAGCCGCGCGTGGAGGAAATCGCGCGCGGGCTCGGCAAGCTCGGCGTGACGTGGTCGTGCAATGCCAAGGCCAACGTGCCGTACAGCACGCTCAAGATCATGAAGGAGAACGGCCTGCGCCTGCTGCTGGTCGGCTATGAATCGGGCGACGACCAGATCCTGCTGAACATCAAGAAGGGCCTGCGCACGGATATCGCGCGCCGCTTCACCGAAGATTGCCGCAAGCTCGGCATCCAGATCCACGGCACCTTCATCCTGGGCCTGCCCGGCGAAACGCAGGAGACCATCGAGAAGACCATCGCCTACGCCAAGGAGATCAATCCGCACACCATCCAGGTGTCGCTGGCGGCGCCCTACCCCGGCACCACGCTGTACCAGCAGGCGGTCGACAATGGCTGGCTCGAAGAGAACAAGGTCATCAACCTCGTCAATGACAAGGGCGTGCAGCTCGCGGCAATCAGCTATCCGCACCTGTCGAAGGAAGAGATCTACCGCGGCGTGGAGCGCTTCTATAAGCAGTTCTACTTCCGTCCCGGCAAGATCTGGGAGATCGTGCGCGAGATGCTGGGCAGCTGGGACATGATGAAGCGGCGCCTGCGCGAAGGCGTGGAGTTCTTCCGCTTCCTGAGTTCACGCGAGGCCTGATCCTGCCGTCCCATAGCACCACCGCCGCCTCCGCCACGCGTCGCGCGCGCGGCCTGATCATCACCGCCGACGACTTCGGCCTGCATACCGCCGTCAACGAGGCGGTGGAACTTGCGCATCGCGACGGCGTGCTCAACGCGGCCAGCCTGATGGTGTCCGCGCCCGAAGCCGGCGACGCGGTCGCGCGCGCGAGACGGCTGCCATCGCTGCGCGTAGGACTGCATGTCGTGCTGGCCGATGGTCCGGCAATGCTGCCGCGCGCGGCCATTCCCGATCTCGTCGATGCGCAGGGCCGCTTCGGCTCGGCCATGGCGCGCGACGGCTGCCGCTTCTTCTTCCTGCCGCATGTACGGCGCCAGCTCGCCGCGGAGATCCGCGCGCAGTTCGAGGCATTCGCCGCGACCGGCCTGCCGCTGGATCACGTCAATACGCACAAGCACTTCCACCTGCATCCGACCGTGCTGTCGCTGATCCTGTCGATCGGTCGCGAGTTCGGCCTGCGCGCCGTGCGGCTGCCGCTGGAATCCGACGCTCCGCTGCTGCTGCGCCCGTGGCTGGCGCTGCTGCGCCGGCGGCTGCGGCGTGCCGGCATCGCGCACAACGACTACGTGGTCGGCATCGCAAACAGCGGCGCCATGGATGAAGCCGTGCTGCTGGCCGCGCTCGCGAAGCTGCCCGACGGCATCGGTGAAATCTACCTGCATCCGGCGGTCACGTCGGGCGCGGCCATCGCGCCGACCATGGCAGGCTACCGCCACGCCGACGAACTGGCCGCGCTGCTGTCGCCGCGTGTGCGCGCCGCCCTCGATGCGGCCGGCGTGCGGCGCGGCGGCTTTGCCGACGTGCTGGCGACGGCCTGAGCCCACTCACATGAAACGCATTGCCTACCTGACCGGCCTGCTGGGCCTGCTCGCGCTCACCGCCCTTGTCGTCCATGAGGGCATTGGCGACATCGCCACCGTGATGGCGCAGGGCGGCTGGCTCCTGCTCCTGCTGGTGCCGCTGCACGCGCTGCCCCTGCTGCTCGATGCGCAGGGCTGGCGGGTGCTGCTGACCTCCGCCGACCCCGAAGAAAATGCCGGCCTCGGCTTCCTGACGTGGGTAGCCGCCGTGCGCGAAGGCGTGAACCGCCTGCTGCCGACCATGAGCATTGGCGGCGAACTGGTCGGCATGCGGCTGAGCCGGCTGCGCATCCGCGACACCACGGCGGTCACCGCCACCATCGTCGTCGAGGTCATGATCACGCTGTTCGCCCAGTACCTGTTCTCGGCGCTCGGCGTGCTGATGCTCGTCGCCGCGCTGCAGGACAGCGGCCAGGCCTGGGTCATCCTGACCGGGCTGGTGCTGTCGCTGCCGGTGCCCATAGCATTCGCGCTGTCGCTGCGCCACGCGGCGCTGTTCGAGAAGCTGGAAGGTGCCGCGCGCAAGCTGTTCGGCGAGGACCACCGCATCGTCGCCATGATCGACGGCGCACGGCTCGATGCCGAGATCCGCGCGCTCAACCGGCGCCCGCGCGAACTGCTGGCGGCGATGGGCTGGCAACTGGCAGGGATGGTCAGCGGCACGCTAGAAGTCTGGTTCGCGCTGATGCTGCTGGGCCACCCGGTGCCGTTCTGGCAAGCCATGGCCATCGAAGCACTCACGCAGGCTGTGCGCCACATGGCCTTCTTCGTGCCCGCCGGCCTCGGCGTGCAGGAGGCCGTGGTGATGCTGCTTGGCCAGGCACTGGGCATGGACGCCCATGTGTCGCTGGCCCTGGCACTGGTCAAGCGCGCGCGGGAAGTCCTGTTCGGCGTGCCCGCGCTGCTGTCGTGGCAATGGTTGGAACTGCGCCGCTGGCGGCGCGGGACAACGGGCGAGGTTGCACCGTGAGATAAGGCAAGATAAGGCCCGCCGCCCTGGGCCTAGCCTGCCTGCCGCGCGTTATGGTCGACGAGGTACTTCACCAGCCCATCGACGCCGCCACGCGAAACGATATCGGCAAACTGCTTGCGGTACACCTCGATCAGCCACGCGCCCATCATATTGATGTCATAGATCTTCCAGCCGCCGGGCGTGCGCTGCAGGCGGTAGTCGATCTGCATCTCCTCGCCGTTGTTGAGCACGCGCGATTCCACCACCACGTCGCCGGAACCGCCCCCGGCCTGCGCCGGCTTGAAGCGGAACTTCACATTCTGCTCGCGCAGCTGCGACAGGGACACGGCATAGCTGCGCACGAGCAGCGTCGTGAACTGTTCGTTGAGCTGCTTCTGCTGTTCCGGCGTGGCATTGCGCCATGCGCTGCCGACCGCCAGCCGCGTGGTGCGGCTGAAATCCGTATAGGGCAGGAACTGCTTCTGGACCACCGCGGTGATCTTCGCGAGGTCGCCGCCGCGGGTTTCGGGGGTGGTCTGGATGGTCGTGATCACGCCTTCCACGGCCGCCTGCACCAGGCGTTCCGGCGCTGCCTTGAGGTCGCCGGGCTGCACCGTCTGTGCCTGCGCCGTCGCTATCATGGCCACCGCCGCAACGGGCGCAAGGGAAATCAAACCGAATCTGTTCATGCCGATGTCTGCTGCAAGATGCGTTTGAAAATGGCCCCGGGGCCCGCTGCGCGTGGCGCCCGGGATGCCGGGCCAGTATAGCGGAACGCGACTTGCCGACCGGGTGCGGCGGCGGGTGCGGCTAGTGCGCCACGCAAGCAGGCCGATCCCGCGCCAGCCGGTATACTCGCGGATCGAGCCCTGTCCCGAGCACCCCATGCTGACTTCGCTGTTGACCCGCCTCGTCAGGCTCGCCACGACCCGCGCCTGGCTGGTGATCGTGGCGGCCCTGCTGCTCACCGCCGCCAGCGGCTTCTATGTGGCGCGGCACTTCGCCATCAACACGGATATCAATCGCCTGCTCGAATCCGATGCCCCGTGGGCCCGGCGCGACGCAGCCATCGGCAAGGCCTTTCCCCAGCGCGGGCAGATGGTCCTGGCCGTGGTGCAGGCCCCCGCGTCGGAACTGGCCGATGCCGCGGCCAACGAACTCGCCGAAGCGCTGCGGCGCCATCCGGAGCACTTCCGCTCGGTCAGCCAGCCGGGCGCGGGCGAATTCTTTGCCCGCAACGGCCTGCTGTTCGCGCGCACGACCGAAGTCGATGAGATCACGCAGCAGCTCGTCCAGGCACGCCCGCTGCTCAACCAGCTGGCGCACGACCCGACCCTGCGCGGGCTTTCCGACACGCTTTCCGTCACGCTCGGCCTGCCGCTGACGATGGGCCAGGTCAAGCTGGCCGATATGGACAGCCTGCTGGGCGCCAGCGCGGGCGCGCTGGAGCGTGTCCTGGCCGGCAAGCCGGCCGCGATGTCATGGGTGGGCCTGCTCGACGACAGCGTCAAGCCGGACAAGGAGGGGCGCGTCTTCAGCTTCATCTCGGTCAGCCCGGTGCTCGACTACAGCGACCTGCAGGCCGGCGCCGCCGCCGCCGACGCCATCCGCGCCGCGGCCGCCGAACTGAAACTGGCCCAGCGCTACCAGGCCAGCGTGCGCCTGACGGGGCCGCAGCCGCTGGCCGACGACGAATTTGCCTCGGTCAGCGAGGGCGCCGCGCTCAATGGCCTGCTGACAGTGCTGGTAGTGGTGCTGATCCTCTGGATGGCATTGCGCTCCATTCGCCTGATCCTGTCGGTGCTGGCCAGCCTGTTCACGGGCCTGCTGGTCACCGCGGCACTGGGCCTGGCCATGGTGGGCGCGCTGAACATGATCTCGGTCGCGTTCGCGGTGCTGTTCGTCGGCCTGGGCGTGGACTTCGGCATCCAGTTCGGCGTGCGCTATCGCGCCGAACGCCATGACCGCGGCCATATTACCGAGGCGCTGGAACACGCCGCGCAGGCTACCGCGATGCCGCTGTCGCTGGCGGCCGCGGCCACGGCGGCCGCGTTCTTCTGCTTCCTGCCGACCGATTTCCGCGGCGTCGCGGAACTGGGCCAGATTGCCGGCGTCGGCATGATGGTGGCGTTCCTGACGACGTTCACGATGCTGCCCGCGCTGATCCAGGTCCTGCAACCGCGCGGCGAAGCGGAGGCGCCGGGATTTGGCTGGCTGGCCCCGGCCGATGCGTTCTTCGAGCGCTACCGCAGGCCGGTGCTGCTGGCCACCTGCGCGGCGATCCTGCTTGGATCGCCGCTGTTGCTGCGCCTGCGCTTTGACTTCGATCCGCTGCACCTGAAGGACCCGCATTCGGAATCGATGGCGACGCTGCTGGCGCTCAAGGATGCGCCGGAAGCCGGCACCGACGATGTCACGGTGCTGGCGCCGTCGCTCGATGCCGCGCGCGGGATCGCAGCCAAGGTATCGCCGCTGCCCGAAGTGGCGCGCGTCGTCACGCTGCAGACTTTCATTCCCGACGACCAGCCGGCCAAGCTTGCGGCCATCGGCACGGCCCGCACCGCGCTGATGCCCGTGCTCACGCAGCAGACCGCCACGCCGGCCAGCGATATGGCGCGCGTCAACGCGCTGCGCAATGCCGCGCGCCAGCTCGCCATCGCGGCCGATGAGCACCCTGAGGTCGGCGCGGCGCAGGCCACACGCCTGTCAAAGGTACTGAAGCAGCTTGCGGACGCGGATGCCGCCACGCGCGACCGCGCCGAACAGGCCATTGCGCTGCCGCTGCGCCTCGCTCTGGGCCGCCTGCGCCAGATGCTCGACGCGCGCCCGGTCACGCAGCAATCCCTGCCGCCCGAGATCACGCGCGACTGGCTGGCGCAGGACGGACGCGCGCTGGTCAGCATCACTCCACGGCTGCCGCAAGAGGACGGCATCGAGCGCGAAGCCGCGCTCAACCTGTTCATGGACGCGGTGCTGCGCGTGGAGCCCGATGCCACGGGCGGCCCGATCGCCATTCGCGGCTCGGCCGACACGATCATGGGCGCCTTTGCGCAGGCGGGCGCCTGGGCCGTGCTGTCCATCACCGTCCTGTTGTGGATTGCCCTGCGCCGCTTTGGCGATGTGCTGCGCACGCTGATCCCGCTGCTGGTGTCGGCCATTGTCACGCTCGAACTGTGCGCGGCGTTCGGCATCGCTCTGAACTTCGCCAACGTGATCGCGCTGCCGCTGCTGCTGGGCATCGGCGTCGCCTTCAAGATCTATTACGTGATTGCGTGGCGCCACGGCAAGACCAAGCTGCTGCAGTCCAGCCTGACGCACGCCGTGCTCTACAGCGCCGCCACCACCGCCACGGCATTCGGCAGCCTGTGGCTGTCGCAGCATCCGGGCACCGCGAGCATGGGCAAGCTGCTGGCGCTGGCGCTCCTGTGCACGCTGGTAGGCGCCGTGTTCTTCCAGCCGATCCTGATGGGCCGCCCGCGCGAAGGCGCGCACCGGCCCCACGCCACACCCGCTGAATAACGATAACCACCCCGACTCAACCGTTGCACCATGTCGCTCCCCCCTCTGACACGCCGACCCGCGCGGCTGGCTTTGCTTGCTCCCGCAGTGCTGCTTGCGGCCGGCTGCGCCACCGGGCCGCAGGCCAATCCCGACGACCCGCTCGAACCGATGAACCGCGTCGTCTTCAAGGTCAACGACAAGCTCGACCAGTACGTCGCCACCCCGGTCGCAAAGGGCTACAAGGCGGTCACGCCGCAGCCCGTGCGCACCGCGGTGACCAACTTCTATTCGAATATCGCGGACGTCGGCAACTTCGCCAATAACCTGCTGCAGGGCAAGGGCGTGGACGCGGCCGAGAGCCTGATGCGGGTGGCGATCAATTCCGTGCTGGGGATTGGCGGGCTGATCGACATAGCCACGCCGGCCGGCCTGCAGAAGCATTCGCAGGACTTCGGGCTGACGCTGGGAACGTGGGGCGTGCCATCGGGGCCCTACCTGGTGCTGCCGTTTTTCGGCCCGAGCTCGTTCCGGGATGGCGTAGGCCTGTATGTAAATTTCCAGTTCGACCCGACCACCTACATGGATCCGGCCTGGCGTAATTCGCTGTTTGCCATGAACGTGGTGGACGTGCGCACCAACCTGCTGGGCGCGACCGACCTGCTCTCGCTGGCGGCGCTGGACAAGTACGCGTTCGTGCGTGACGCCTATGTGCAGCGCCGGCGCTACTTGCTGGATGGCGGCAGCAGCAAGCTGCCCAACTATGGCGACGACGAGGAAACGGAAGGCGCCGCCATGCCATCGCCATCGCCATCGCCGGCACCGGCATCCGCTCCGGCGGCGGAACCGGCAGTGCCTGTGGCGCCCGCCTCCGGGGCGCCGCAGCAGTAAGGCTCAGGAACGCAGGAACTCAGCCGCCGATGCCAAGCAGCACCACCTCGAACGTGAGCGTGGCGTTCGGCGGAATGGTGCCCGGCACGCCGCGCGCACCGTAGGCGGTGGCCGCCGGGCACGTCAGCTTGGCCTTGCCGCCCACCTGCATGGTCTGCACGCCTTCGGTCCAGCACGGGATGACGCGGTTCAGCGGAAACGAGATCGGCTGGCCGCGCTTGTACGAACTGTCGAACTCCGTGCCGTCGGCAAGCGTGCCGCGGTAATGCACCTGGACCGTGTCGGTGGCCTTGGGCGACGGACCGGTGCCCTTGACCAGGTGCTGGATGGTCATGCCCGAAGGCAGCGTCTGCGGCGCTGCGGCCGCCGGTGCCGGTGCCGGTGCCGGTGCCGAGGCACCCGGCGCGGCCGCCACGGCGGCACAGGCGAAGGTCATGGCGCTGAGGAGCAGAGCGATTCGTTTCATGGAGAATCCGGTTGCAGCGGCGTAGTGGAAAGAGCGGGCAGTGTAACCGACGCCCGCACCTGCGGCGCCTGCCCGGTCCACAGGCTTACGCCAGGAACAGCCGGTAGGCCGGACTTGCGCTCTCGTCCCAGTGCGGATAGCCGAGTCCGGCCAGCACGCTGTCACAGGTCGGCCGTGCGGCCTCGGGTACCTGGATGCCGACCAGCACCGAGGCCGCATCGCCGCCATCGTTGCGATAGTGGAAGAGGCTGATGTTCCAGTCTTCCGGCAACGCGCGCAGGAAGGTCATCAGCGCACCGGGCCGCTCCGGGAACGCAAAGCGGAACAGGCGCTCGCCGCCAGCCAGCGCGGAACGCCCGCCCACCATATGCCGCAGGTGCTGCTTGGCCAGTTCATCGCCAGTGAGATTGACCGTGGCAAAACCCTGCGCGCTGAACGCGCCGGCGATCTGCGCGGACTCGGCCCGGTCACGGATGCGCATGCCGACGAACACATGCGCAGTATGTGCATCGGCAATGCGGTAGCTGAACTCGGTGATGCTGCGGGTGCCCGCCAGGTCGCAGAAGCGCAGGAAGCTGCCGCGCGCCTCGGGCATCGTCACCGCGAACACGGCCTCGCGCGCATCGCCGATCTCGGCACGCTCAGCGACAAAGCGCAAGCGTTCGAAGTTGATATTGGCGCCCGATGTCACGGCCACCAGCGTCCCGCCCTGCATGCCACGCTGTTGCGCGTATTGCTTGGCCGCGGCGACTGCCAGCGCGCCGGCGGGCTCCAGTACGCTGCGCGTGTCCTCGAACACGTCCTTGATGGCCGCGCATACGGCATCGGTGCTCACGGTCATGACATCGTCGAGATACTGGCGGCACAGGCGGAAGGTTTCTTCGCCGACCAGTTTCACTGCGGTGCCGTCCGAGAACAGGCCAACCTCATCGAGCTCCACGCGCCGGCCGGCACGCAGCGATTGCGCCATCGCGCACGAGTCCTGCGTCTGCACCCCGATCACGCGGACTTCCGGGCGCACCGCCTTGACGTAAGTGGCAACGCCGGCGGCAAGGCTGCCGCCGCCGATCGGTACGAAGATCGCATCCAGCGGCCCGCGATGGCGCGCGAGGATCTCCGCGCCCACGGTGCCCTGCCCCGCGATCACGTCCGGATCGTCGAAGGCCGGGATAAAGGTCAGGCCCAGCTCCTTCTGCAGGTGCATGGCGTGACGCCACGCATCGGTGTAGGACGCGCCCGCCTGGACCACCTCGACCGTGGGCCCGCCATGCGCGCGCACGGCATCGACCTTGACCTGCGGTGCCGTGGTCGGCACCACGATCACCGCGCGCACGCCCAGGTGCGCCGCCGACAGCGCCACGCCCTGCGCGTGGTTGCCCGCCGACGCGGTGATCACGCCTCGCTGCAGCGCCTGCGCATCCAGGTTTGCCATCCGGTTGTATGCGCCGCGGATCTTGAACGAGAACACCGGCTGGTTGTCTTCGCGCTTGAGCCAGATGGCGTTGCCGGTGCGCGCGGACAGGTTGTGCGCAAGCTCGAGCTCGGTTTCGCGCGCAACGTCGTAGACGCGTGCGTTCAGGATGCGCTTGAGATAGCTGTTCTGGTCGGGAACGCCTGGTGAAAAAACATCGCGATGTTCGTTGGCGGGCTCGACGGCGTGTACGGACATGACGGGACTCCTGTGCTGGATTCGTGCCCAGGAGGCGGAAACGAAAAACCCGCCTCAGGGGCGGGTTTTGCGGAAACTGATCTAAGGACGCGCGCTAACCCACCATTCCAGGAATGGTGATAATAATCAGCGCGATGTCGTTGTGACGGCGGTCCATAGACGAAAGCTTGTCGGACCCGGGGCGATTTGTCAATCTTGCGATCCGGCGAGTGACGAGGCGTGACGCGGTGAATGGCCCGCGGCTGAACGTGCGGGCCGGTCAGAGACTCAGGTAATGATGTTGAAGACCAGGCCCAGCGCAATCGCTGCGCCGATTGTTTCCACTGCTGCCAGCGCGATCAGGTTCTTCACAATGAAGGCGTCTTCCTGCTTGGTCACCATGTTGTAGTCTCCGTAGGAATCCATATCCGACCGGGAGGCGATGGGCCAACACCAACACTAAACACTTGCAGCCCGATCTTCCGTCCAGCCACGTCTTGTGCGCGATTCCAGTAGACTCCAATGCCACCGCCGGCGAAAGCTGGCACAAACCCGAATATTGCGACGTCGCGAATGGGCGGAAAGTAAGGTGTTGCCGCAGGACGCTCGGCTTCAGTAAATTGCCGGAAGAACCGTAACTGTATAAGGCAGGCCCTGGCCTTTGTTTGCATCTTTTCCGAATTGACCGGCATGGAACCCATCTCATTTGAATTCGTCTCCGTGGAGGAAGCGAAGCAGATCCTGGACGGCGCACCACCCGCGCAGGCCGAGCCGGACTGGCCCAGCCTGCGGCGACCCGTGCCGCCCGACACGATGTCACTGACCCCCACGGCAATACGCTGGCTGGCCGCGCTGCCGCCTGAAGCCCGGCCGCTGGAACTGTGCCGCCGCTTTCCGCGCATCGGCAACCAGCTCGCTGCGTTGTGGAGCCACCCCGACGGCATCCTTGCGTACCTGGAAGACCTGCTGATCGACAAGCGCGGAGGCCGCCAGGGTTTTCCGGACGGCATCGCACTGGAGCTCTCCCGGCTGCAGGAACACCTGCGGCCGCCCCAGTCCTAGCGCGATATGGGTCTTAGGGGGTCTCAGCGGAGTCTTGGCGGCGCATCGCTTGCATTCTGCGAATCCTCTGGTACAATGCGCAGCTCACTTGCCCAGGTGGCGGAATTGGTAGACGCACTAGGTTCAGGTCCTAGCGGTGGCAACACTGTGGAGGTTCGAGTCCTCTCCTGGGCACCAAGATTTGAAAAAGGCTTGCTTCGGCAAGCCTTTTTTCATTGGCGCACAGGAAACACCTATGGAAGCGTCAAACGCCAATGACGTGCGCGGAGGGCAGAACCCGCGCGGTACTCATGACCAGCCGTCACGGATCCGCATGATGGTCTGGCGCGACACGCGCAGCGTACGGGCCAGTTCGCTGATCGGTGTGCCGACGCGAATCGCGGCACGGATTTCCTCGTGCGTGTGAGGCTCGAGCAAAGGCTTGCGGCCCAGCCGGGCACCGCGACTGACGGCTTCCTGCGCGCTCTGCTTCATGCGCGCGCTGCGCCCTTGCCGCTCCAGCCCGTCAACCGCTTGCAGCGTCCGCAGCACTGCGGAGCCGGGTGCACTCAGGTCTTCATCACCCACTTCCACGCAATGTACCCGGACGCCCAACTCATGGCAGCGCTGCGCCGTGGCAATGACGTCGCGCAGATTGCAGCCCAGGCTCGCGAGCGTCGCGGTCACGATAGTGTCTCCGGCGCGCAAGCGCTGCAGTAGCTGCAGGAATGCGGGCCGCTGCACGGCCGGGCCCGTCCCGGATGCGCGCTCCCACCAGGCGTTGCCGATATTGACCACGTAACCCGCGGCATCGAGCGCCATGCATTCGCTTTCGAATTCGCCAAGGCTGCCTGCCTGGTTCGTATAGAGATACACGGACGGCATTTGATCTCCTTGCCGCTTCCGGGCGGCACGCTACTGTCCGGAATCGTAGCATTCCTGACAGCTCGCTGATATGCCGGCGCCGATAACCTTCCTTACCATCTCTTCATCGAGCAGAAATAAATACAAGGCCCCTTTGCACCCATGCATGCGGGCCAACTGCCACTGGAGACAGAAAAGTGCCGATGACGACGCAACAGTACTACAACCATATCGTCGAAGGTTCCGCGACATTGCTGTCCGACGATACCTGGCAAGGGGCAGGTAGCGTGGTGCAAGCAGGCGCTGTGCTTGTGCAGTCGGGCACCCTGGGCCTCTTCCGGACCCGTGAACGCGCCCAGGCCCAGGGGCTGGCGTGGGCGAAGAGCTGGATCGACACGCACTCCGACTCGCCAGCCGCCTCGCCCGCTCCTTCCGGCAGCGACCATTCCGGTACGCCGGAGCCGAAAGCCACCCCCAGCACGCGCACAGCCCCAGACTGTGCGGCCAGGCAACTACTGGACATCGAAAGACATATCTGCGAAGTGCGCGGCAACCTCCGCAGGCAAATTCGTTTCGCGCGACAGCTTCGCGCGGATGGCCTGCCGACGGAGTTCACCGAGATGCTATTGCACACCTTGTGCCAGACCGTGACGTCGTTGCGCAAGCAGCGCAACCGTCTGCGGCAGCAGCTTGCCACCGCTTCGCGGTCCCGGCCGCGAAGCCGCTAGGCAGGGCGGCAGGGAGAGGAAAACAGATCGAGGCGTGGAACCAGCCCGAAGAGACCCGAAGTGCGGGCTGGTTCCAGACGCCGTGACAGCTTCAGCCCTTGCGAAGCCGCATCAGCGTGGTCAGCAAGGTGTCCAGCACGATGGGCTTGGACACATGGGCATCAAAGCCCGCTTGCAGCGCCGCGTCGACGTCGCGCTGTTGCCCGTAGCCGCTGAGCGCGACTGCGGTCAGGTTTGCCAGGCCAGAAAGCTGGCGGGCTGCTCGCAGAAGTTCGTAGCCGTCCATGCCGGGCATGCCGAGATCGGACAGCAGCAGGTCCGGCGGATTCGACTCCATTTCCCTGAGCGCCGCCTGGGCGTCCGTGGCAACCTGGACAACGGCGCCTTCCGATTCGAGCAGCATCCGGAACGTCTCGACCGTGGGCGCATCGTCGTCCACGAGCATCACGCGCATGCCGCGCAGCAATGACGCGGTCACCGGCGCCTCGCCATCGTCGGGTCGCAGGCTGGCACCTGCCGGCAACGCTACGGTAAAAGTGGCACCAAGGCCAACGCCGGCGGAATCCGCGCTGACCGTGCCGCCATGCAGTGTCACCAGTTCCTTGACCAGCGACAGCCCGATGCCAAGACCGGATTGCCGGCCGCGCGGGCCGCCCCCCTGGTGGAACATGTCAAAGATATGGGGCAACGCCTGCGGCTCGATGCCATGACCGCTGTCCCGCACGATGAGCCTGGCGCGCTCGCCCTCGTTCTCCAGCTTGACGTCGACCTTGCCGCCGTCACGCGTGAACTTGAGCGCATTGCTGATCAGGTTCCAGACCACCTGCTCGATGCGCGTGACATCCGCATGGATCCACACAGGCGTCTTGGGCAGTTCGCAGTGCAGCGTCAGGTGCTTGCGCGCCGCGTCATCGGACACGGCCTCGCACACGCGCTGCACGACTTCGCGCCAGTCCAGCGCCTCCCGCGTGAGCGAGAGCTTGCCGGTGCGCACGCGCGACATATCGAGCAGGTCGTCGATGATCTGCGCCTGGTTCTGCACCGTGCGCTGGATCGTCGCCGTGGCACGCGCAATCAGCGGATTGCGCCGGGCCTCCGTCGAGCGCGAGATCAGTTCGCTGCTCGCGCTGATCAGGTTCAGGGGGTGCTTGAGCTCGTGCGAAACCACGGCCAGGAATTCGTCGCGCCGCGCCTGGTCTTCGTCGTGCCGCCAGGCCGACTCATTGCGCGGCGCGCCCTGCGGCAGCGCCTCGTCGAGGTCACGCGCGATCTTGGCGTAACCGCTGATGCCGCCGCCTTCCAGCCGCGACAGCACGCCGCTGGAGCGAAAGCGCGTGCCGTCCTTGCGCACGTGCCAGCGGTCTTCCTCGACACGCCCGTACTTGCGGGCCTGCGCCATTTCCTCTGCCGGCACGCGTTCTTCACGGTCCCCGGGCGTGTACAGGACATCAGCCGCCCTGCCCAGCATCTCCGCCTCGTCGTAGCCGAAGATGCGCTGCGCGCCGACATTCCAGCTCGTGACGCGACCGTCGTCGTCGAACGTGATGATGGCGTAGTCGCGCGTGCTTTCCGCGACGATGCGCATGCGCTGCTCGCCATCGCGAAGACGCTCCTCCGCGGCACGGCGAGACGTGATGTCGATGAACGACAGCACGGCGCCGTCGATACGGTCCTCGGTGGTCCGGTAGGGCAGAAAACGCGCCAGATACCAGCGGCCGTCGCTGCTGCGCACCTCGCGCTCGATCAGCCGCAGCGAATCGAAGGCTTCGGCGGCATCGTCCGACAGCTTGTCGTACTCGAGCCGGTGCGTAATGTCGAGCAACGACCGTCCGATATCCGACGGGATGATGCTGAACACATCCGTGGCCCGAGGCGTATAGCGCTTGATG